>JAFGPE010000024.1 GCA_016926055.1 Candidatus Woesearchaeota archaeon | reverse complement strand
TCCCAAAGTACCAGTTTGTCCATTGCACCTCATAAAACAGTCAACTTTATATATCTAACGCGTAGTTCTGATGACATGATATTCGAAACCGTGCTTCCTGTTTTTTTGATAATTGCAATAGGCTATATTCTTGGCTTTGTGAAAAAGATTGACACGAAACAGATAACTGATTTGCTCATCTACATCTCTGCGCCGTGCCTGATTTTCACATCCATTGCAAAGAACAAGATAGGCTTCTATGATATGGCGAGCATTGCGGTTGCATCTGCACTGATAATAATCATTACAGGAGTTGGCGCATATTTTCTTTTGAAACTGATAAAGAAAGAAAACTCTGGCCTGGTTCTGCCGATGACTTTCTCAAATACTGCATTCCTTGGTTATCCTGTCATTTTGATGGCTTATGGCGCAGAGGGGTTCTCAAGGGCTGTAATTCCTGACATGGTTTGCGCCATTTTCATGTATAGCATAGGAATATATTTGCTGAACAGGAAACATGGCTTTGAAAAGATTTTCAGGACTCCGTTGATATATGCAGTAATTCTTGGCATTGCCGCATCATTCATCAGCATTTCTTCGGTAATTATGAAGCCGCTGGAACTAATCGGCTCAATAACAATCCCATTGGCTCTGCTTATGCTCGGCTACAGGATGAAAGAGATAAAGATTGTTTCCTTCGAGATTGCCCTTGGCGCCTCAATCTACAGGATTCTCGGGGGGTTTCTCGTCTCATTGCTGGTGGTAAAGCTGCTGTCAATAACAGGCATTGCAATGAAAGCTGTTGTGCTGCAGGCATCAATGCCCTCCGCAATAATGACCATGGTATTGTGCCAGAAGTTCGAAAAGGAGGATGCCGCTGTCGTTGCCACAACCGTTCTGGTCACGACCCTGATGGGGCTTGTGGCATTGCCGCTGATATTGAACTTTTTGAAGTGAATTTCTTTTGACAACAATAGACGATTTAAGAATTGATTTACTGTTAACAACAATATGCGTTGAAACTAGTTTCATACAAGGTTAAATAAGCTGTTTCAGTTTTCTGTTTTGCTGGGTGATGTTAATGAAATGCTGTAATGAAAAAAACAAGAATGAAAAGAAAGGAGCTTGGTCAGGGCTTTTGTATGGTCTGTTACCCCATACCGGATGCATTGCATTTATAGTGTTTACAGTATTGGGAGTTACTGCAGCTGCCTCGATATTCAAGCCGTTGCTGATGAACAGGTATTTTTTTTACATCCTCATTGGACTTTCGTTTGTCTTCGCGACAATATCTGCAACGATTTACCTGAAAGGGATAATAACAATAAAGAACATTAGATCGAATCTAAAATATTTGTCTGTGCTCTACGGAAGCGCAATCGGAGTAAATCTTTTATTGTTCTTGATAGTGTTTCCTCTTGCCACCAACCTGGCTTCGGGCGCAACTGGAAATGCCGTGAAGGAAGGGTTGAGTGAAATAACGCTCAAAGTGGACATTCCCTGCCCGGGGCACGCACCATTGATAACAGAGGAATTAAAAGGAAACGCGGGAGTAAAATCAGTAATATTTCGGTTTCCAAACTACTTTGACGTGAGCTATGACTCGAGCATCACATCTGCGGAAAAAATAAAAGCTACAAAAATATTCAACGAGTTTAAAATCAAAGGAGATGAAACAGTTACAAAACAACAACCCTTAGAGCCAACAGATTCAGGAAGTTGTGGTTGCGGTGGAAGTTGTGGCGGCTGCGGTGACACTTGCGGAGGGATAAGATGAACAAGACAGATCCAATATGCGGAATGAAAGGTCACATCAAGGCGCATGGCCATTATTTCTGCAGCCAGCACTGCATCGAGAAGTATGAGAAAGAGAACAAGATAAAGCACTGCCCTAGCTGCGCCATTAAGGGGGACCATATTCCATGGTACAGGGAAAAACTGTATGTTGTTGGTCTGATAACAACGGCGTTGATTTTCATAAGCTATTTAATTCCGTCGCTGAACAAGCTTCATGATGCATTCATTGATTATTTGAGATTGATATGGTGGGCTGTACTTCTTGGCTTAATTCTTGGTGGAACAATAGACCATTTCGTTCCAAGGGAATGGATTTCAAAATTCCTTTCAACGCACAAGAAGAGGTCTATACTTTATGCCGTGGGCTTTGGCTTCCTGATGAGCGCCTGCAGCCACGGGATATTGGCAATCGCAATCCAACTCTACAAGAAAGGAGCGTCAATTGCAGCAGTTATTGCGTTCCTCCTTGCCTCGCCATGGGCGAATCTCCCGATAACTGTGTTGTTTTTCGGCTTTTTTGGAGTGAAAGCGCTTTTGATAATATTCTCAGCGCTGGTGATTGCAATCATCACAGGATTCGTTTATCAGCTGCTGGACAGGAAGAATCTCATAGAGAAGAATCCGAATACTGTCGAGGTTGACAAGGAATTTTCCATTGCAGGGGATTTCAGGAAGAGGTTTGGGAATTACAAATTCGGAAGAAAAGACATATATGGTGTACTGAAGGGCGCCTGGGCTCTTGCAAAGATGGTTGTGTGGTGGCTGTTCATCGGAATGATTCTTGCTGCATTCGTCAGGGCTTTTGTTCCTACTGAGCTATTGATGATGTATCTTGGGCCGACAATAATCGGGCTGCTGATAACACTATTCTTTGCGACGATAATAGAGGTTTGCTCGGAGGGGAGTTCTGTCCTTGCATTCGAAATCTTCAACCAGACAAAGGCATTCGGAAACAGCTTCACATTTCTGATGGCGGGCGTTTCAACCGATTATACGGAGATTGGGCTGCTCTGGAGCAACGTCGGAAAGAAAACAGCAATCTGGCTTCCAATAATAACTGTGCCGCAGATACTGCTATTGGGATATTTGTTTAATGTGCTGCTTTAGAAATTGCTGATGCCTTACAAGGAAAATGATTGCTGATTAATCCGTGCCGGGATGGTTGACTCGAGACTGTGGATGTACACTCTCAAATTTGCTTCGACCTTCATTTTTATTTCATTTAAGTCTTCTTGTGTAAATCTTCCATGAAAGACCGTCATCCTTATTGCTCTGAAAAGTTCTTGTTCTGTTCTTGTTCGAACAGCGTATCTGCTGAGATCATCAATGACGTGGTTTATTTCATATGAAGACGGTTTATTGTCCTCCTGATAAGAATCGACAGGAATGCAAAGAATATTTCCATTGGCTTCGCGAAGCATTTTTCCTCCAAGCACCAGATTACTAAGGTATCCGTTGTTATTTGCGCTAAATTGTGAGCCGAATATTCTGTCTGTTGCAATATCTGAGAAAATCCTTATAGGACTTTGAGTTCTTCTTGAACCAATAACCTTGTCACCTTCCTTGGCATAACACAACGCAAGATAATTCTCCATTATCTCTTCCAATGCCTTTCTTTTATACCTTGTATTTTTTTCACCATGTTCAAAGCCATCACTATGGCCAACCACTACGCCGTGCCGCCTGGAATAGTGCAGAAAGTCTCTTGTTAGGTCGGGGAAGAGGGGAACTGTTTCAAGGTCAGTTATTAGCGTCGCACCGTTGTAAAATCCAAGATTTTCAAGACCCTTGATCATTGCATGCCATTGTCCTAGTGGATTTTTAAAATACATGAATTTGAATCGGTTTTGTCTGTCTTCAACATACCTTTTGAACCATTTTAATCCGACTGGACCCTGCGCAACAATGACTAGTTTTGAGTTAGTTCTGTCAGCACCATGTATAGCACGTTCTATTGAACGCTCAAGCAAAGGCAGTTCTTTATCCAGCTCATATGCCAATACAGTAGATATTATGCCGGCACTCATGAATCTAGCTAATTTCAGTGTCTTTAAAAAAGTTTAGGTTTCAATAATACAAAAAGATTCATCAGTGAGAGAATTCGCTCAGCTTCCAAGATTTATTCTCGATGAAAATAATGAAGACAATCAAGCAGGAATGACCTTAATACCTGTTTCCTCTGGAATTATTGTTACTTCCTCATCGTCCTTGAAGTTGTATTTATAGACTAGTTCTTTAGGTATTCTCAATCCAATACTCTGTCCCCATTTTGAGAGCTTTGCATTGTATTTCTTCAACTCCCTATATTTCTCTGCAACATCGTGAAGCTGCTCCATATTGACAATCTCTTCTCCGCACTTCTCACAGCGGAAATATCTGTAATTGACTCCTTCAGGAGTCTTTGAGCTAAGCTCAATCATCTTTCCTCCACAACCGCATTTCCTTGCCATTTTGAATCACCTTTTGATTTCAATAGCTACTATCTTTATTTTTGTTCCGATTATTTCATCAACACATATGACCGTGAAGTTCTTATATTTCCTGTAAAGTTTTACATCATTCTTTCCGAAGTGCTTTATTGTTCCTCCCTTGAGAGTCGCTTCAATCATGCCCGGAGTTACTCCTCGCTGCATTGCTCTTATAAAAGCACGTCTCCTTATCTCAAATTCATACTGTGTAAGATCTATAATATCAAATGATATCATAGAATATATTTAAAGGTTATGTTTCAGAATTCACTCAGCTTTTTCTGTTCCTTTATTTCATTCAATAATTTGCTTCTTCTGTAGATTTGTCCAATGTTCATCCCGAATTTCTTCAGTATCAATCCCTGCGCATAAGAGAGCATTAATTCCCTCGACGAGAAGGTCATTGCCTTCTCATGCAGTGTTTTCCTTGCCGCTTCCCTCGTTACCCAGACACCGAGCGGCAATTTGTATTCATCCGTTATAAATCTCAGCGCAAGGCAGCCTGCCTGCCTCTTCAGTTCATTGAGCTTCTCAAGGATTGCAAGCCTTACTGTATAATAGCCACCTGCAGTATTGAAAGCATATTCCTTCCTTCCGGAATATCCTTCATCATCTGTCATTGCATGAATTTCCTTCTGCTGCCTTGCCTCCATCTCGAACAGTTCATAGCTCCACACTTCTGGAAAGAACAGCAGGCAATAATAGTTTCCCATAAAGCCCCCGAAGTGCAACCTGTAGTCGAGAAGGGAATTGTCATGAATCTTTTTTATTAAATCCTTGCCAAGGGCATCATCAACTGCAGTAATACTCCATCTTGTCGGGACTAATTTTCTGTCTTTCTTCAGACCCACATTCCCGATGCTAAGCAGCCTACTCAGAAAATTCTCATCGAAACCCTGATTATAGAGATAAACAATACCTTTGTTTGCCTTCAAATCAACATCATCAACAATCTTCTCAACCTTATCCTCTATTCGCGGGTTAGAAGTAATCTCTGCTTTCTTCAGCTTTGCGTTTGGTCCTGTTGGAGCGGTGTATTCGCCAAAATTCATCCTGAATCTGGGCTTGTCGTGAAGCTGGACTTCAACATCAACCGGCCTTGACGCCATCCCTATTTCTTTTCCTATGTCGAGAAATTTCTCACTTTTTCTTGCGTCAGTAACTGTCGCCTTGAAGCTGGAATTCACAAGGGAGCTTCTTAGCTCCGCGACAGCATCAAGCTGGTAATTCAGGGAAGACCAAAGTCTTGGATTATCATATGTGTTCCTGTCCATTCCAGTGTCGGGAGTTGAAAGTATTCCAACATTTATCCTTGGATAGCCAAACCTTCCAACAAACGGAGCAGGAGAAAATCCGGAGAAGTCCTCTTTCTCCAAGGATTGCTTCACCTTGAACATCGCTCTATGTTTTGGGCAGAGAGAATAGAAGTCAAAGTCCCTGTGGGAGAGCTTATATTTTCCTGAGCAGATATCGCATTCGAAGCGCTGGGAAACGTTCATGAAGAGGAGAAAATTCAAAGGGATTTAAAGGTTTTGAAATATTGTCTAAAAAGAATCCGACTCCACCAGTCTAAGACTGGTAGCAAGTTCGCTCACTTCTTTCGTTCGTATCGGATTTTTTGGACTCCTGAAAATTTTCCGCTGTGGAAGAACAAATTGGTGGAAAATTTTCGAGGATTTTAGTCTCATGTTCTTTCCGGTTTCGTCGGAAAATCTTACTGATTAGTTTAAACATTAGTTCTGTTTTAAATAATGAAAAGAAGAAAAAAACGGGTCCCGTAGTTCGGCTACCTGTACCAACCACGGTCGCGCGGGTTCGAACTCTACAAACCGTGGAAGGAACTCCTGTTCCTGGCGCCCAAAAATTATTTTAAACATTCCTTCTCAAAGAATAGATATTTGTGTTCATCATAGATATTCAACGGGGTATAATCTGAAACAATGTTCGAAAACTGTTTAAGGAAATCCCTCATCAATTTCCTGAATTCCTCGATGTCTCTTACCTCGACATCCATCTCAAACTGCCACGACCCTAACGACTTGACAATGTAAACAATGTTTGGATTCTGCAGACAATATGAATGAAGCTCTTTTTCCTTTTGTTCATCGAAATTATGCAGTGTTACAAGAACCTTGTAGTAAAGTCCCTGGAGCTTGTTGACATTGGGCCAGATCATGTAGTGCTCGATAATTCCGTTCTGTTCGAGCTTCTTTATTCTCTTAATAACAGCATCTGCTGAAATATCAAGGTTGCTCGCTATCTTTACGGCATTAATCCTCGAGTCTGCTGAAAGTTCATTCAGAATCTCAATGCTTATTTCATCAAGCTTTGCTTCTTCAGGCATACCGCCCCACATGATTTTTCTTTCTGTCGTCGCTTTATTCTGGATGAGATAATCCCTGTGGAAATGGATTCCGCTGATTATCGTGGCAGTATCATGTACCATTATAAAACTCCAGTATCTGTTCCTTATCTCACCCATTATTTTATCAAACTCGATAAGAGTTCTTGCCTTTACTGCAAAAACCAAAGAGTATTTTCCGTCGCAGCTCGAAATCCAGGTTATGAATGGATTCTTGGCCAATGA
>JAFGPE010000023.1 GCA_016926055.1 Candidatus Woesearchaeota archaeon | reverse complement strand
TGGCTTCATATCAAAAGACCTGGGAATAGTTGTCGGCGTGAGCAAGGTTAGCAGCATCCAGGACGGGATAATAATTCCTGGGGATGGAGCATCGTACTATGCTACAGAGTTCGAGCTTCTGACATTCAAGCCCGAACTTCAGGAGATTGTGCTTGGAAGGATAAAGGACATAGCTGACTTCGGAGCTTTCATCAACCTCGGTCCAATCGATGGGATGATTCATGTCTCGCAGGCAATGGACGATTTTGTGAGCTTTTCCAAAGACAAGGTTCTTCTTGGAAAGGAAACAAAGAGGAGTATCAAGGTAAATGATTTGTGCAGGGCAAGGATAATCGCAACAAGCTTTAAGGATTTAACAAATCCCAAGCTGGGCCTTACAATGAGGCAAAAAGGCCTCGGAAAGCTTGAATGGATGGAAGAGGAATTAAAGCAAAAAGAGGCAAAAGGCAAATGAAGAAAAAGGTATGCAAAAGCTGCAAGCTGTTTTATGACGGCAGCGAATGTCCTAACTGCAAATCGTCAACAGTTGCAACAAGCTGGCAGGGAAGGCTTGCAATACTGGACAAGGATAAATCAGAGATTGCAAAAAAGATAGGGATACAGAAGGAAGGGGAATACGCAATAAAGGTAAGATAAAAATGCATCTGAAGATTACAAAGAAGGAGGAAAAATCGCTGCTGTCACACACAGCAGTTGAGGCGGAGCTTGCTTTCGAGCAGAAGACTCCTTCAAGAAAGGAAATCACAGCTGAGCTTGCAAAAAAGATGGGTGCGAAGGAAGAGCTCATCAGCATAATTCTCGTTAAGCCTGCATATGGTTACAAGACAGCGATTGTGAAAGCGCTCTGCTATAACGATGAAAAAGCGAAGAAGGAGCTTGAGCCTCAATGGATTAAAAACCGGCTTGAAGGAAAGAAGGAGGCGACGACAGAGAAGAAGGAAGATTCTGATAATAAGTCCCAGAACCCTGTCGCTTCGCCCCCAGAAAATAAGCCGGAGGGCAAGGAGTAAAAATGGCAGCAGAAAAAGCGGCAACAGGGAAGATAAAGAAAAAGAAGGGCTCTCAGACATGGAAGTACTATGAAGCAAAGGGTGAACTCAAGAGGACAAAGAGAGTCTGCCCGAAGTGTGGCGAGGCAACATTCATGGCAGCCCACAAGGACAGATATGCCTGCGGCAAGTGCAAGTACACTGAGTTTGTGAGCAAGAAATGATTCTTTTATTTCTATTACACATAACCACAAACTTTAAATACTAAAGCTACCATTTAACAGCTATACAAATTTAACACAATAATTGTCATGGAGGGAGAATATGAAAAAGATAATTTCTTCAATTAAATCAGCGATTTTTGGTGAGGGAGATGCCTCCTATAAGGAAATCCCTGAAGAGGAATATGTTGAGCTTGACACCACGAGTGAGGATGCAAAGTCAAAGATAATAATAAGGCCGTTTACTCTCGAAGAGTTCTCAGGAATAAAGCCAATTCTAGAATCCATAAGAACGGGAAACACTGTTGCCTTGGTCAATATAAAGCCACTGAAGGACAAGGATATCATTGAACTAAAGAGGGCAATAAACAAGCTTAAGAAGACCTGCGAGGCCATCAATGGCGACATAGCAGGATTCGGCGACGACTGGATTGTTGCTGCGCCAAGCTTTGCCCAAATCCACAGAAGCAAGGCACATAAAGAGGAAGCTGAAGAAGACAAGGAATCAGCGGAAGAATAAATTCTAAAAGGAAGAAAAGAATGGCGGAGAAAAAAGGAGAAGATACTGCTTCAGAATTAAGCAATCAGCCGTGTCCCATGTGCCACAAGAACACACTGACGCTAAGAGAAGACGAAAGGGAGATTCCGTATTTTGGCCAGGCATACATATTCTCCATGACTTGCTCTGAATGCAAGTACCACAAGGCGGATGTTGAAGCTGCAGAGAAGAAAGAACCAAGCAAATATGAAATTGACATCGAGAAGGAAGAGGATATGAAGATAAGGGTTGTGAAATCAAGTACCGCGACCATAAAGATTCCGCATATCACAACAGTCACCCCGGGCATTGCATCAAACGGCTATGTTACAAATGTCGAGGGAATACTTGGCAGGGTAAAGAAAGTAATAGAATCCGCAAAAAACGACGAGGAAGATGAGGACACTAAAAAGAAGGCAAAAAATCTCCTCAAGAAATTGCAAAGAGTGATGTGGGGACAGGATAAATTAAAGCTGATAATTGAAGATCCAGATGGAAATTCTGCAATAATTAGTGAGAGGGCAAAGGTATCAAAGCTCAAGATTTGATAAGGAATAAAGGGGGTGTGAAATTGGAGTTAGGGATTATAGGAGGCTCTGGACTTTTTGAGAAAAGATTATTGAAATCCGCGAAGAAGAAAAAGGTCAAGACCCCCTACGGAACTGTTGCAGTCTTTGTCAAGGATGATGTGTGCTTCATCCAGCGCCATGGTGACAGGAAGGACATTCCTCCGCACAAGATAAACCATCACGCAAACATCAACGCATTCATGCGCCTAGGCGTTGAAGACATCATAGGAATAAGCTCTGTCGGCTCCCTGAAAAAAGCAATTAAGCCCGGAAGCATTGTTGTTATTCATGATTACATGAGCTTCCACAGCATCCCTACCTTCTTTAATGATTCGATCATCCATACCACTCCCGGATTGAGTGCGGAGCTAAGAAAGAAGCTGATAGATACTGCTAGAAAAGCAAAGGTAAAAACAGTCAACAAGGGTGTATATTTGCAGACGCACGGCCCGAGGCTGGAAACAAAAGCTGAAATCCGCATGTTCAAGAACTATGCTGATGTTGTCGGCATGACCATAGCAAATGAGGCGACACTGGCAAAAGAGCTTGAGCTCAACTATGCGGCAATATGCTCTGTGGATAATTACGCAAATGGCATTGTTCCTCAACAGCTGGATTTTGAAGAGGTAAAAGGGGAACAGAAGAAAAACTTCAGGAAGATAAAAAGCATAATCGAGCACATAATAAAATGAGCATCTTAATAAAGGATGTTTTGCTGGATGGAAAAAAGAACTCTGTTTACATCGAGGAGAACAAGATAGCAGAAATTGGAAAGAAGCGTGACGCTGACACGATTATTGATGGAAAAGACAAGGCATTAATTCCCCCATTTGTCAACTCGCACACTCATGCAGCAATGACCCTTGTGAGAAGCTATGCAGACGACATGAACCTTTTCGAGTGGCTGAATACGAAGATATGGCCCATTGAAGCTAAGATGAGCGATGATGATGTGTACTGGGGAACAAAGCTTGCCTGCCTCGAGATGATAAAATCAGGGACAACATGCTTCAATGACATGTACTGGCATGCCTTTGCTTCTGGAAGAGCAGTCGAGGAGATGGGAATAAGAGCCTATTTAAGCGCCGTGTTTATTGACATGTTCGACAAGGAGAAGGCAGAAGAGCAGATAAGGATTAATGAAAACCTTTGGAAAAGATTCCAAGGATTTCCTGACAGAATAAAATTTGCTCTTGGCCCCCATGCACCATACACTGTGTCGAAAGAAAGTCTTGAGTGGGCAAGGGATTTTGCAAAGGAGAACAACTG
>JAFGPE010000022.1 GCA_016926055.1 Candidatus Woesearchaeota archaeon | reverse complement strand
GCTTTTTCATATAACCAGTATGGGATAAAAATTCCGTTTCTTGGTCCTTCTTCAGGATGATAGTCCAATTTACTCACATATAGCTGGTGGACTGCAATTATTGGATAGCCCATGCTGCTAACAGTTCCTTTTCCTTTTTGCACTTCAATCTTTTCTATTTTCATTTTATATCACCTCGATATTTGTTACTACTTATTAGTTATAGCATATATTTATATATTTACAACTCCCATGGGAGTAAATATGCCGCAGCCTTTTGAAGATACCAAGCTCTTGGAGGATTTTAAGACGATAGGATTGTCAGAATATGAGTCAAAGGTCTATCTTGCTCTGCTTATAAATGGTCCCATGTCGGGTAATGAAACTCACAGAGCAAGCGGCGTGCCTCATGGGAAGACATACAATACTTTAGAGAAGCTCCAGGAAAGAGGCCTTGTCAATATATTGACTGAAAGGCCCAAGGTATTCAAGGCAGTTGACCCAAGCATAGTTATTGAAGATATGCTGGAAAAGAAGCTGCATAAGTTCCAGGAGCTACATAAAAATCTGCCTTCCAAGCTGGAAAGCATGAAAAGAACAAAATTAAAAGAAGAGCCCATTTCAGAAAAAATTCAGTTTGTGTGCGAAGAAAGCCACGCTATGTTCAACAGGCTATATCGAACTGCAAAAAAATCTCTCAGAAGAATCTATACTTGTGAAGAGCAGCATTATGAAAGAGTCAGGATTATTGACGAACTGATAAAAAAAGGAGTGAAGGTTCAATTCTTGGTTACTAAACTTACTGAAAGAGGATTGGAATGGAGCAGGGATGATGTGAAAAGAGGAGTTGAGGTAAGATATTATCCTGTGGAAAATATCAGATTGAACATTAAAGATGATTCTGAAGTGATTATCACTATTCTTAATCCTAAGAATCCTGTGGACAGGATTTTCTTGTATGCGCAAAGTGAAGGCTTGACAAAAGCCATGAATTTCTATTTTGATTACCTCTGGAAACAAGCAAAGCCGCTGCCGATGAAATAAATGTAAAATTATTAGCGCTCTCTTTCATACATTTCATCATGATGACCAAAATCAAGGAATGAAATCGTGTCTGTTTCTTTTGTTAATTTGAATACCAGAACAAAATGTCCAACATGAACTCTCTTCCTGTCTTCCACGTCATATCTGAGGTTTTTGTAGTGTTCAACATCTCTACATTCAAGAACTTCCTCGATTTTCTTTAGAACTCTTTCATAGGTGTTTTTGTCTTTCTTCGAAAGCCTGTTGAGAATTTCCTGCAGATGAGGCTTTATCTCGTAATTACGCATGCTTCTCCTCAATAATGCCTCTCAATTCACCAATGTTCTTGAATTTTATGCCTTTCTGTTTCTCTATCCTATTAAGCCTCTCTATGTATTTCGGTCTTAGAGCAGGCTCTAGGCTGTCCTCTTCGTAACACTTCGCCATAACTTCAATAGCTTTACTTTTGTCTCTGAGTCCGAATTGAGCCTTTATGATATTCAATATTCTGTTGGTATTATCGTCGATATTAATTATTGCCTGAACCATAATATCACCTTAATTCGATATTAATATGGTATTAATATTTAAATATTTCGTTTTTTAATTCAGAATTTCATCATTCTTCCTTCAAAGTCTTCTTTCATAAGCAATACCACTCTGCTCTCTTTCTGCTCGTCTATGATCTTGTATCCAATCAGCTCAGCAAGCTTTTTAGAGAACTCAACAACCTCTTCATGCAGCGGCATATTCTCTTTCTTCAGCCTTTTTCTCGAGCTACCTACAAACATGTAGGCCTTCACTTCAACAAACATGGGACTGGCAATCTTAACCAATCCAGCATACCCGTTGATATCCGAATCGTTAACCCCCTTGACGAGCGTTATTCTTATTGCAGTCCTAGTCTTTGTCTTTTTCATCAATTCAAGGCTTCTTATGAATCTCTCCCAGTAATCAGGAAAAATCGGATTGTCGATTTTTCCGTATTCCTCCCTATTTGGCGCATCAACCGAGATATATAGTTGTGTAGGCGCTTCAATCTTCTCAAGCACATCCGGAAACATACCGTTTGTTACAAGAAAAGTTGTCTTTCCTTTTTCATGCAGCCTTTTTATGAGTTCGCTTATCTTAGGATACATCGTGGGTTCTCCCGTGAGCGAGATTGCAAAATGCATCGGTTCCTTGCTCTCCTCAAACTTATTCATGTTTGTCTTTTCATTCCCGCCAAAGCCCGTTAGCAGTTTTCTGTGCGCTTTAACACAGTTATCAATTATTTTATCAGGCTCGTCAATTTCTGATTCCAGTTTTTTTGCAGTTCCTGTTGTAAACTCCCTCCAGCAGAACACGCACCTGTTTGTGCACACAATGCAGGGAGTCATCTGGCAGCACATCCAGCTTCTGATGCCGTAGAACTTCCCCTTGTAACAATCTCCTTTGTCAAGAAGACTTTTCTTTGTCCAGGTGCAAATCTTTGCGGCAGAATGCTTTCCTGCAATACCGTACTGCTGCCTGTTCATTAGCGCTTTTGTTTTTTCATCCATAAAATCAGCAAATCCTGCCTTGATTTTAAATATTTTCTTATGTAAGATAAGTTCTTGTTTTAATTAATTTATTATGGTAATTAGAATACTTAATTTATCAAACTATTTATTTACTTAATTAATCATTTAACTAATATTCCTGTTTTTCGCAAAATATAAAAAACACCCCCTTCACTAGAAAAATAATGGAACTAAAGGAAGCATACGCTGTTTTGCTGAAAAGCAAGACATATAGGGACTTCAAGAAGCAAAACCCTGAAAGCTATTTGACTCATGCTTTCATCATGTTCGACGGCAATGAGGGGAGCGAGTGGCAGTTTGGGTTTTATCTTAGGAAGAAAGACAGGCTTGTCACATTCTTTATGTTTGATGAAATAAAGAAAAGTCCCGAGTCAAAGATTTTCAAGGAGAACAAGAAGATATTGAATGAACTTGACCTTAATAAGGTCAAGTTCAATGTCAACGAAGCATTGGTGAAGGCGAAGGAAATCCACAAGGAAAAGTATTCTGCTCACAAGGTCATGAAGTCGATTGCAATACTTCAAAGCCTTGGGCTTGGCCAAGTATATAACATAACTATGATAACAAACGACTTTAACACAATCAACCTGAAGCTCGATTCTTCAACACTTGAAGTGAAAAGCGAAAATCTCTGCTCCATTCTGGATTTTAAGGCAAAATAGCCGAGATTATTTTTTTCCTAGTGAATAATAACCCTCTCCATTATATATTTTTGATGTTGATATTATTTAAATATAACATTGACCCATTAGAATTATGTTTTCTCAAATGGCGACGATAAAAATAAAAAAAGAAGGAGGAATGGTGCCGGCATATGCGCATCCCGGTGACTCAGGAATGGATTTATTCTCTGCAGATGATTGCGTTATCAAGCCAGGAGAAAGAAAGCTTATCTCTGCAGGAATAAGGCTGGAAATCCCCGATGGCTACGAGGCTCAGACAAGGCCAAAGAGCGGCTTGGCAATTAATCATGGAATCACTGTTCTTAACACTCCTGGAACAATCGATTCCAGCTATAGGGGCGAGATAAAGGTCATACTGATAAATCTTGGAAATGAGGATTATGCTGTGAATAAAGGAAGCAAGATTGCTCAGCTCGTTATAAACAAGGTGGAGAGGGCAGAGATTCTTGAATCGGAAACACTTGGCCAAACAACAAGGAATGAAGGCGGCTTTGGCAGCACAGGCATTTAAGAGGTGAACAAATGACAAACGGAATAAGCTATAATACAGTAAAAAACAACAAGAAACTTTCAGAATTTTCATCCGAAGATGAAAGTTCGGGCTGACAATTCAAAAGATTTTTATTGTCGTTATAATTCTCGTCTTTATTACCCATGCAGGCATACTATTGTTTGGACTACCTTGAAAGAACAGGCAGGAGTGTAAAGAAGAATGTCTTTCACGTTTATTTTGGAGGCTGTAACTTCCGTTGCCCCTACTGCAACACTCCTGATCTTCTCGACTTCAGGGAAGAGTATCTTCAGGATGTGAAGCTTCTCAAGCAAAAGATCAAGGAGGAGTCTAATTTTGTTGAGGCAGTCCTTTTCACGGGTGGAGAGCCGACGCTCCAGAGGCTTGCGTTAATAGAGCTTGCAAGGTTTGCGAAGAAGCTAAAGCTTAAGGTTGGCTTGGATACCAATGGTTCAAAGCCATTGACAATAAAGTCGCTTCTCGAGAAAAAGCTTCTTGACTTCATCTCTCTCGACATTAAGGCTCCGCTACTGGAGGATGATTTTGAAAGGGTTACAAAATCAAAAACATTCTTTGCACCTACCGCTTCAATACTTCATGACCTGAATAACACCATATCGCTCCTGAAGAAGCACAAGCTCGAGCTGGAGATAAGGATTCCAATCGTTCCCAGTCTTATGTACAGGAAGGAGGATGTTCTCAGTGTTGTAAAGATTGCTTCTGACGTCGGGGCAAGATTGGTTCTTGTGCAGTTCTCAACAAAAAATCCAATCCTGAACAAAAAGTTAATTGGGGTAAAGCCGCCAGGAGAGAAATTCCTCAAAACTCTTAGAGACTTAATTCACAAGAAATATCCTTCTCTTGATGTTTACTTGTTGCCGGCAGAGAATTAATTTGTATTGTGCAATATATAAACAAAAGAGTTAAATACCTGTTGTTTAATAATGACAAATATGGTTGATGTGACTCTGGTTTTGCTGGGAATTAGCTTCATACTGATGTTCGGCTTCTTTGCAGAGTTTGTTTTCAAGAAACTAGGCATTCCTGACATACTGTTTCTTCTGATGCTCGGGTTTGTGCTGGGCCCCCATGTTCTGGGTTATGTTCCTCTTGCGGAGATAGAGAAAATGGCACCAGTTTTTACAACGTTCACGCTACTGTTCTTGATGTATGACGGTGCATTCAATATTGACCTGGCCTCTTTTGCAAAAGGCGTTGGGAAAGGGATTAAAATTACATTCTTCAATTTCTTTATTTCCTCAATTGTTGTTTTCCTTGTGATGCTTTTATTCAGGTTCTCATTGGAGATTTCGCTTCTCACAGGGTTTATTATCGGAGGGTTATCTTCTGCTTTTGTAATTCCGCTCCTGAAGCAAATGAATGTGGGGGGAGAGACATATTTCATCCTCACATTCGAATCTGCTCTTACAGATGTTCTATGCATAGTTTTTGCCCTTACAATGATGGGGATAATAACCCTGAATTCATTTAGCTTCAAGTTAGTCACCGCAAAGCTCATTTCCTTGTTTGCTGTTGCGGGATTTGTCGGGATACTTGCAGGAATATTGTGGATAATCATTGTAAGAAACCTGTTGAAAGAGCATAAGGCATACATGATTACCATCGCTTATGTAATTTTGACATACGTGGTAACAGAATTTCTTAATGGAAACGGTGCGATTGCGGTTTTGTTTCTTGGGCTTGTTCTGAAAAATTCAAGGCACCTCATGCAGATAGTCCATGGCATAGTAAAAAATGAGAAGCATACCGAAAAGAAGAATGCATACAACGGAATAACGATAACATCGCCCATCGAGGAGATGTTCTATTCCCAGATATCCTTTTTCCTGAAAACCTTCTTCTTCGTTTATATCGGAGTCCTGTTTAACATTGCAGATAGAAAAGCTCTTCTTATTGGAGGGATAATTACCGTTCTCCTCATGTTTTCAAGAACCCTCTCAAAATCAATAACAAAGAAATTCAACATGTTCGACAGAAAGCTGATGAGTTCTATTTTTGCAAGAGGCCTTGCCGCAGCAGCAATTGCCCAGATTCTCGTCGGAAGTAAAATTCCCCAGGCATTCACTATTGCGAACATAGTTCATGCAGTGATAATAATGAGCATCTTCCTGAGCTCGCTAAAAATTTACCTGCTGAAAAGTAATTCAAGGCTTTCTGACATGTTCTAGCTGTTTGAAATCATTTCCTTAATTTCACATACTTCGCTAACCAGCTTTTTCGACTGGTTCAGCGCAATCTCAGCAGCGAGTTGGTTGGGTATTTTGTTTTTGTATCCTTTCCGCCTTGCAAAGTCAATGATATGGTCGGAAACTGTTTTCTTATTTTCAATCATCTTCTTGAACGGTGCAATGAGCTTAAGCTTTTCCTTCGGCATACATGATGCCGTAAGCTTCAGGAATCTTTTGCAGTAGTCATAAACCATTTCGTTGTCAAGGCCCTCGTATGCTGAGAGGTATTGCATCTGTTTCTTCACATATGAGTGGGGTGGAATGTAGATTATGTCCCCTTCTATCTTAAACGGCTCTTTTATACCGATGTCAGACGGAACAACAGCATAATGTTCTTCCTGCAGTTTCTTCAGGACAAACTTTATCATCCCGCCGATTCCGACAATATATTTCGGATGGTTCATGTCCATTCCCCTCTGCTCAAGTGTTCCGTGGGCATTTACCCTCACAGGATTCCATGTCGTGTCAAGGATTGAACCATATATGGCCAGTGTCTTTATGTTTATGCCCATCTCATCTATGAACGACATCCAGCTTTCATATCTGTTTGTTATAAGTTCAATGAGATCAAGAGTAGTGAGCTTGTATTGCGGAAGCCCTCCAAAGCGGCTAAGTTTTGAATATGCTCCCTTTTCATTCTTCAGGTCTTTTCCTCCCCTGTACATGATTACCCTTGAGTCTTTTCCAAAATATCTCTGCTGGTAGAATGGCGAAGACTGCATGAATGTTGTCAGAGCAGGGTCTGCTGCAATCATCATGTTGTAGCTGTTAACCATTGCATTTTTTATCTTTGCCCTGACCAGAAGCTTCAGCATCCTCACTTCAGCGTCAAATGTTCCTCTCGGCAGAGTATAATGGCAGTGTAAACCGCAGCACCTTGCCTCAATCTTGAACCTGTTCTTTCCAAGTATGGATTCCTTTATGTCATAATGCTTGTTGTCCCTCCTAAGCACAGGATTAAAGCTGCCGGGATATGTGCCAAGAGGACATAAAAAAATATCCTTCTTCTCGCCGAAAGAGCAGATCTTTTCCAGCTCATCCAGCACATTCCCCATTGATTCCGGCACTATTTCATCAGGATCCGCAGCAAGCTCTATGACGTTCTTCGAGCATTCCTTTTTTACATACTTCAAACCCAGTTTCTTAGCCCGCTTAATAAGAGTATCTGCTCCCGCAACAATTCTTCCTTTTCCGTTAATCGTAAATAGCTCTACTTCAAAGCCTACGAGTGATTTATTTAGCTGTTTTTTCATTACCATGATCTGCTTATTTAGTTCTATTATTAAAATGTTGGCATTCAGGACTCCTCCCTGCATTTTTGCAGGGCAGAGTGCCTGAATTCCATGGAGGTTTTTCTTCTACGGAGGTCGAAGCTTACGGCTTGAGTTGAAAAAAGGAGTATAAATAACCAGAACTGGAACAATATGGAATCAAAACTTTATAAAGTTTAGTATACCTGAGGATACTTTCATTTAAATAAGGCCTTATTTCTCTTTTTTAAGGTTAAAATGATAATCCACTATGCGAGTCAATCGTTTTATCTTCACATTGATGTAGTTTCCACTTCTCCCCTTGATATCCGTAGAGAAATGATTGACGCGGGCAACGAGTCTTTTTGGCAGAGGATAGAGCTTAATCCTGAGCAGAATCTGTTGATATTGTCCATATTCAAGACTCCAGATAAAAAGCCTTATAAATAATCCCGATTTATGTAACATAAAATAAAAGGAGGAAATGAAAATGGAATTAGACTGGTTTTCAGATTATTTTATATTTGGCAATTCCTTGTACAGCTATGCTGTTGCGCTGGCAGTATTTCTTTTATCGATGATGGTGCTGAAAATTTTCAAGTACGTTGTTCTTAAAAGGATGAAAAAGTTCTCCGTGAGAACAAGAACTGAAGTGGATGACCTTGCAGTAAAATTTATCGGGACAATAGGCTGGCCATTTTATGTTCTTCTGGCAGCCTACATTTCATTCAGGTTTATTGCCCTTCCCCAGACATTTAGCAGAGTTCTGCACTATGCAATACTTATTCTAGGCACGTTCTATGTTGTCCTTGGCATACAGAAGATTATAGACCATGGCACTAAAAAAATTGTAGCAAAACATTTGAAAGAGAACAAAGACAAGGATACCTCGGCAATAGATCTCATGAAGAATATTGCAAAAGCGGTGTTATGGATTATTGCAGTAATCCTCATTCTTTCGAATATAGGTTATAATGTTTCAGGGTTATTGGCAGGGCTAGGCATAGGGGGCATCGCCATTGCATTTGCACTGCAGAATGTTCTTTCAGACATGTTTGCATCTTTCTCAATATACTTTGACAAGCCATTCCAGATCGGGGACTTCATCATCATTGGAAATGATATGGGTACGGTGAAGAGAGTGGGAATTAAGTCCACAAGAATTCAGACCTTGCAGGGGCAGGAGCTGATTGTTTCAAACAAAGAGCTTACTGAAACAAGGATAAATAACTACAAGAAGATGGAGAAGAGAAGGGTTTTGTTCAATTTCGGCGTCACTTACAACACCCCTGTTCCGAAGCTGAGAAAGATTCCGGGTATTGTCAGGCAAATTGTAGGGAGTTTTAAACTTGCTGAGTTGGACAGGGTTCACTTCAGGGAATTTGGCAATTTCAGCCTGAACTTTGAGGTTGTATACTATCTTAACAGCAAGGATTACAATGTTTACATGGACACTCACCAAGAAATAAACCTGAAGCTCAAAAAAGCATTCGAGAATGAAAAGATAGAGATGGCTTTCCCGACCCAGACAATACATCTGGCAAAATAGGATTTAATCTCCGAGAATCCTCAGGATGCAGATGTTTTGTGCAACATGCAGCTTTGTTTTTGCATAATCGATGTGGTGATCCTTTGAGTAATAGGCCCTGCCTTTTTTCGACACCAGTAGCTCGTTAATAATCTCCTGTATTCTGCTCAGGTAGCATTCTTCACCTTTCAACGCCGAGGTTTTAATGATATTTCTTACAATCTTGAGGTATTCTGAAAAACTCTTGAAATTCGTCATATTGCTCTGTGCCTGCAGCAAATCAGTGTAAACCCTAAGATACAAAACACTTTTTTCTCTTTTAAGCTTATCTTCATCAGGCAAGATGAATTCCCTGAGCTTTTTCAAGTTTGCCCTAATCCCATTCTTCAATCAAACCACCTTGAAATATTTTCACCCAGAATTGCCCTTATCTGCTGTACAGGTTTAGAAACCATGATTGCAGAATCCACAAGGCCTTCCAAGGCCAAATCAATGTCGTAGTAGGGAATGTCTGAACCAAAAGATATCTTCCTGTAATTAACTTTTTTCAGCAATTCGAATAAATCAAAAATCCTTAATGTTGAAGTATCAAAAAAAATGTTTTTTCTACCACCTAGCTTAGTGATTACATTTTCCAAATCAAGAAACCCGGAATGTCCGACTATTATTCCGAGATCGGAAAAGCTTCTTGAGATGCTCAGCAAATCTTCTGCAGCAGATTCTATTCCGAATCCCGCATGAATCAGCAGGACGAGGTTATTCTGTTGGCAGGCATCATATATATCAAGTGCTTTGGAAAAGGTTATCGGGAAATTCTGGCTTCTCGGATGCAGTTTTATTCCCCTGAAACCCTGCCTTACTCTCAAGTTAAACTCTTTTTTCCACTCTTTGTGCGGGTCTAGTCTGAAAAAAGGAATGAATTTTTCAGGGTGGCGGGCGGACGCTTTTAGTATAACTTCATTAGCTTTTCTGAAATTTGAGTAGCTGTCTGTTAAGCCATTGAAAGGAAAAATGACTGCCTTATTTACGTTGGAATCCTTCATTGACTTGACAAGCATCTCTGCAGTAAGATAATGCTTGTCCTTGTCCACCCCGATATGTGTATGGCAGTCGAATATATTTGCATTTTCAAAAATCTGTTCATATGCTTCAATATTTTCGGATGTAATGGAATACTTAAAAAAGCGGTGCATCTTATCTGAACCTTTTGAGATGTTTCTTAATGATTGGTTTAATCTCATCCTTGATGGCTAGTCCTGCCCCTATTCCAAATGCAAGAACCAATGTTGCAAGAAAAGCCGCGAGCAGCATGAGAACTATGCTCTGAGCAAGACTCGTCTTTACACCAAGTTGTTCCAAGGCTGTGAAAAATATAATGACAATCAGAATCAATTTCACAATGTTGGCAATAGTTTCGATGTAGTTGTTTTTTAGCTCTAAAATCTTATTCACAATGAAATCAATGAGAATGAAACCGCTGATTACCACCATTATTCCCACAATCAGACTTGGCAACCAGGAAACAACACGGTTTATTGTTTGCGTAAAAGCGTCCAGTTCAAGATAGCCTACCCCCTCATTTAGAAAAAGAAAGAACACGTACCACTTAAGAATCATTCCGAAAATCTTTGCAATGCTGATGGCACCGAGGCTGTCATGCAAATCAACCCCCCTGAGTCTTTTGTCTATGTTGATTTTATATAGTATTTTTTTTAGGATCCAGCCCAGAAGAGAGGAAATAAGGTAACCCGCTCCAATGAACAGAAGAAAGAAAGCGATGCCTGGCATTGTTGCAATCACTCTGTCTAGGCAATATCCCAATTGTTTTAATACAGTTTCCATCAATACATTCCAATTCGCCACTTTAATGCTGTTAAAATAGTCAACATATTTATTTTTTTCCAAATATTCGCAACTACAAACCGTAAAAAAGAAAAAAATAAACCCTTGCGGGCTTATTATACATATTCTGCTCCGTCGCTATTTATTGGCTTCCTGTTGTCTCTTTTGCCGCTTCTTCGTCAGGCGCCTCTTTTGGCGCTTCTTTTTTCTCCTCTGTTGTCTCTTCCGCAGGTTTCTCTGCAGGCTGCTCTTGTGGCGCAGATTCTGCAGGTTGTTCTGGAGCTGTTTTTTGCTCTTCTTCAGTCATTTTGTTCACCTCCAAAATTTAAAAAAGAGGATGATTACGAGAAAACAGCAATCTTATATAAACTTTTTCATTTACTTGTCAGATTCTCAATTCTCATTTTTCAGCTAAGTTCCAGCTGAGCCGGAACAAAAAAGGCAGGACAAGGGGCAGAGCACTAGTGCAAATAACGCGGAAATCGAAAAAAATAAATATTATTTGTCAATAATTATTTCTATGATACCTAACCTCGAATTGATTATGTACCTTACTGATTTTTTGGGAAAACGATGGGTAGTCCCTGTACTTATTTTGATATTTATGTGGGAGGAGGCAACGTTCACCCAGATTAAGAAGGAGTTAAATGTGACTTCAAGGTCACTTTCAAAAAAGCTTAAACTCCTTGAGTCAGTAGGTCTTGTTGAGAAGATTGTTTTGGACAACCCAAGAAAGATATTCTATACCCTTAGCAACACCGGAGAGGAAATATCAGAGGGCATAATGAGGTTTTCATCAGCTGTTGCAAAGAGGGTTTCTTAAATCTCCTTCTCAACGACATTCCACACTTTTTCTGCTATCTCCTCCTTTGAAAGAATCTGATTGTTCTTTGTGCATTCAATCAAGAACCATCTTGGGGAGGTTTTTGAAAGCTTTATGTAATTCTCGGCAACCTTTTTTTGGTATTCCTCATCTCTTTCATGGATGTCCTTGTCCTTTCCATTAAGATAATTTTTCCTCGGTCTCGACTTAATCAGATTGCTTGATATCTCAAAAGGGACATTAAGATAAATGACCATGTCTGCTCTTGGAATCTTAAGCTTGTCAAACTCCAGTTCCATTATCCAGTTCCTTAGTTCAGCCTTTTCCTGCTCATCTTCAAGCTTTGCAGTTTGATAAGAGATGTTGCTTTCCATGTACCTGTCCAGAACAACAATGTTTCCCTCTTTAAGCCATTCTTCAAGGATTTCCTTTTGACCGTACCTGTCTAGTGCATATAAGAGTGACGGAATTTTCGGATTTAATCCCTTCAGGCTTCCAAACTCGCCATGAAGATATGCTGCAACCATCTTCCCAAAGAATGAATCATACTGCGGGAAATCAAGCGTCTTTACCTTGATGCCTTTCTTCCTTAATCTCTCGACAAGAAGCTCTGTCTGAGTCTTCTTGCCAGATGCATCACTTCCATCAATGACAATGAGCTTTCCCTCCATGAGAGAACTGATTAATTGGTCTATTTTTATTGGTTTCGAAATCATCATCCGAAAAGAAAGGCTTTTAAATTAAACGGCATTCTTCTCGAATATGAAAACATTGGTGGCTTTTGATTTCGACGGGGTCTTAAGAGACGAATCTCCTTACCGAAGTTGCATGGCTGAGACAGTGGCCTTTTTTGACAAAGGCAAACCAGCTACACCCGAAGAATTGATTGAATCAATGACCGTAACCAATGATGATTGGGTGGGAACGCACACGATTCTTAAACAAAGAGGCATTATTGTTGATTTTGAAACGGTAACAAGATATCTTCAGGATTTATATTTGGGAAGAGATCGTGATTTTACTGGTCGTATAAATAATGAACCTTGGTTGGCAGATAATGATGTTCTTGCAAAACTTTCTGAAGCCCACCCGTTAGTTATTGTTAGTGGAGCACCGAAACAGGAAGTAATGTATGCTTTGCAAAGAAATGAAGCGGAAAGATATTTTAAGCAAATCTGGGGCAAGGAGGACTACACTAACAGAAAAAAGGATGGTCTAGAAAAAGCAATCACTAGCTTCCAACCAGATCGGGTATTGTTCTGTGATGATAGGCCAGCACCATTGCGAGAAAGTGCAACTATTAATGGTGTTCGAGTTTATGGTATCGTGCCTCCTCAAAAACCGGTTGGATGGCGCGATGTGCTTATGGATGCAGGAGCCGAAAAAGTATTCCAACATGTTACGGACTACTGTCAATACGTATTATCCGGAGAATTCCTTCAGAGAAAAGAATGATTCTTTTTCACAAACTATTTAAAACTATGATGATTAGTTTCTTCCATGCTCGTTGACGTTCATTCGCATCTTGATGACAGACAGTTTGATAAAGATATTTCTGAAGTAATTGAAAGAGCAAAGAAAGAAAATGTTGTTGCGATAATAAATAATGGTCTTAATTCAAGCAGTAACAGGAGAACACTTGAGCTCTCAAAGAGATTTCCAATAGTAAAGCCCGCTCTTGGCATCTATCCGACGGATGGATTGAAGCTGTCAGATGAGGAGATTGATGCTGAAATTGCTTTCATAAGAAAGCAAAAAATCATTGCAGTTGGCGAGGTAGGCCTTGATTATCACTGGGATGCTAGTCAGAAAGAGAGGCAGAAGGAAATCTTCAGGAAAATGATAGCCCTTGCATCAGACCTTGACAAGCCAATAATTGTCCACTCAAGAAAAGCAGAGGAGGATGCCTTTGAAATCATCAAGGAAACAAAAATTAAAAAAGCAGTTTTCCACTGCTATAACGGTCCTTTTAAAATAGTCGATGAGATGGTCAGGAAAGGATATTATTTTTCCATTCCGACAAACATTGTTTTTTCATCCCATTTCCAGGAATTAGTGGGGAGGATACCTCTTTCACATATTCTCACAGAAACAGACGCTCCTTATCTTGGTCCGAGGAAAGGAGAACGAAACGAGCCAGCGAATATAGCCTGTTCTATAAAGAAGATTGCTGAGATAAAGAAGATGACTGAGCCCGATGTTATGAATAATATTTTTATGAATTATCAGAGAGTGTTTTAATGGAAAAGACTCCTCATTGCTCCTACAAAATCGGCACTCTGCCAGAGGGTTGCCGGCTCTGTGTTCAGGGAAGAAAAACAGTCTTGTTTATAACTGGTATCTGCTCTAAGCACTGTTATTACTGCCCAATCTCCGACCTTAAGTATGGAAAAGACGTCATTTATGCAAATGAATGGAATATCTCTAATTTCAATCAATTGGTCGAGGAAATAAAGCTCTGCGAGTCAAAGGGCGTCGGAATTACCGGCGGCGATCCATTGTGCAGATTGAGCAGGACTGTCAAATATATAAAAAATCTCAAGAAAATATTTTCAGAAAATTTTCACATTCATCTCTACACACCATTGAATCTTGTTACTGAAGACGCATTAAAAAAACTTCATGATTCCGGCCTTGATGAAATAAGATTTCATCCTGACGAGGAATCGGAGTGGGGAAAGATGGAGCTTGCTCTAAAGTTTTCATGGAAAGTCGGCGTTGAAATCCCTGCAGTGCCCGGTAACAAAGAACAAATAATTAAGCTTATCGATTATCTTGACAGAATAAGAATACATTTCCTGAACATCAATGAGCTGGAGATTTCTGATACAAATGCCCAGAATCTTGTTGGCAAGGGCTTTAAGCCGAAGGACGAAATCAGCTATGGTGTTAAAGGCAGCGAAACGCTTGCATTAGAGCTGCTAGATTATTGCGAAAAAAAGAATATTAATGTCCATTATTGCACAACCACATTAAAAGACAAAATCCAGATGGCGAGAAGAATTAAGCTGAGAAGCAAAAACGTGAAGAAATCATTCGACAAGGTAAGTGAAGAGGGAATGCTGATTCGCGGCGCAATTTACCTGCCTGAATATGCTCCTTCTTTCGGTTACAAAAATAAAATAAATTCAATGTCTAATAAAGAGATAATTATCAATAAACTAAATGTAATCAGAGATGACATAATAAAGAAAAACCACATTAATCCGGACATGATTGCTGTTGACGAGGAAAGGCTAAGGCTTCTCACATCCACCGGAATAATAAAGCATCTAAAGACAAATGACATGAAGCGTGCAATAGTTACAGAATATCCTACACGTGATTGTTTTATTGTGGAGATTGACTTTGTAAACTAGCTACTCTGCCCCAGTAATATTTATAAATGAGGCATTTTCTCCCCCAGACTCAGAACGCATTGGAGTACAGAGGCAACATGGATTGTTCGGATGATACGCTGCGCAGATTAGACTACCGTTCTCGAGTAAACCTGGCAATAGTTTTTGGTGAAGCTTTGGTTTCTGAGCATAATGAGTTAGTTGATGGCCTGCTCAACGCCCTTGTCTCTCTGCCCCAGAAAGATAATGGCCTGGAGCAAATCATTAGGATTTTTCGTAAGAGGATAGATTCAGCCTTTTCTGAGCCTGCTGTGTCTGTTCCTGGTCAGCCAGAATTTCAGCTTGACTGCAGCGTTGAGTCTGTAAAATATAAATCGTCTGAGTCAATATACAAGTTCTGGGGAGATTTTAAGCACAGTCTGAACTACGCTCTTGAGCAACATAATCGATATCGAAAAAGAACACCGGCTCTTGTTGACCAGTTTTACAGCACTTTCATGTTGGCTTTGCTGGACACGACATCAAGATTCAGAACAATATTGGAAAGAGTACTTCCCGATTCTGCTCATCATAAGGGCATGGTTGAACAGCTGTATGGGAGTATTAAAGAATTTGACAGGATCATTCACTCCACTTCAAAAGACCAGGGTCCAATTACTGGATATGTTCTATGAAAAGCTTTTAATACCACCCTAATTTATCCATTTCAATCGGGCCCTTAGTCTAGCGGCTACACAGAGAAAACTGTGCCGCAGATGACGTCACCTTCACATGCGTCGAAAGTCAGCTTTCGACTGACTTTCAGCTACGCTGAAAGCGGTGGAGGTCGCCGGTTCAAATCCGGCAGGGCCCATGCAAATTATGGTGCCTGACGGTCAAAGAACAAAGTGAGATGACCGGCAGGGCCCATTTGTTTTCTTAGAAAAATATTTAAACAACAAGAATAATGTTGAAGGCATGAAAATAACCTTCGACACCAAGACAGATACAAAGGATGATTTTGACAAGGTAATCAGGATGCTGCAGATAATGAGGAATTCCCCTCACAGCGAGGTTCTTGGCAATGACAGCAGCGTCGAGGTGATTGACACTCCAAAACAGGATGTCGCTTCATCCACTCCAGGGCTTTTTGATATGTTTGGAAGCAGCGAACCACAGCAGAGTTCACAACCTTATCCGGAAACATCAACAATTCTTCCAGTTCAGGAAAAGAAGGAAGCAGCCCCAAAGCTAACTGTTTATGAATACTAACCTATTTCTTTTCATAATTTTTACACATATTTTTAAGTTCTTCCATTGATTCATTCATGGATTCAAGTAATCTTTTCACATGTTTATATGGATCATATACCTTCCCAGATGAGTCTTCTTTTGGATTCCTCTTCACAAATTCACATTCCATCTGTTTGATGAAGCTCAATGCATCTTTGTAGAATGTTTCGATTGCATCTACTTGAATTAAATCTTTACGGTCTGGGTCGTAGTTTACAGTTATCCTTTTCATTAGGCTGAACAGATGGTTATAAATATGTTCATGATGCTCAGCATCTTTTTTATTCTCCTCACCACTACACTCATAATCAACATTAAATTTATACATGCTGTCAATCTCAAACAGCTTTCTATACAAACTCATTGTTTTCTCCATTCTCTCTTTGATGAGTTCTTCTATATGAAAGTCTTTGCTTCTTCCATGACAAACGATAGAATAATGGACTATGGTGGTAAGAGCGTCATGTGCTTTTTTGGCGACATCTTTATTTCTGGTTATTCCACCATCTTTCTCAATTTCAGTCAATTTTTTTTCAGCTTTCTCGACTTTTAAGTCGATATTAACATCTTCGTCTTTCATAATAGCAGGGCGGCGGGCACTATTTTAAAAGATTTTATATTCCACAACATATATCTGGCAGAATATAAGTTCTTAATAAGGACCCTGCTTTGAATAATAGAATGAAAAAAACCTTTTTCGAACGCGCAATATTTCTTTCATGGTACTGCAGCAAGGGCGATTGCAAGTTCTGTTTCATGTCAACGCAGAAGAAAAAGATAAGAAACCCTCGCCTTGCAAGAAGAACAATCGAATCAATTCTCACAGAAGCAATAATAACCAAGGAATGCGGCTGGAAGATTGAGTTTCTGTCAGGAGGCTATGAAAGCTACACGAAAGAGGAGCTTCTTGATATTATAAAAAAGGTCAAAAGCATCTACGGAAAAAAGCTTTGGTTGAATATCGGGGTGCTGAATGAAAGCGAGCTTAAGCTTTTCAAGCCCTATGTCGAGGGAATCTGCGGCACAGTTGAAATCATCAATCCAGAGCTTCACGATGAAATCTGCCCTTCAAAGCCAATAGCGGAAATAGAAAAGATGTTTAAGATTTGTGACAAATTAAGATTAAAAAAATCAATAACAATTGTTATAGGTCTTGGCGAAAAAATAACTGATTTTCTATTACTGAAAAATTTTATTAATGAATGTAATATAACAAAAATAACATTCTACAGATTAAACCCCCACAAGGGAACCCCGTTCACAAAAGGGCCTGATTCGGGTTATTATGCGGATTGGATAAGAAGAACAAGAAATTCCTTTCCAAAGCTGAATATTGTTGCAGGCTCCTGGACAGACAGACTAGATGAAATTCCGTTGCTGCTGGAAGCAGGTGCAGACTCAATAACTAAATTTCCGGCTTTAAAGCTCTTCAGCACAAAACCGGCAAAAATGATTGAACAATTAGTAAAGCAGTCGGGCAGAACCTTTGCAGGCACAATGACACAGCTGCCTGAGATAAACATAAAAAGATATAAACTAGGAAAACTTGAACAAAAAGTGAAAACAAGGCTAGACTCGTATCTTTCGATGATGAGGAAGAATCAATAAATGTAATTGGAGGGAAAATCATGAAAGTAATTGCATTCAATGGAAGCGCAAGGAAGAATGGAAATACTGCTAAATTAATTAATTTCTTGTTCGAGGAGCTGGAGAAGGAAGGTATTTCTACAGAACTAATCCAGCTTGCAGCATCAAATATCCATGGCTGCAGGGCCTGCCGCACCTGTTTCAAGAACAAGAACAAAAAATGTGCATTTGAAGATGACGATGTGAACAATTACATCGAGAAAATGCTTGATGCAGATGCAATCATTCTAGCTTCTCCTGTTTATTTTGCGAACATGTCCACAGAATTAAAAGCGCTGATTGACAGGATTGGCTTCGTTGCAAGGGCTAACGACAATATGCTGAGAAGAAAAGTAGGAGCATGTGTTATTTCTGCAAGAAGAGCTGGAGCTGTTTTTACCCATGATGCAATAAACCATTTCTTTTTTATTTCCGAGATGGTTGTTCCCGGTTCAAGCTACTGGAACCTTTCACTGGGCGATGCCGATAAGGAAGGCGAATCCACAATGAGGCAGCTTGGAAAGAACATGGCTTGGTTGATGAAGTGCATTGAAAAGGAAAAATAATTTATAGTTGTTTATTACAAAATTCTTGCTCATAAACAACGCATACGGGTTTCACTCGTAGTGTAAGGCTTCTACAGGCTTTAACCTTGATGCATGCCTTGCCGGGAATAATCCGGAGAATGCTCCAAGGCAGAACCCGAAGGTCAGGCATCCGATTATCAACCATAGGGGGAATACTGGCTTCAGCATCGAATATCCTGCCTCTGCCGCAATCCTTCCTCCGGCAGATGCAATCAGATAACCAAAAAGCACCCCTAAACCTGCTCCGATGAACCCAATCACCCCTGATTCTACAATGAATATGAAAAGAATATCCGAGTTTTTTGCGCCAATGGCCTTCATTATCCCAATCTCCCTTGTCCTTTCAAGGACTGCAGTGTACATTGTATTCATTATGTTCACTGCTGCAACAACAACCGAAATTGATGCAATCAGGATCAAAACCGCATTTATTATATTTAATATTGCTCCAAATGTTTGTATTGCCTGTTCGAAGGTTGTAATCATGAAATTTTCCTCACCTTTCTTAAGACCTCGGTGCTTCCTTAATCTTTCTGTTGCCCTCTCTGCAATCTTTGCAGGGTCTTCTCCTGAGGAAGCCCTCATTATCGCATACTTGTACTTTCCTTCCTCTTCAGGAAACAGCGTATAAAACCCCTCGATTGTCATGTATATCTGTGAATCATCCTGCGGGTTTCCGACCTCGCTATAAAACCCAATAACTTCCATCTCAACGTCATTAATCATAATCCTGTCTCCTTTTCTTAAAGGTTTCTTGAAAATCTTGTTAGGGATTTGATAGTTATGACCGAGAACAACCTTGAATATGTCCCCTTTCTTTAGGTCCCTTCCATCCTCGACCTTTATCGTCATCATTTCGTCAATTAATCTTATCATATCGCTGTCAAGGCCCAGCAATATTGTGTATATTCGTTTGTCATCCTTCTCAATCTTTGCGCTCGCCATTGTCATCGGGGTAAAATCCTCCACGCCCTTCATCCTTTCGAGCATATTCATCTCCTCCTGCGTGAAGAAATACCTTTCGTCAAAAGGTGAACTAAAACCTCCTCCTACCTGGGCCATAATCTTGTCCTTTCCCATTTCTGTTGCAAGATTATTCACATACGTCGAGAGTCCCTGACCAAAACTGACTAAAGCAAACACCGCAGTAATGCCTATTAGGATGGAAAGTATGTTGAGCCAGCTCCTCATCTTCCTGTGCATGATGCTGTCAAATGCAAAATGAAGATATTCTAGTCTCATTTTGTATACCTCAGCGCATCTACAGGCTTAAGCTTAGCTGCACCTATTGCAGGAATAATTCCTGCGATACTCCCGACACTGAATGAAAAAAGCAGTGCTCCTGGTATGAGCCACCATGGGAAATACGCTCTTATTAGTCCAGAGCCTAGTGCAGCATTTCCGATGAAACTCAAGAACAAGGAGAATAATGCTCCAAATGTCACCCCTATTGCACCCCCGACACTGCCTAGATATCCCGATTCAATGAAAAAGAGCACAAATATGTCGAAGTTCTTTGCACCAATGGCCTTCATTATCCCAATCTCTTTTGTTCTTTCAAGAACCGCGGTATACATCGTGTTCATTATCCCTATGCCACCTACAAGCAGCGATATTCCCGCAATAATATATACAAAAAGCTGCACAGCAAACAATGTATCGTTTAGTGTTTCAAGTGCTTTCTTTGCAGATTCAACGCTGAAATCCTCTTCGCCTTTGTCAACATTCCTTTCCTTCCTGAGCAGTTTCTCTATTCTTTCCTGCACATCATCCATCTCATTAACATTCCGCACAACAACAGCAATTATGTCTACTTTCTCATCGTCATCAAACAACTCCCTCATTGTCTCATCATTCATTACAACAGCATTGTCCATTATGAAGCTGCCTTTCTCCTTCGCTATGCCAACAACATTGAACTTAGCGTCATTTATGACAATGTTCTGCCCAACTGAAACCGGCTTTCCAAAGATATCGTCCGTTCCATATTTTGCTCCGAGAACAACTGAATAGGTATCGCCATCCTTAAGGAGTCTTCCTTTGTCAATTTCGATGTTTGCTATCCTTTCCACTTCCCTCCGGTTATCTCCGTCAGGGATGCTTACAACATATGCCATGTTTCTTCTTCCGTTGAATTCAGAATCGGCAGATCTCACAATCCTTGAGATTGAAGCCTTGACTCCTGCAACCTTTCCAATCTTCTCTGTATCGTCAACAGTCAGCGGATTAATAACGCCGGTACCGGGAGGCCCCATCTGGACCCCGCCTGCCTGGATAGTTAGAACGTCTGTGGAAAGAAAGCCAAACTGTGATGTTATCGCAACCCTTAATCCCTCTCCCATGCTGATTAAGGAAACAATTGCAGCTATTCCGATGAAAATTCCAATCATCGTGAGCCAGCTTCGAAGCTTTCGCTGCCTAATGTTCTTTACAGCCAGCTTGAAATGTTCCTGTATCATAAATATAAGAAAAAAATCATTTTGATTTTTTCCTCTTCTTTTTATACATGACATACCCGCCGAGTCCGATGACAACAATCACAATTATTATTACGATCCCTGTGGTGTTGCTCTTCTTCTCGAGTTCATACTTCTTTATGTCGCTGCTAGAGTAAAGCTTCAGGGGAACATCCATTGCCTCATCATATGCCCTGTTCTCAGCGTCTTTGTATTTCAGCCCAACATTTAGTTTTACATCGCTTTCACCGGGCTTTACATAAATCTTGAAGTCTGTTGTCTCATAGTCATCAGAGTCGATATTGCCCAGGTAATCCCTGGGCGAAGATATTATATCATACTGCTCTGATTCAAGAAGCTCCACGTCAAGGAATTTTATCTTCCCAACACCCTTGTTTACAAATTTTACAGTTGCTGTCCCCTTCATTCCTGCCCTTAATATTGTTGTGGAATCAACAGTTGCAAGTATTTCAGGCTTGTCACCTACAATGACAGTCACAAGGTTCTGCTTCGAGTAATTTATTCCGAGATTATCGGAATATGAAATTGTCAGTGGAATCTTGTAAACATCCGCAGCTGTTTCTGCATCTGCTATAAGATTGAACTTAACCTCTGTTTCCTCCTTCGGCTTTAACTCATAAACAATAATCTCGTTGCTTGAGCCAACTGTTGAGAAAGGAAGCTCAGTGTATGTTATTGCTGTGGCTGTTGCAGCGTACCTTATCAGCTCAAGCTTGAGCTTTATGTCCTTTAACATCGAGTCTGCATAGTTCTTTATCTTTATCGACAGCTCCGTTTCCCTTCCTGCACTGCACCGTCCAGGATTCTGGATTACATCAGTTACTGCGATTATTGCATCATGCGTCTGGATGTTTATGTCAAAAGGATCGAGCGTGGCCCAGACTGATTTTTTTGTCTTGTACGAAAGCCTTATCTCATTAACACCCTCAACGGCGTTCTCGTCGACTTTAAGCTTATACTTTAGAACGACCCTGTCATCTCCTGTCTGCCTTGCACCCATTGTTCCAACATCTATTTCGGGGCTTTCTCCCGGTTCAATCGAGAAAGGATATTCAGGATTAATCTTGAACACAACCTCCTCGGCTATTTCAGAGCCGAAGTTCTCCACTGCAAACCTCAATGTTACGTATTTACCCGGCTCAACAGGGTCTGGCTCCTGATTAAGAAGCGTCACTTTCATATTGGCGCTCCCTATCAGTGTCCCAGAGCCTTCCCCAAAGACATCGGCTCCTGCAATGCAAATCATTGCCAAAACCAAAATTCCCAATATTGCTCTTCTCATTTTTTCTTCACCGCCTTTTTCATATTGTCATGATAATCTTCCACCTCGTGGAATGAGTCACTATCAAAGCTTTTCACAATTCTGCCGTCATGGAGATATTCTATCCTTTCTGCCTGTTTTGCAATTCTCTGGTCATGGGTTACCATGACTATTGTTTTCTTCTCATCCCTGTGCAGCTTTTTTAGGAAGTCCATGACCATTAATCCTGTTTTGCTGTCTAGGTTGCCGGTTGGTTCATCAGCCAATATGACATCAGGATCAACTGACAATGCCCTTGCAATCGCTACCCTTTGCTGCTGGCCGCCTGAGAGTTCTGTTGGCTTATGGGTTATTCTATCTCCCAAACCAACCATCTCAAGAAGAGCTTTTGCTTTCTTTTCCCTTTCCGCCTTTGGAATCCCCTGAAACATCATTGGCAGGGTTATGTTCTCCAGTGCAGTCAGCGTTCCTATGAGGTTGAACTGCTGGAAGATAAATCCAATCTTTCTTCCTCTAATCTGGGCCAGTTCTGATTCCTCAAGATGGGCAATATTCTTTCCGTCAAGAAAAATCTCCCCTTTTGTCGGAATGTCAAGGCATCCGACCATGTTTACGGCAGTTGATTTTCCTGAGCCGCTTGGGCCCATTATTGCCAGAAACTCATTCTCTTCTACCTCTAGATTCAATCCTCTTAATGCCTCAACCTGTATGTCTCCCATCCTGTATATCTTCCATACATCCTTCAGTACAATGATTTTTTTCTTTTTCATTCTGTTTGTCTCCTGTTTCTGATTTCTGAAATCTTTTTTGCCATGCATGCAATTATTTCATCAGACTCATCCAAGGCCTTCAAGTAATTTTCCATTATTTTGATTCTTTTCTTTTTTTCAGGCGTTGTTGGTTTGTTTTTGTATTCTGAGATAAGCTTTGGCAGATTCTCTTTTGCAAATCTTGTTATTGACTCGTAGCCGTTCTTGGCAGTCTCCATGAACCGGTTTTCAATGTCAGACTTTTCCATGAAAACATATGTTTTCTTGGAGCCGGGCTTTGTTGTTTTTGTCAATGCTGCAGACAGCGAGCCAGTAAGTAACTTTATCTTCAGGCTTATTGACGGCAGGCTGTATCCCGTCTTGCTTGCAAGTTCATCCATACTTATTTCTTTCGGTTCAAGGAATAAAATTGCAAGTATCTTTGAAGCCAGGTCGTCATAGCCCTTTCTGACGAACACCTCTTTCATCACCTGAGCCATCCTTTCTTCTGTTGCTTCCATCTTATATTTTTAATAATTATCAAAAGTAATAAGCTATTTAAATACATTAAAGTATTTAAATGTTATGTTTTTGCCGAAAACGTTATAAATCAAGGGTCTTTTTGAGTAGAGCCATGGGGAGGCGCGAGAAGAAACCGGGATTGTTTTCAACGAGGAACATTGTCGCTTTGTTTATAGTTGCAGTTATGGTCCTTAGCGGTCTTGGCTACATGATGGAGCGAAATGATTCAGAGGATGCTTTCGAGTACAATGGCTATAAGTTTGACATACTGAACAACATGCTCACAACAAAGGTAGGTAACATGAAGTTAACATTTTTCTCTGACCCGAGATATGTAGACAATATTAATATAAGTCCCGAGATACTGCCTCTTTTGAAGAACAGCAGGATGATCTATTTCACATATAATGATTCAGACATACTGAAAGAGGATGTTGCGCTTGTCCACTACACGATAGCGGAGCCTGTGTGGAAGTCCTTAAACCTGTATGTCGTACAGGCGTTGACAGATGAAAATGAATACAATTATCCTGTCATCACGTGTGCAAATGCAACATCTGCTGTTCCGGTCATTTATTTCATTCACTCAAATGCCACCGGTTTTGTTCTTGAGGGTAATTGCGTAATCGCTAATGCTTTCTCAAAAAGTGATGTGTATGTTTTAACAGACAGGTTGCTCTTCGGTTTGTACGGGATAATGAAATGAAATCCAAGAAAAAGCCAAAGAAGAAGGTTGCCAAGAAAGAGGATGTGCAGGAATATATCGAGGAGGAGATAGAAAACACAAGAAGCCTGAAATACCTCCTGCTCTTTCTCACAGTGGTTTTTCTT
>JAFGPE010000021.1 GCA_016926055.1 Candidatus Woesearchaeota archaeon | reverse complement strand
TACAAAAAAAGGCGATAAAGTAAGGGCATCTGTAACCAGGGAGTTGAAGGATATTAGTTTTGCTGAAAAGATTTCAAATATTGATAAAAATGAATCACAACCACGAAATTAAAGAAAACCTGTCCGAGTTAAAACAGAGAATCATCTTATTGAACAGGATATTAATGGTAACAACATGATTAATAATCCTAGAAATTATCAACGTGAGCAGATGAAAGAAGAATACGAAAAATTGAGTTCTTTAATTAAAGAGAAGAGGCGAATATAATATTTAACCTTATTCATATTATTCAGGACAGACAATAATGCAGATTTAATAAAAAATGTGCGGAATAACCGGAATATGGGGTCTGAATGATAAACAGTTAGTTAAAAAGATGAATGATGCATTAGAACACAGAGGACCTGATGATGAAGGATACTTCTTTGATGAAAACATATCGCTTGGGCACAGGAGATTATCCATAATAGATTTGAATACGGGAAAACAACCAATATTTAATGAAGATAAAAGTGTAGTTGTTATTTGTAATGGAGAAATATATAATTACAAATTGTTAAAAAAAGATTTGAAAAATAAAGGACACGAATTCTATACAAAATCAGACACAGAGGTTATTGTCCACCTTTATGAGGAGTTTGGATTGCACTTTGTGAAATATTTAGAGGGCATGTTTGCTTTTGCTTTATATGACGGTAATGGAGAAAAGTTAATTCTGGGAAGAGACCATGCCGGCATTAAACCTTTGTTTTATTCAAAGAAAGGAAACATATTGTTATTTGGTTCAGAAATGAAATCTTTGCTGGTAACTCCTTTTATTAAACCCAAGATAAATTACCTCGCATTAAAAGAGAAATTTATTTTTGAGAATTACAACCTTAAAGACACTTCGATTTTTGAAGATGTTTTTCATGTATTGCCCGGCACACTTATGGTTTTAAGAAAATCAGGCAATGTTGGTGTCTACAACTACAACAAAAGGAAATATTCCCCGAAAATATCCGATGAAAGGATTTCCATAAAACTAATTACTGATTTGTTGAACAGGAGTGTTGAATCCAGGCTGATGAGCGATGTTTCGTTAGGGACCATGCTTAGTGGAGGGATTGATAGCTGCACAGTGGCCGCCTTCCATCGTAAGCTGGTTGGAGACAAGCAAATACACACTTTTAGCGTAACCGATAGTTATGGCAGTGAAGATTCAAAAAATGCGAAAATTATGGCGGATTACATCAACAGCATTCATCACGAGTTCATATTTGGCTTTGAAGACATCGTCAACACATTGCCTTCCTTTGTATATCATCTTGAAGATATTGAATATGGCATAATTTACAATTATTTTTTAAGCAAGGGAATTAAAAAATTTGCCACTGTAGTGCTGTCAGGAAACGGTTCTGATGAGATATTCGGCGGTTATCACAGGTATAAACACATTAATCAGATGAAGAGAAGTTTTATTGCCGATGCAAAGAAGATAGGTCTGGATGAATCAAAGCCACATGTTGACGTTCTTCAATCAATAAACACATTATCTGATGCATTATCGTTTGAGCAAAACAAAGGAGCTTTAGCAAACTTCCAACTGGCCCAAGTAGACCGGCTTTCAATGGCTTTTGCTGTTGAAGTCAGGGTTCCGTTTCTTCATAAGGGATTGGTTAGCATTTGTAACAACTTGTCAGATGACCTAAAAATCAGGGATGGTGTTGAAAAATACATACTTCGTAAGTCCATAACAAATCTCAAAGTGCCTCAGGTCATCAGGAATAGAAGAAAAGTTGCAGGCGGTTTGGAAAATACTACCCCTAAAGCGATGCCAAGGTTTGAAGAATATTGTAAAAAACTAGTTAATTCAAAAAAGAGCAAGCATGATGAGTATTTCAAGAAGCCTGGAAAAAACGTTTGTTTTAACCTGCTTAAATATATTTTTATTGAAAATGAAGGCAGAATACCAAAGAATTTTGCCATAAATGAGTTGTATTAAGAAGATTGCCTACAGGTTAGCCTGCAAAGCATTGCCTTTGACATATATTGAACAAGGATTGAATCTAAATTCCTAGATGTTGTTTTTGGAAAAATTAATAAATAAGCTATTGCTGCCATGGGAAAAATGAAAAACAAGCTACTGTTGATTTTGCCCATAATGCTATTGGCCATTCCATATTCTCTTGCACAGGATGTACAGGTTGGAGTCTATGTCTTAAACCTTGGCAAGTTCGATATAACTACAGGAGCATTTACCGCTGATTTTTACCTTTCATTCAAGTGCGCTGAAGAATGTCCAGATACGTTCGAGTTCATGAACGGAAGGGCTGATAAAATCGATAGAATCATAGATGAGCCAAATGAGAAGTTCTACAGGATTCTTGCCAACCTGAACAGCCAGATTAACCTGAAGAAATTTCCCTTCGACTCCCAGAAGATGCAGATTATAATTGAGGACAAGATAAACACTGTTGAGAATGTAAGGTATGTTCCCCTCATGGACGAATCAGGAATTGATAATTACATTGCTTTTACCGGCTGGAACCTAAATGGCTGGGAAACCCAGGTGAAGGAACATACTTATGACGTCTATGATGAAACATACTCCCAGTATCTCTTTACAGTGAATATTTCAAGAATCATATTCAACTCGCTCTTGAAAACATTCCTTCCTGTGGCTTTTATACTCCTTGTTGTGCTGTTCAGCTTCCTTCTTGACCCTGATAAGATTACAACAAGACTAGGGATGGCTGGCTCAAGCTTAGTTGCATCAGTGATGTTTCATGTCTCGATGTCAAACCAGATTCCTCCTGTAGGATATCTCACTTTTGCAGACAAGTTCATGATTCTTACATACTTCATACTTCTAATGACCTTCGTCATAAATGTGCTCATGATAGAGCTTCTTGAGAAGCAGAAGAAAGAGCTTGTTGAGAAGATTCACAGATACACAGAATATTCGATGTTTGCAATTGTGCCTGTTCTTTATGCATTGCTGTTCCTCTTCTTTATTTAAACGAAAGAAATAAATAAGCAGGGATTATTGAAAGAGATATGAAAAAGAGGCTTTTGCTGTTCATATTGCTGTTTCTGTCTATATCATTGTCTTATGCAGACGACTCTCTGCTCTTCAGCAAGGAACTGAAGCTCGGCGTGGATGCATCTTCAAAGGTGAGAGTTTTCAAGGAGGGAAAGTATGGCTCCCTGGATATATTAAAAATAAACATGACATCATTTCCGAGAAATACGGAGTCGCAGGATGTTCTCGAGCTGGCAACATTCCCTGACTCAGAAGCGTCAGATTCAATATTTTTTGTTTTTAATGAACCCGCTCAGGAGGATATCCTCTTTAGCTACAGTGCTGTTTTGAAAACAAAGGAATTTTTTCCAAAAATAGAAAAAAGAATTTCTTTCCCCCTGAAGAAAATCCCTGAAAACATGATTCGTTACACAGAGCCGACACCGAATATTGATTCAGATAATGAGAAGATAATCAGGCTTGGCTCAAGGCTTGCTGAAGGCGAGCAGGACATGGCAGTTGTTGTCTTTAATATTGCAGAGTGGATTCAGGAAAACGTGAATTATAGCATCACAACCCTTACAGCGGATTCCTCCCAGAAGGCATCCTGGGTTCTTGAAAACAGATACGGTGTTTGCGACGAGATAACAACTTTGTTTATAGCGTTGCTTCGCTCAGTAGGCATTCCTGCAAGGTATGTCACGGGAATGGCTTATACAAACATGGAGATATTCAAGAACGACTTTAACAACCACGGATGGGCAGAGGTTTATTTTCCTGGCTATGGCTGGGTTCCCTATGATGTTACATATAAGGAATATGGATATGTTGATTCCTCCCACATAATCATGATGCGTTCGGATGATTCTGCACCTTCCTCTACAAAATACAGCTGGATAGGAAACGATGTCGAGATAAAAACCTCAGACATCAATACAAAAGTAAGAATCATTGAGAAAGGAAAGGGAATAGACAGCCTTCTGAAAATAAGCGCTGAGCCAGTCAACAATGAAGTTTCCTTTGGCTCATATAACCTTATACAGGCAAGAATCCTTAACCAGAATGCATTCTATGTTTCGGAAGAGTTTTCCATTTCAAGGTCAGACGGGGCAATTATCAGTTCATCCCGGAACACAAGATTGATTCTTGCACCAGGCGAGGAAAAAAACGTGTTCTGGCTTCTCAAGGTCAACAACCTCGATGAGGACTTCATCTATACTTTTCCGATATTAATCTATACTTCGAGAAATGAGACTGCCACGACAGAGTTCAAGGCCTCAAGATATGGTTCATTCCTCGATAAGGAAGAGCTTGTTCAGTTCATGGAATCAGAAAAGCAGGCAGAGAAGAGCTACTCAAAACAACTGGATATTGAATGCGTCTCTTCCAAAAAACAAGTATATGTGGCTGAGTATTCTGAAATCAACTGTAGCATTAAGAACGCTGGCAATGCGTATCTTTCCAACATAAATGTTTGCCTCGAGCAGTGCCAGACAGTATCCTTGGGAATATCGCAGGAGAAAGGACTTGTTTTCAGTTATGTGCCTGTCGAGCCAGGATTCAAGACATTGTTCATAAAGGCAAATAGCGATGATGTGTCAAAGACTGAAAAGGTCATAATGGATGTGCTGGATTTCCCAAAAGTAAACATAACCCTTGTCGAATATCCTGATAACATAAGCTTTGGCCAGAAATATTCAGTTAAATTCTCGCTGCTAAGAGACTCCTATTCTGTGCCAAAAAACCTAGAAATAGAATTGAAATCAGGAAGGCTTCTCAAGTCATGGAGCATAGATAATCTTTCTGAGAGGAGGAATTTTATACTTAACCTCGACTCAGGCTCCTTTGAAAGAACGAATGAATCATTCAATATCCGGATAATATACAATGACGATGGTGGGAGGGATTATCAGCAGGTTTCTGACTTCATAATAACCCTCAACAAGCCAACACTGATGCAAGAGCTTAGGATGCTAAACAACAGGCTCAACTCCTCCATAGCTCTTGGCAACGGCGCTTACCTTGTAATATCAATCGCACTAGCGCTGTTCTTCTTTGGTGTTGTTTCAGGGATAATACTGAAAAAGAACAGAAAATAATGTTAAAAAATTATTGGATACATGCAATTAAGTTATCAATTCCAAAAATAATAACATATAAAAATGCCAGAAAAAACAAAAGAAGCTATGGAAGAAACCATTGAGAAGCTTGTTCCTGACACCTCTGTCATAATAGAAGGCCTTGTTTCTGACTGGATAAAAAAGAAAAAGATTTCCTTCAACCAGATACTGATACATGAGGCGGTAATCGCCGAGCTTGAGCACCAGGCAAACGAGAATAAGGCAATCGGCTTTCTTGGTTTGACAGAGCTCGAGACAATAAACAAGCTTTCAGTGGAAAAGCACTTTGAAATGATTTTCATGGGCAAAAGGCCATCCAACCTTGAGATAAAGCATGTTAGCATTGGCGAGATAGATTCAATGATTGTTGGCCTTGCATATTCGGAAGGAGCAACGTTGTTTACGGCCGATAAGGTTCAGGCGAAATCAGCCCATGCCAGAGGAATAAGGCTGCTATTTGTTGAACTGGAGTCCCTTCACATACAGCTGAAGCTTGAATCATTCTTTGACAGCCAGACGATGAGCGTTCATCTCAGGGAAAATGTAACACCCTTTGCGAAGAAGGGAAGGCCGGGGGGCTGGGAGTTTGTAAAGATAAGGGATGAAGCCCTCACAAGAGAGGAAATACAGGACATATCAAGGGAGATAATTGAAGAGGCATCCCACCGGAAGGACGGCTTCATAGAGATAGAACGGCCTGGCTCAACAATAATCCAGCTTGGCAATTTCAGGATTGTCATAACGAAACCGCCTTTTTCAGATGGCTGGGAGATTACTGCGGTAAGGCCTGTAAAAAGACTTTCTCTCGGGGATTACACCATGAAAGACAAGCTCAGGCAGAGGATAGCTGAGCAGGCGGAAGGCATTCTTGTTGCAGGAGCGCCTGGAATGGGAAAGTCAACCTTCGCGCAGGCGCTTGCAGAACATTATGCCTCAAATAACAAGATTGTTAAGACGGTTGAAGCTCCGCGCGACCTGATTTTGCCTGAAACAATAACCCAGTACTCCATTTCTCATGGCGATGCCCAGGAGATCCATGACATACTGCTGCTTTCAAGACCAGATTACACGATTTTTGACGAGATGAGGAACACGAACGACTTTAAATTATTTGCAGACCTGCGGCTTTCAGGAGTTGGAATGATAGGGGTGGTTCATGCAACTAATCCTGTCGATGCAATCCAGCGCTTTGTCGGAAGGATAGAGCTTGGAGTAATACCCCAGATAATTGATACTGTCATCTTTATCAAGAACGGGGAAATAAGCAAGGTTCTGAGCTTGAATATGACTGTGAAAGTTCCCAATGGCATGACTGAAGCAGACCTTGCAAGGCCTGTTGTTGTCGTGAATGATTTTGATACAGGGCGCCTTGAATACGAGCTGTACAGTTACGGGGAGGAGACAGTAGTTGTTCCTGTGAGGGGAGGAGCTAAGGTTCCAAGCCACCAGTTGGCTGAGAGGTCAATAGAGCAGGAATTACAAAAAGCAATACCTCTTGCAAAGGCGGAGATGGTTTCTGACCACAAATGCGTTGTGTATGCGCCTGAGGAGGAGATTCCCGGACTTATTGGGAAGCAGGGAAAGAACATTGAGGCACTTGAAAAAAGGCTAGGGCTCTCTATAGACGTGCAGCAGCTGAAGAAGGAATCCTCGAAGAAAGAGCTTACATTTACCACGCAGATAAGCAAGAAATACGTACAGGTTTTCCTTGACCACAGCCACGAGTTTAAGGATGTGGATATTTATGTTGGCGATGATTACCTGCTCTCTGCAAAGGCAGGTAAGGGCGGCATGCTGAAGATACACCGAGGAAACAAGATTGGAAAGATACTTACTGATGCACTGAATATCGGAGACAAGGTAAGGGTCATTGGCTAACGTCATTGCCAAAATTACTTGTTACTCAGGCGGCTTTGTATTCTTCATTATAAAAAAATATATAAATGGGTGAAACATCTTTTCTTTCGGTGATTTCATGCCGGATGACGTAGAACGTGAAGAATCTTTCCTTATGAAAACAATGTTTTTTAATCTTGAGAATCGGTTTGAAGAAGCTTACAAAAGGGAAGAAAAACGTTTTCGTACCTATAATCACTTTAATCAAAAAATAGCACGTGAACTTAGTTAAGACTCTGGATACATATAAAAAAAGAGTCAATGATACTGTTAACTCACCCAGTTTTGCTGGAGCCTGCCTTGGACAGATTTTTGGTGCTTTAAGAAATCCAAATTATACATCTAGGTTCATAACTGATCCTGCATTGTATGGTGCTTTTGTAGACTTCCTTGTTGCTTCCAGTCAGATACCTCATTTTGATAAAGAAGTTTTAAAGGAAG
>JAFGPE010000020.1 GCA_016926055.1 Candidatus Woesearchaeota archaeon | reverse complement strand
TTACGCTTTTTTCCAAGCTCCCTACGGTCGCGTCTTGTTCATCTCCACACTAAAGTGTGGAATTGTATTCTCAAGACATTGTAATAATTCCCTGACTTGTTCTGAAGTGAATACTGTCTTTAACTCATTCAGAACAATATCTGAATAAAGAATTACAGCATTCCTGGCAGCGATTTTGTTCAGAAAAACTGTAGCCAGATCACCCAAAAGATGATGTTTGTCTTTTCTGTCTAAACCATAATCTGCCCAAATATTTGTATCAACATAATATCTTTCCACCTAAGCGATGCAGGGCTTAAGGTTCATATGCTTTTCCTGTTTTATCGACGAGAATTTCCGGATTGCTCGAAAATCTTACGGATTTTCAGCGCAAGAAACATTACCTTTTCTTCCTCAAAAACTCCCATAAAAGGAACATGAGGATGACAAATATCGCGCCAAAGAGGAACCAGAGGGCGATGCTGATCTGGGGATGAGCAGGAGGAACAAATGCTGCTGTCGGGGCCGCTCCCAGTGCTTCCTCCTGCACCATATCTACAATTTCTGCCTTCATAAGCCTCGGTGCTGTTTCTGAGACAAGTGCTGATTTTGCTGCAAAAAGGCTATTATTTGCAAGGTGGATTATGCCTGCCGCTATCCCTGCCAATACGGTTATTGGCAGGAAGGTTTTGAGCTTATCCTTCACCCTGTCAATGCCTGTCGGAGCAATGATTATGAGCTTGTTGCTTAGCTTGTAATGGTTGATTTCCTTGCCCTTCTTGCTGTAATGGTATTCATCCACCTGGACGAGCTTTGCCTTGTTAAGATGCTGGAGATTATAGTGGACTGTGCTCAAGGGAAGGTTTAAAGAAGCTGCTATGTCTGTCTCTGTTGCCTCGCCCTTTGCCAGAAAATCGAGGATTTTTCTCGATGTGTCATTGCTTATCACCTGGGCAAGCTGCTTTGACTCCTCGTCCTTAAGGTTGACTAAAAGGTATGAATCCTCTGCCATAAAAGCTAGAATATCGAGGTAGTATTTAAAGGCTTTTTAAGCCTTGAATTGAGTTGAAGTCAAGAAATCCTGGATTGATATTAATTCGCCTTCTGTCTTTGAATTGCTTATAAGCACGATAGAAAAACCGTTGTGCTTTTCCTGAAAAGCCCTCAGCCCCTGCAATTCTCGCTCTGGAATAATGTCTGCAGAAGTTACGTTTATTGCTTGCCTATCCACAATAAAATCAACCTCGTGTTTTAATTCAGACCAATAGCAAATCTCACTGTGTTTCTCGAGCAACTTAATCAGAACCATGTTTTCAATTAGCTTGCCCTGGTCTTTAGAGTATTTTATGCTGACTGCATTAACTAGGCCAACATCAATACAATACAGCTTTGGGAGCTTGTTGATATCATGCCTGACTTTGGCTGAAAAAGAAAAATAATTCACCTCGAAAAGCAAGTATGCATTCATAAGATAACTCACATAGGTTGAGAGTGTGTCTTTTGACAGGCCAAACACATGAGAGAGCTTGTTATAGCTTACCTTCGAGCCTGAGACGCTGATAAGGTAACGCGCAATATCGAATAATTGTTTTGCATTTCTTATCTCATATCTGTCCATAACATCCTTATGAATAATATCTTCGAAGTACTGCTGTAGGATAAGAAGTTTTGTTTCCTTGTTGTTTTCTATAACAACCTCTGGAAAACCGCCAAATTGAATATACTCTTCGATGCTGCCACCTGGCTTAAAATCAAGGTATTCCAGAAAAGAGAGCGGAAAAATTGTAATTGACAGGTTTCTTCCTGTTAAGAGGGTTGAAAGCTCTTGGGAAAGCAGCGCTGCTGACGAGCCAGTTATTATGAATTTAAAACGAGATTCTCTGTCATACATTGTTCTTATCCATCGCTCCCATTCAGCTATTTTCTGAATCTCATCAATAAAGAAGTAAACCTTGCCCTTGTTACCTAAATACTTCTGGTATACCTCGAGAACCCTGTCGAAAAGTCCGGTGGTTAGCTGATGTGCAAAGCCAATCTCATCGAGGTTCAGGTAGAGTATCTGTTTTCGGTCAATTCCTCTGAATATTATTTCTTTTGTAAGCTGCCTGAGTATCGTTGATTTTCCAGAGCGCCGTATGCCCTTGAGGATAAGGATTTCTTTTCTTTCAATAAGAGCAAGAATCCTATCCAAATACCTCTTCCTTGTTATTCCTGTATCTGCATCTTTCTCCCACTGATTCCACTTCTTCAATAGCTCGAGCAAAACTTCATCATCCATCCATACAAGGAAGATGAGCTTGTTTATATAGGTTGCTAATATATTGGAAACCTATATAAATAAACGTTTGTGTATTATTATCACCATGAAGTGGTTAATAATCGAAAGATTTAAATATAAGCTACTATTAAGTGGTAAAAATGAAACTAAGAGGTGCTCAAAAGATGATTACTTCACTCACATTCACAAAAACAAACAACGCGTATGGCTTTATGCCACCCTTGACGGAAAATATCCGAGAATTCCATCTTATCTTCTAGATTTGATTTGCATTTTAATGCAAACTAATCGCTATTGAAGAAAGATGCTGTGTTCTCTGGGTTATTTCAACGTGATTTCAAAAAATCACATAAATTCGGAATAACTCTGAAGAGCCTGGGAATAATCGGATAACTAGAGGATAACATGTCCTTTAGGAAGGAAAAAACTGACTTTCTGATAGATGGAGTTCTAAATGAATTTTACAGAAAAGTCAGGTTCTCTGTCAAGAGCGTGTGGAAATAGAGAAATAATTGTAATTCACATAGAAAAAATGATTAAATGTTGGAGGTAATTATGAAACGCAGATGGAAGAAAAGAAGAATCCCCGTAAAAAGAGTGACTATTCATGAATCCCGCAGTGGTGTCGTACCAAGGGTAAATATACGCTTGGAAAAAGAACAGGTCACTCGTTGCCCTCATATTAAACTCTGTCCAGGGAGAGCAGAGTTTACCCGTGTCACACCGGCCACTGAAAACTTCAGATTGTTCGCGCGATTCATGTGCGAAGGTGTGACGTTTTAAAAAAAATGAAATAAATCAATAATAAATTTAATGGAAGGAAAAAAATTATGAGTACACTAGGTAATCCAGTAGGCGAAAGGCTTACTGAAAAATTTCCGATTTGGATTGTGATTCTGTTCACAGTCCTTTTGGCGGTGAAGACATTTTCTGCAACACCTGCCCCCAAAAGCGTAAAAATCCTGCTAATTTCCAATCGGCTCCAAGACGTCTGCGGACCCCGGCGAATCCCCCGATTCACCAAGAACGGATCCCCAAATGTCGGGAGGTATATTCTCGGATTCAGACTTGAATATGGGGAAAGATCCATCGTTCTTCCTGACAGCGGGATGTCTGGAGAATTCAGGGTTCTTTTTTCTAGTTCGGAGGATGCCTTCGAAAAAGCCCACGGATTGAACGTCTATGAATTACAGGTGGCTGGTAAAAAAATCATCGGCATTGAGAAAAAAGAGCCGCCCCTGCTCCATGTCTACGAGGACGAAGAAGACTTCGTCGGCGCCAGTACGACCATCATGGTCGACAAAGGCACCACTGTCTCGATTGAATTCATTCGAGACTTGGTTTTGGTCAACGTCTTGAAGAAGGGGAAAGAGCGGGGGTTTGTACTCACCAAGAAGGATAATGATTTGTTCCTGGTGAAATACAAGGGTCACCGTCCGCCAACCTTCGAGCCGGCGCCACTGGCAGTGCTGGATGTCGTACACAAAGCGTGTATGGCATATGAGTAGTAAATAGTAAAAAACAATAACCCAAAAAAAATAATAAAAAAACATCTGTCTTCCCAGCGGATGGAGGAGGTAAATGTACTGGGAGAATAATTGTGAAAGTAAAATAATGATTTTTAACTTTTTATTAACTTTAAGGAGTAGTAGTCATGGAAACTAGAAGTGACATCAACATAAGCGCGCTGTTACAGATGTTTATGATAGTAATAATATGCTGGGTCGTGGGCCTAGTGTATATAATTGGAGTCGATCTCCAATGTGACCGGAAATATGATTGTGGCGAGCTCCAACCCGCAATAATAGCAGCGGGAGCTGCCGCAGCCGTGGCCATAATCTGGTTGCTGGTCTATGGGTGGTGGAATGAAGAAAGAGCAGCCAGAAGAGCTGGTTGGCAGGCAGTCGCGGTGCTACTGGGTACCCTCACCGTGTTCTTCACCCTAGGAAGAATATGTGACGATTGCCATCGCTTCAACCCGTTCATAGGGATCAGCTTCGCCACCCTGCTAGTCTTAGTCTGGTTGACTAAGATAGTCAAGGACGTTGCAGATGAACGGAGAGAGAGGCTAAGCCTCATTACGCCTGCTCCGGTTGGTGGTGGTCGCCGCACCGCCGCCCCTGCTCCTCCGGCTGGTGGTGGTCGCCGCACCGCCCGCCCATAAAAGCCCGAGGCCCTGAGGGATCATGAATCCTTTCTTCTTTTTCTTACAGAAGATCCCGAAGGGCCTTTGCGATAAAAGATTGCTGCAGCAGTGTATATTTCGACTTGCATGCGTAACGCTGCAGCAATCTTTTTTAT
>JAFGPE010000002.1 GCA_016926055.1 Candidatus Woesearchaeota archaeon | reverse complement strand
TTTCAGAGCTTTAAAGGAGCAAGAGCTTTCTTCGGGTTGTGGTTCTACCACCACAACCAGCTCAAGACATCATACTTGACTTAACCCGTTTAAACAAGCACCTTAGATCTGCTTTTTCATAGTTGCTTTACAGCTTCCAAGAATGTCTCGGAAAGTGTCGGATGAGCATGTATTGTTTCCTTTATCTTCCCAATGCTTATCTTGTTTTTTATCGCCAGCGCAGCTTCATGTATTAAGTCATCCGCATGAGGACCTATGATGTGTGCGCCAGTCAGAAAACCCTCTTTTGAAACAAGCTTTATGAAGCCTTCCTTTTCATTCATGGTTCTTGCCTTTCCGTTCGCAATAAACCCTGCCTTTGAAGTCCTGTCACCTTCTTTCTGCCCTACAGAGGCAATTTCAGGGAGTGTAAATATGCAAGAGGGAACAACACCGTAGTCAATCATTTTTTCCCTGCCCATGATGTTCATTGCAGCGGTTTCTGCCTGGGCATAGGCAACATGGGCAAGAGGCATTATTCCAGTGACGTCGCCTATTGCATAGATGTTCTCGGCAGACGTTTTCATCATTTCATTAACACCAATGCCTTTCTTGCTGGACTTCACACCAAGGTTATTCATCTCTTCAATGTCGAGATTTGGTTCCACTCCAATTGCAACAAGAATCTTTTCTGTTTTTATTTCATTTAATTCCGCGGCTGCGTTTTTCTTCACCTCAATACCTTTGATGGAAAATATTCTTTCAATCGCGGCACTTATTTCAGAGTCCATGCCTGGGAGCAACGAACTCAGGGCTTCTATTATGGTAACCTTTGTTCCAAATGCATTGAAAATGCTTGCAAATTCGCAGCCAATATAGCCTCCTCCGATAATTGTCAAATCTTCGGGAATTTTTTCCATCTGCAGAATCTCTCTGCTTGTCAATATCCTGTCGCCTGCTTTCATGCCTGCAAGCATCCTTGGTTTTGAGCCTGTCGCAACAACAATATTTTTTCCTTCATATTCATTTCCGTTTGCCCTGACCTTGTGCTGCGAGATGATTTTCGCCTCCCCGTTCACGACCTCAATCCCCTTGAGAAGGTGCTTAATGCCCAGTGATGATAAATTGACAACCCTTTCCTTTCTTTTAACGACTTCCTTGAAATCCAGGTTCACATTAGAAGTTTCAATACCCAGCTCCTTGGATTTCTTAATCTTTTCAAGAAGATATGCTGACGCGTGCAATGCTTTTGTTGGAATGCAGCCACAATTCGTGCAGGTTCCACCAATCTCTGCCTTTTCTATGACCAATGCTTTGCCGCCAAGCTCCTTTGTCTTCAGGGCGCAATGATATCCTGCAGCTCCGCTTCCAACAATTATCGCGTCATACATATTCAAAAGGCAATCATGCTTGCTTATATATTTATCTTTTGAACTTCCATTCGTCTTTCGAATATTTTTCCTTTGCAAGCCTCTCTGCCATCTCCTTTTCTGAGGGAGAAAGCTCGCCAGAACAAAGCTCTAGATTCAGTGCTTCCCTGAAGCCGTCAGTCAGTGCATTGACAACCTCTTGAAAGCCATGATTCCTGCCGGTCTCCTTGTTTATGCCTGTAACGCGCTCCTCGACATTGTTTATCATCTTGCTCCTTATCTTTTCATCCGGCACAATGAGCAGGGAAAACATCTTTTTGACATCCACATCGATAAGGACTGTGCCGTGCTGAAGGATGCAGTTCATTCTTCTTGTCTGCGCGTTTCCTGAAACCTTTTTGCCTTTTACAACAATATCATTCAGCGGGGCAAATGCCGCTTCAAGGCCGAGTTTTTTTAGCCCGGTTGTTATGCCGCTGCATATCTGCTTGTAGGATTCAAGTATCTCTTCAGAAAAATAATTCTCCGGAGCAATGATGCTGTATGTCGCTTCATTTTCGTGGAAAACAGCGCCTCCTCCTGTTATTCTTCTTATGAAATCAATTCCAAGCTCCCTGCATTTCTCTAAATCCACTTCTTCCCTCATCGATTGAAAATAGCCAATCGTTATTGCCGATGGCCTCCATCCATACAACCTTATTGTCGGCAGGACTTTTCCTTCAGATATGTGGGTCATGACTGCCTCGTCAATCGCCATGTTCATGGCTCCGCTGTTATGGCCTGTAAGCAAAAGACGAAACCTTTTCATCACCTGCACCCCATTATGGCATCACACAGGTTTTTTTCATCAAAGCCGAATATTCTGAAATTATTAATTATGACTATGTGCCTTATTACATTCATGAGTTTTTCCCTGTCCAGTTCCTTTCCGACAAGCTCCTTCTCAAGAGTTTCAATGCAGTTTTCAGGATGTGCAAAGAAATCACCATTTATTATTATCCTGCCTATCGTGTTTCCTTCCTTTTCCAGGGCAATCTTCAGCATCTTTCCATCTGGAACCTTGTATACATTCTTAAGCATTATATTCTCCTGCATGATAGCTGCTTCTGACTAGGGGTCCTGAAACGACTTTTTCAAATCCTGTCTCCATGCCGGTTTTTTCAAGATTCCTGAACTCGTCCGGCGAATAATATCTTTCTACGGGAAGGCAGTTCTTGTTTGGCTGAAGGTATTGGCCTATTGTCACAATGTCGACATTTGCTTTTCTTAAATCATTCAGCGTTCTGAGAATTTCATCATTTGTCTCGCCAAGCCCCACCATAATCCCTGATTTCGTTTTCATTTCAGGATTAATCATTTTTATTTTCTCAAGCAGCTTTATTGAAACATCATAATCTCCCAGCGGCCTTGCCCTTGGAAAAATTTCTCTCACAACCTCAATGTTATGGTTAATGACATCTGGCCTTGCCCTGATTATTTCCTTCAGCGCATTCTCATTCCCTTTGAAATCAGGAATCAAAACCTCTATTCTGCAATCAGGAACTGTCTTTTTTATTTCGGCAATTGTTCTAGAGAACTGCCCTGAGCCAAAATCGTGAAGGTCGTCCCTTGTTACAGACGTGATGACAGCATATTTCAATCTTAGTTTCTTTATGCTTTTTGCAACCCTCATGGGCTCTTCTTCATTTACTTTCATGGGGATTCCATGCTTTACGTTGCAATAACCGCAGTTCCTCGTGCACGTATCGCCAAGAATCATGAATGTTGCGGTTCCCCTGCAAAAGCATTCGGCAATGTTGGGGCATCTTGCTTCCTCGCACACAGTATGCAGCCCTGATTCCCTGAGCATCGATTTAATCTTCCTATAGGTTTCACCTTTCGGCATTTTGACCTTCAACCAGTCAGGATGTCTTCTTTTCATCTTAGCACGGGTAGCACAGCTTCGGGTTTCTTGCAGCCTGAACTCCGTCAAGTCTTGTAACAGGTGTTGTTAGAGGAGCTTTCTTCACAAGGTCAGGGTTTTTCTCTGCCTCTTCTCTTATCCCAATCATCGTATCAATAAAAGAATCCATTGTTTCCTTGCTTTCTGTTTCATTCGGCTCAATCATTATGGCACCGTGAATAATCAATGGAAAATATATTGTAGGTGGATGAAAGCCATAATCAAGAAGCCTTTTTGCAATGTCAAGAGTGGTTACGTGATTCGGCATCCCCTCGTCGCTCAAGACAAACTCATGCTGGCAAATCCTGTTGTACTGCAGATGATAGTGCTTCATGAGCTTAACCCTCATGTAGTTTGCATTCAGTACAGCATTCTCTGCAACGGCCCTTATTCCTTCGGCGCCTATTGCCCTGATATAGGCATACGCTTTCACCATGACATTAAAGTTTCCGTAGAATGCCTTCATCCTTCCGATGGATTTCCTGATTCTGTAATCTAGGACATATTCTTCTCGGCTCTTGGCAACCATTGGTGCAGGAAGAAAGTCTGCAAGGTGCTTTTTTACCCCGACAGGACCTGAACCAGGTCCTCCACAGCCGTGTGGAGTCGAGAATGTCTTGTGCAGGTTGACGTGGATGACATCATATCCTATGTCTCCCGGCTTTGCAATCCCTGTGTTTGCATTCATATTTGCACCGTCGCAATACAACAGGCTGCCATTTTTGTGGAGAATCTCTGCAATCTTCACCACATTCCTGTCAAACAAGCCAAGCGTATTTGGATTAGTCAGCATCAGGCCAGCAACATCCTTGCTCATCTTGTTTTTGAGGTCATCTAAGTCGAGTTCTCCCATTGAAGTGCTTTTGACTTCCTCGAGTTCAAAGCCGCATAAAGATACGCTTGCAGGATTAGTTCCATGTGCTGAATCAGCAACTAGCATCTTGTTTCTTTTCTCGCCCCTGCTTTCAAAGTACGCCTTTATTATCATGACTCCAGTAAGCTCGCCGTGGGCACCTGCAGCCGGCTGCAATGTGACAGCATCCATTCCAAGGATTTCCTTCAGGTATTCCTGAAGTTCGTACATTATCCTGAGATTTCCCTGGACAAGCTTCTCAGGAGAATACGGATGCATTGTCGTAAATCCGGAAAACCTCGAAACATCTTCATTGATTTTCGGATTATACTTCATGGTGCAGCTTCCCAACGGATAAAAGCCATTATCGACTCCGAAGTTCCTTCTCGATAGTGCTGTGTAGTGCCTTATGACATCAATCTCTGAGACCTCAGGGAGATTTAATTCATCCCTCTGCTCAAGAACAATCTCCTCTTCAGGAACCTCTGGCTCAGGGATTTCAACAGCAGTCCTTCCGCTGGAGGATATCTCAAAAATCGTTTTCATCCTAGCACCTCCAGAAGCTTATCGAGCTGCTTTTTTGTTGCAGTCTCTGTGGCGCAGACAAGAAGACAATCCTTGAGTTCAGGATAGAATCTTTCAAGCTTCACGCCCGGGATGATTCCAGATTTGACTGCTTTTTCAAAACACTCATCTAATCCATTGATCTTTACAACAAATTCATTGAAAAAGTCATTCCCGAACAGGATTTTTTCATGCTTCTTCAGTTCGTTATAAAGATAGTGGGAATTATAGTAGTTCAGCTTTGCTATATCTCTGAGTTTCTTTCCTGTCGCTGCAAGATAGACGCCAGCTGCCAGCGCACACAATGCCTCGTTTGAGCAGATATTGCTTGTCGCTTTTTCCCTCCTGATATGCTGTTCTCTTGCCTGAAGCGTCAGAAGATACCCTTTCCTGCCTTCTGTGTCTGTTGTCTCGCCGACTAGTCTCCCCGGAATCTGTCGCACGAAATCGCTTTTTACAGCCATTATGCCGAGATAAGGGCCTCCGAAGTTAACAGCATTACCAAAGCTCTGGCCTTCGCCAACAACAATGTCTGCTCCCAGGTCTCCTGGCGGATTCAATAATGCAAGCGATGTTGCTTCGTTGACGCACACAACAAACACAGAATTCTTTTCATGGGCAATATTTCCAATAGCCTTGACATCCTCCACCATGCCAAAAAAGTTGGGAGACTGAATCATGACTCCAGCAGTGTTTTCGTTAATTAACGATTTTAATTTTTTCATGTCTGTTTTCCCTTCTTCAAAATCAACTTCGACAACCTTCATCGAGTTTGCGTTTGCATACGTCCTTACTGTTTCCCTGTATTCAGGATGAATGGTTTTGCTTATGATCAGTTCATTTCGTTTTGTCCTTGTTTTGCAGATGATTGCTGTCTCTGCCAATGCACTCGCACCATCATACATGCTTGCGTTTGCAACAGCCATCCCTGTCAGCCTGCAAATCATCGTCTGGTATTCGAAGATTGCCTGCAGTATTCCCTGTGAGAGCTCAGGCTGGTACGGCGTGTAGGCAGTGTAAAACTCCGACCTCGAGATGATGTGGTTTACAACTGCAGGAATGAAATGGGAATACGCTCCTGCGCCCTGAAAAGAAACAAGCTGTTTGTTCTTATCTGCCAGCTCGCTCATTGCTCGTCTTAGCTCGAGTTCTGACATCCCTTTTGGCAGTTTAAGTGGAGTTTTCAGCCTTATTGACTCAGGGATGTCCTTGAAAAGGTCTTTTATCTCGCTTACTCCGATATCTTTTAGCATATCTCTTCTCTGTTCTGCTGTGTTTGGTATGAAGTTCATGCGAATCAACTCTCTTTTGTGAAAGAATCATATTCCTCCGCAGTCATGAGTTTATTAACCTCATCCTTGTCCTTGACCTTTAGCTTTACCATCCACCCCTTGTTGAATGCATCCTGGTTCACGAGTTCAGGATGGTTCTTCAATTCATCATTTACTTCGACAACCTCTCCTGAGACAGGGGCAAAAACGTCCGATGCAGATTTTACAGATTCCACAACGCACAAGGGCTTCATCTGCTCTGCCTTTTTTCCGATTTCAGGTAATTCAACAAAGACAACGTCTGTCAATAATTCCTGCGCAACATCAGTGATGCCCATGGTTGCGATGCTGCCTTCTACTTTCACCCATTCATGCTCCCTTGTGTATCTATTGTCACTTGGATTTTCCTTTGCCATGCTTTCACCTCGAGTAAAACGGTTTTTTAACAATCCTTGCCAGATACGGCTTGCCTCTGATTATTATATTTATTTCTGTTCCCGGCTCGCTTAAATCTGTCCTGATAAACGCCATCCCTATGCCCTTTCTGAGACTAGGGGAGAACGAACCAGAGCTGACCTCCCCAACTGTTGCTCCATTCTTCTGCACAGGATAGTGCTCTCTCGGAACAGCATTCTCCACCATCTCAAAAGCAACATTTATCTTCTTAGTTCCTTGCTTTTTCTGCTTTAGGATTACCTCTTTTCCAATAAAATCCTTGTAATCCCTGACAACCCAGCCAAGGGAAGCCTCAACAGGAGTTATGCTGTCGCTTAGCTCATGTCCGTAGAGGCTGTAGCATGCCTCCAGCCTTAACGTGTCCCTTGCTCCAAGGCCTATCGGCTTTAATCCCAACGGCTTTCCTGTTTCGAGGATTTTATTCCAGAGCCTCTCAACACAGGCTGCGTCAGAATAAATCTCAAAACCATCCTCTCCTGTGTAGCCTGTCCTCGAGACCTTGCAGTCAACACCCTCTATTGTTGTAGTTGCCCAGAAGAATCTCTTCAGGCTTGACAAATCATGAACGCAAATCTTCTGAAGAATATCCTCGCTCAGCGGGCCCTGCAAATCCAGTTTTGATGTTTTTTCGCTGATGTTTTTTATCTCAACACCATCCGGATTATGGTTTAGCATCCATTCATGGTCCTTGTCAAAGGTTCCTGCATTGGTGACCATCATGAATTCATTTTCCTTTAGCATATAGATGAATATGTCATCAACAACTCCGCCGTTTTCATTACAGAGCATTGAATACTGCGCTTTTCCAGGAATAAGCTTCTCAACATCGTTCAGGCAAATACGCTGCAGAAAACTCTTCGCATCAATTCCAGAAATAATAAACTCACCCATATGGCAAATGTCAAACAGGCCGGCCTTAGACCTTGTAGTGTTGTGCTCGTCAATAACGTTAGTGTACTGCACAGGCATGTTCCAGCCGCCAAACTCCACCATCTTGGCGCCCAGAGCTTTGTGTGCCGAACATAACGGCGTTTCCTTTAACATAGACCCCCCTCTTTGCTCTGATTGTAGAAAAACTTGTTGTTTTTAAGGTTTTTGATAAAACGGTGTGGCCCTTTGGGCGGAATGAAATCTTTTGTGTGAACTTTTAAGGATTTAAGAATCGATTTCAAGATGAATGTTGGAGGTTCTTAACTATTTTTTGCTAAGTTTCTTGTTCACAATAACTGCAAGAGTGATTACAACTGCAGCTATACCCATCCCAGTGATGAATTTGACCTTAGGATCTGTGCTTTCCCATCCCCTCATGAATGCCCAAAGGATGAGGACAATCCCTGCACATGCAACACCTGCGCTGATGTTTGTGGTATTGAGAAGAAAGAATGCTATTACAACCAAAATCACACCAAGTATGCTTGCAATCACAAAGAAGTTCTTGCTGTAGACCTTTTCAGCCTCATCATACTCATCCCAGCACTTGTCATCGCTTTTCTCATCCATTAGGGCCCTGCACTCCCCAACTGTGATGTTGTCAGGGCACTTCATGAAAGTGTTAATCGGATCTTCATACCTGCTGTCCATTGTTTCGTTGCAGAAGGATTCGTATTCGGGTTCTGGATAGAATGCCTGTATTCCAAGAAGAACAACTATGTACACGACAACTGCTATCCCAATCCCGAAAACAGCATTAAGCACTTTAACCATGAAACGATGAATAGGTTACTCATTTATAAAGATTGTTAAAAGGATTTTCTGTTTCACATTAGCGGCCACAATTATCAACATAACCTTTATAAACTATATATTACAGAGGTTATATTTAAAGCTTTCTCCGAGGAGAAAGCAAATCGAGTGTATGAAGCGTATGTATTAGTTATCCCAAAAGCCAAGTAATGTTTAAATACTTGCAAATTATACCAATTCTGTAAGGGGATGAAGAAGGATGAAAAAGATAAATATTATTCTTTATCTAGCATTATTTGTGCTTATATTAGGCATCGGGAATCAAATATTAAGCAATCATGTAACATCTCTTAAAGAGGATAAACAAAGATTGTTCATGGAATCACTGTATGATGTGTCCAAGGATATCGATACCAACACAGTAACTTCAATCAGAATTGTATCCGCGGACATGGGTGATGATAAACAAGAAAAGTTGGAGGCATTATCTGATGCTAACGATATCCAAACTAAGTCAAAAACATGTTTATTTTTAGCAAAAGACAAACTTGATAAGTACAATCAACTAGATGCAGTAATACCGAAATGGGAAGCATGGCAATTACCGATTTTCCTACTTTTAGCAATTTTTACTGTGGCTTTGACATTTTTCACATTTTATTACTCTTTAACTAAATAACATGTACACATCATACACTTTCTACACTTCATTCACAATGTCGAAATCGCTTATAGAAGAGTATTTTCTGAGCCAGTGCTTATCGCTAGTCCTCTTGTCGTGCGAGTAGAAAGAAGCGCAAGGTTAAGCATAGGCCAGTGCAGGACTGCTTTCTCTGATTTGTGGTACAGTGAGAATTGGTACGATCTCTGTAGATTTACTTATTAGGTACATTTTCAGTATTAAGATGTTACTTTCCTGTTTGACTTGTATTCTGCAGTCTTTCAATTCACTCAAAATTGATTTAATTGATATTGTTTTTTCGTCAATCAGGTTTTTCAGTAGCTTAGACGCATTCATGATTTGTATTCCTACAAATTCTTTCTTGCTATTAAAATCAAAGATTAAGTCACCCAATTCAATACTTCCTTTTGATTTTGAATTTGGATTATAAAGAAACAAATCATCATTCTCTTGATCATAACTAAAATTATACTTTTGCATGTTTCTCAACCGTGTGTTGCCATCTTCTGTTAATTTTTATAACAGTGCATACTATACATTTAGCACTAATCACCAATATGTATCTGTGACATTGTGTTTTGCTATATCCAAAATAGCAATCGTATTTTTGTTCGTTCTTTTTTTCAGCTTTTTGTTCTCTAGCATATGATAATCGTTCAGGATTTATAATGTTTTCCTTGATTTCCTCCAAATCAATATTACGAAACATTGCCTGCACTCGAGCATGATCTGTAATGATTATCTGCTCTTTTTTATATCGTCTTAACCTTTCCTTTAATATATCAATATCCACCATTTTTTAAGTCCCACCGAGTATTCGTCAGCGTCTGGAGCGCAGCGTAAGACCTGACGTCGAATCGGTGCTAGATAAATCGTAAGATTTA
>JAFGPE010000019.1 GCA_016926055.1 Candidatus Woesearchaeota archaeon | reverse complement strand
TAAATATTGATTTAACTCTTGATATGACATGACGCTGTGGCATTTCGAACAGACTGAGGTATTCGAAAAGAATTTTAGAAAACTGATTCCCAAAGACATTCAGGAAGAAGTCATTGACAAAATTAAGATGCAATTGGTCTTGCTGAAAGAATATGTTGAAAAGAAATACAAAACTATCTGAATGGCTTTACCTTGCCTTCTATGACCTGCTGTATGCCGATGACTAATTCTTTCACCAACTCATTCTGCTCTTTTAATAACTTCATTTCTTCTTTTGTCATTTATTTTAAACCTCACGATGTATTTCCCTATGGGAATATAAAACCGCGAGGTTTAATCATGCAATCATATAAACAGTTATGCAAATATCATGTATAAATGTTATTATTTATCAAGGACAAACATAATATCTGCAATCTATATATTGGAGATGATAGATAAAGAAAGTTCAAAATCGACAAGAGTGAAACAAAATCGTAAGATTTAATAAGTCCTGGACTGAAAGGCGGGTATGGCAACTGATTTGAAGAAATTAGTTATTGAAGAGTTCTCAGGAGAGAATGCTCAAAGACTTTACATAAAGAAAGCAGAAGAAGGCCTGTGGGATTCTGAGAAGCATTTCATCAACAAGTATTTCAAAAAAGGCAAGTCCGTACTGGATGTGGGTTGCGGAACGGGCAGAACAACAATCCCATTGATTAATATGGGCTATAACGTAACTGGCCTGGATTTAAACCCTGCGATGATTAAGAATGCAAAGGTTATAGCGAAAAAGCACCATGTAAAGGCACATTATGTTGTGGGTGATGCTGCTGCACTGAGCTTCAAAGATGATTCTTTTGATTATGCATTGTTCTCTAACCAGGGATGGACACAAATACCTGGTGCAGAAAATAGAATCGAAGCGCTCAAGGAGATAAGAAGGGTCGTCAAGGCAGGGGGAATTTTCATTTTTACAGCCCATCCGCGAGTATGGATTACTGAATACTTCTTCTTTTGGCTGAAGCAGTGGTTCAGGTTTTATATAATCAAAAAGGCCGGATTCAGTGTTGAAGAGTTGGATTTTGGGGACAGGTTCTTTCACAGAGAGACCGGTGATGCAGGTAAGACTTATAAAGCACGACAATACATCCATATCCCGTCGGTTAATGAGGTTAAAAAGCAGATAGAAAAAGCAGGTTTCTCAATTTTAGAGGAAAATGGAACACTGCAAATTTCCGATAAAGACATAAGAAAGAATCCTCCTGTGTTTTTTATCTGCCAAAAATAGGATTCTCAGGAAAATCTGCAATTATTAAGCAAAAGTTATATAAGGGTATGAAGAAAACCGAATAACTGAGGTGCATGAATGAAGGAAAAGCTTCAAAGATTAAATGATTATGAATGGCTTCTGCCGAAAGAATCGAGGCAGGGAATGAATGTAGATTGCAAGCTAATAGCAAATCAGACAATCTATGATTTAATGGAAGAAGACGCGATATCGCAATTGTCAAATGTTGCAATGCTTCCTGGCGTGATGAAGCCGGTAATTGCCCTGCCTGATGCCCACATCGGATATGGCCTGCCAATGGGAGCGGTTGGAGCTTTTGACGAGGAAGAAGGAGTTATTTCTTCAGGGTGTACAGGCTTTGACATAAATTGCGGCGTCAGGATGATTAAAACAAACCTCACGAGAGAGGATGTCATAAAAAAAGCACTGGAACTTACTGACGAGCTTTTCTACAAGGTTCCCTGCGGAGTCGGCTCAAAAGGAAAGCTGAGGGTCAATGAATCGCAGCTGAATGATATTCTTGTCAGTGGAGCAAAATGGGCTCTCGATAACGAATATGCAGTTCCCGCTGATTTGAAGCATATGGAAGAGGAAGGCTGCATGGAGGGAGCAGACCCTTCAGCAGTTAGTCCCATGGCAAAGAAAAGAGGAAGTCCGCAGCTTGGAACACTTGGGGCAGGAAACCATTACCTTGAAGTGCAGTATGTTGACGACATTCATGATGAGAAGACATCAAAGACGTTTGGAATAAAGGAAAAGAACCAGGTGGTGATAATGCTTCACTGCGGCTCAAGAGGGTTTGGCCATGAGGTTGCATCAAACTATCTAAAGATTCACGGCCAGGCGGCAAAGAAATACAACATTAAGCTGCCGGACCAACAGCTTGTGTGTGCACCAACAACATCCAAGGAAGGGCAGGATTATTTTAAAGCAATGAAATGCGCTGTCAACTATGCATTCTGCAACAGAACTGTTATGACAAAATGGGTCAGGGAGGCATTTGAAAAGGTCTTTTCACAGGAATGGGAGAAGATGGAGATGGATGTAATATATGATGTGTGCCATAATATCTGCAAGCTAGAGGAACATATTGTGGATGGGGAAAAAAAGAGGCTCTATGTCCACAGAAAGGGCGCAACAAGAGCGCTTCCTGCAGGACACCCATTGGTTCCTTCTGCATACTCTGATGTCGGGCAACCCGTCTTAATAGGAGGAAGCATGGGAACATCATCATATGTTCTCGTCGGAAAAGAGAAGGCATCTGAGACATTCTTTTCAAGCTGTCATGGTGCAGGAAGAGCAATGTCAAGAAATGCAGCAATAAGCAAGTTCATGAAAGCAGATATTAAAGGAGAGCTTGCAAGAAAAGGGATAACGTCAAGAGCAACCTCGAAAGAGGTGATGGCGGAAGAAGCACCACTTGCATACAAGGATGTTGACGCTGTTATTGATTCTGTTGACAGGGCAGGTATTTCAGTAAAGGTAGCAAGATTAAAGCCGATTGGAGTAATAAAGGGCTAGTTCTGCCTGAACAAAACAGTATCTAGAACATTTGGAAAGACCTTTGCTTCAGCCTTTCTTAAATTTTCCTGGAAGGTCCTTCTCTTGAGATGGGCAAGCCTAGACAGTTCATCCAAGCCAATGGTTCTCGGCCAGGCATAATAATTATTTGAAAGCGCAATCTGCAATGCAGAAAGCTGCTTGTCTGTCAGTGTGAAAGGTGTTTCTTCTCTCTGGAAGTCTCCTATTTTGAACATCTTTGCCTCTCCGATAACAGAGAGTTCATTCATTAGTTTTTTTATCTCCATTGGCTTCTCGGCAATAACAGTATAGATTTCATAGCCATTGATCTGTGAGACAGGGCTTGAATAGAAGCAGTTATTCTTTATCACAGCATCATACGAGGAATTATTTGCCTTCCAGACTGTCTTCAGGAGGGCTGTTCTTTCTCCTTTTCCAATAACCCTTACAGTCTTCAGCTTGCTGAATCGCTTGAGAGAATCGAGGTAATCATTAAACATGTTAACTTTTGGAAAGCTAACGTCCCAGGTTGCGTGAACGATTAATCCAGAATGATTCTTTTGAATAATAACAGGACCATTCTCCTTCATATTGATTTCAGGGAATTTCTCGGTTGATAAAGTGCCCCAGCAGTCATGATGATGCACGCCGATAACAGCTTGTCGAAGGTTCATTTTAGCTTATTCATGGCATAACTAGTATATAAATGTTTCGTTTTTAGTTACTTTTCAGTAGTCACAAATGACATATGTCAGTGAAATTGGTTATATTCGAGGCTGCAGAAATTCCGATATGGCAGAATCCCTTGACAGCAAGCTAGAAGAAAACATTCCTGATGAGCTGAAGTCAATAGATGCGGAAGTGAAAAGAACTGAGAAAGAGTTGACAGAAAGGATGGAAAAGCCAAGGAGCTTTTTGGGAAAGGTGTGGGATGCTGCAAGGATAGGGGCGTTCTGGTATGCCCAATCAGTTATGCTTCCGGCCACACTGTTCTACACAACCTTTATCCCCTGCTTCGGGTTCTGGCTAAGCAAGTACAGGGGGGAGAAAAAGGCAGGAAGGAAGATGACATGGAGAAAAACAATCAAAGCGTTGGCATTTGGACAGGCAATGGGCTGGGCAGATGTGGCTGTGTTTTCGCTGCCAAGCATGATACCTAAGCTATCGCCTGCACTGTTCTCAACCGGCAAAGCATATAGGTTTGCCAAGTATAACTGGCTGAAGAAGATATTGGCAGGAACTGCAAAAACACTAATCTTCAACCCATTTGCAATGATTCCATATAACTTCGCATACAATGTACTTAACTACTTCCAGAACAGGCGCGGCATGACAGGGCTTCTAAAGCCGCACAACTGGGGCAAGTACATGAGGCATATGTACCATACTGACTGGAAGGGCAAGTGGAAAGAAGATTCAAAGAACATCTTCAAGTACCTATTCGGATTGCACTGGATTCAGAACAACCTCCATCATAATGTACAGACGAGACTGCTGCAATCATTGCTCATCAACAATAAAATCTATGCAGACCAGATGGCAAAGAAGGGGTACGAGAATGTTGTTCAGATGAACAGCTATAATCAACCACAGTACTCTGACAACTATCAGCAGGGCAAGGCAGCAGCATAATGCTCAAGGGAAACGCC
>JAFGPE010000018.1 GCA_016926055.1 Candidatus Woesearchaeota archaeon | reverse complement strand
GCTATAATATTAATAATAATGGATGTTTATTTTTTAGTATTTTAATAAATGAATAGAAAAGTATATAAATAAGATTCTAAATAAGTAATAACATGGAGTTCAGGAGAAAGCTTTACAAGAGGGGCTCAAGCTTTGAGACAACTATTCCTATGCCTCTCCTTTTCGCGCTTGACATGAAAAAGAAGCACGAGGTCATATTCAGTTACGATTCCAAGCAAAACAGGTGGTATATCGCTTTCGACGAGAGGGGTAAGAAGAATGCCGGTAACCGTTAAGGACATGATAGAAAGACTGGACTATGATGACCTTCTCAAGATAAAGAAGGATCTTGATGATGGGGGCATTCACATGAATCGGCTCGTAAAGGAAAAAATAAAGCAGCACCTCCTGATGCACAGGAGAATCTGTGTGGTGTGCCAGAATGAAATCGAGCCATACAGCACAAACAATTATACTCTTTTGTTCGGGCCTGAAGACTTTAAGAAAAAAGCAACGTTCTGCGCACTGGACTGCCTACAGTATTTTCTTAACCAGATGAAAGAGAAGAAGGAAGGTATGAAGATTGAAAAAGAGACGCCTGAGTGAGATTATTGAGAGGGAAGAGCTTATCAAGGCCTCGGTATTGATACTTCTACTGCTCTTCGCCACGTTTATTGTTCTCATGAAAGACAGCAGAACAAGGTCTCTTGTCGGAAAAGCAGGGGAAACTTCCTGCATCCTGAACAGCGCACAGTGGTCCAAAACAAATGCAAAAGAGGGTGAACTGATAAACATGATTGTCACAGGAACCGGTTGCAATGGCTATGGCATCAGCTTTAACGTGTACGAGTATGATGCGATTGGAACAGACTCCCTTATGAACCCAAGCCCGATAACTACAGTTTTCTCCGGAAGCACCGCACAAGCATCATGGAGAATCACCATAGTTCAGGATTATGAGCTGTTACTGATTCCAACGTCTCCCGAATACTACTTCACAGCCCATCTTACAAACCTTCCATCCACTAGAATAAACAACTCAAACATGGCAAGTCTTCTTAATGTAACAGAAACAAAGAATGCGCTGTACAATATAAACACTACAAGATTTCTGGAGGAGGACGCTGCAACAATAACATGGGACAGCGAAAAAGAGTCAAACTCCGTGGTAAAATATGGCTTGGACCAGAGCTATGCAAGCACAAGATATAATTCCAGATATGTGGTAGAAGACCACAGGGTCACTATTCAGGGCCTTGAGCCAAACACAAAATATTATTATAATCTGAGCTCCATAACAAAAAGCGGCGTGGAGAACATCTCCAGGGGCTACTTCACAACCCTCCCTCATAACCCCGAAACAATAATCGTTGATAACAGCGAAGCTGGTTTTTCAAAAACAGGAAGCTGGGAAATCGACCCTAACTCGGGCATCCAGTATGCCCAAGATTCGCTGCGGATTGGTTCAGGGCAGGGAAGCTTTGCCAAGTGGAGTTTTTATATTGAAAATGAAGGAGAATACAGGGCATATGTTTGGTGGGTTACTGATTTGCTAGAAGCCAACAGCATGGTGAAAAACGCAAAGTACGAGGTCCAGAGCAAGGAAGGAATAAAGACTGTATTCAGGAACCAAGAAAGTCCTGGCTCAGGATGGAATGTTCTTGGAAAGTTTAATTTCTCAGAAGGAGAGCGTTATGTCAGACTGTTAAGCGAGAGCAGCGAACAGGGGCAGATATCTGCAGATGCAATCAAAGTAACAAGAGTTAGCAACAAGCACTGCAATGAGTTTGGCGGATACATATGTGATTATGAGAGTGAAATCTGCAATGGAGCGTTTTATAACTCAATTGAGGACTACTGCTGCAACACACAATGCGCCGATGCGGAACATACCTGCTCCATGAAATCAGGCCATATATGTTCCTCAACACAAACATGCCTAGTGGATTACAGAACCGATGTCAAAGAGCAAAGATGCTGTCCTGAACCGTGTATCGAGCCTGGAACATCTACAGGGTTTATGCTGATGCCCTCAGCCTTGACAGTCTACCCGAACGATACATTCACCATACGTGTGCTTTTGGCCAACGTTCAAGAAGTAAAGGGCTATGAATTTGCAGTCAGATATGATACAGACATGATCGATGTGATTGACTACAACCACGGTGGTTTCCTCTGGTCAACATCCGGAGAAGTGCAGTGCACAGGAGTGGATTTGGCATTATTCGAAGAAACTGGTTATGTGAAGTGCAACAAGCTTGGAAGCGACCTTCCAAGCGGAAACGGTATAGTCTCAGAAATAACATTCATAGCGAACATGTTTGGAGCTACAATGATAGAAATAATCAATGCAACACTGTGGACCGCAGAAGGGAATGTTCCTGTAACTGCCACACCCTCAATCATAGAAATATCTGAGGGCGATTGCACTGATTTTGACGAAGATGGCTTCCTGATAGGTCCGCCTCATTGCAGAATAGGGAATGATTGTAACGACATGGACCCTTTCATAAATCCGATGATGCTTGACTTTTGCGATGGAATAGACAATAATTGCATGAATGGTGTGGATGAGTATAATGAAGGTATTATCTACATGGAAAATGCTTTTTGTGAGAAGCAGGAAGGAGTCTGCTACGGCTCATACAAGGAGTGCAAGGGAACACTGGGACGTGCAGACTGCACAGAGAGTCGCTACCTTTGGTATGATGAAAGCTATGCTTCCGACGAAAGAAGTGAAGAAGCTGACGGCCTTGACAACGACTGTGATAGCACGATAGACGAATTTGCAAACTGCGTTGTTAACGGCCAGGAAAGACAATGCGGAAAATCTCAGGGGGCATGCATATCTGGAATTCAGAAGTGCGAAAATGGAAAATGGACAGAATGCTTGAATGAAGTAGGTGGCTCAGCCGAGGCCTGCGACGGTCTTGATAATGACTGCGACGGCGATATTGATGAAGGGTGTGACGATGACGGAGACAAGTTCTGTGATTCTGGAATGACTTTCAATGCAACGTTTGCTTATTATCTATGCCCAAACGGAGGAAATGACTGCAATGACAACAGCAACAGGTCATATCCCGGCGGTACAGAGGTCTGCGACGGTCTTGATAATGACTGCAACGGCACTGTTGATGACATGGTGTGGAGATATGACATAAACAACTGCGGAGCATGTAACAAAGCATGCTTCCGAGACAACAGCACTAACTCGACATGTAATCTTGGAGTGTGCACAATCGCCAACTGCTCAGGAAACTATTATGATGCCAATGAAGATGCTGATGACGGCTGCGAGTATTTCTGCGAAAAAACAAACAACGCAACAGAAATCTGCGACGGTCTGGATAATGACTGCGACAGCAAAATAGATGAAGTCTGCAACTGCACAATAAACGAGACCCAGTCGTGCGGCTCAGCCATGGGCGAATGCACTAAAGGAACCCAGACCTGCATAGATGGGGAGTGGGGAAGCTGTGAAGGTGGAAATATGCCGTCTCCCGAGGAGTGTGATGGAAAAGACAACGACTGCGACGGCGATATTGATGAGGATTTGACTGCGCCTTCCTGCGAACTGAATGAAGGAGTATGCATAAACGCAAAGAAGGTATGCGGCGGTTCAGGAGGATGGCAAGCATGCACAAGAACAAGCTATGGCTCTGCCTATCGCACAGAGGAAACATCTGCCGATTGTGATGGCTTAGACAATGACTGCGACGGCGATATTGATGAAGGGTGCGAAACTTTTGATAACGGGGGATACGCGGAAACAACTTCTGGAAACGATCAAGACTGGATGACAAATGAAATGGATCAAGGCTACGAAGAAGATTTTGCTGATATGGATGGAGGAGGTGGAGGAGGGTTAATGTTCATTGCTCTCATAGGGCTTGTTGTAGTCTTGCTCGGGGCAGTTGGCTATTTGCTGTACAACAGCAAAAAGAAATCTATGCCAAAAAGCACTCCTTCATTTGAGGGCGAGCAGCCAGGCGTGGAAGATCTGGAGAATCTGAAGAAATACATCAGCAAGACTCTTGACATGGGGTTCACAGATGTTGAAATAGGCCATACTCTCGCAGAGGCAGGATGGAACGATAGGGACATAGCCGAGGCGTTTGACGATGTCAAGAGAACTAGAGTTGCCGAGCCAAAGGAAAAAAGGCCTGAGCATGAAGGACCTGTTCAGAAGAAGATAAAAAGCATTATCGACAAAGAGGCTGAGGCAAAAAGGCCTGACGAAGTATTGAAAGAACTAAAGGAATTCTCAGAAAAGCCTGAAAAAAAGATATCTGTCAAGAAAAAACGATGAGCAGTGAAAAAAAAGAGGTCGAGAATATATCGATAATAAAATGGATAGCTGAAAAGCTGAAAAAGGGATATAGTCCGCTGAGCATTGAAGAGGTTCTTGAAGAAAAAGGCTATAACCATCTGCACGCGCAAGAGCTTGTGAAGAAGGTGGCTGAGGAGGGCAATCTTGGCAAGAATACTGAGGATAATGGAAAAGCACAGGAAGAGGATTTCAGGAAGGAGATACTTGAGAAGAAGGTTGTTAGCCTGAGTTTTCCGAACAATAAAAATATAAAAAAGTTCTTCCTTCCGGCAGCAGCAACTCTTTTTGCGCTCTCGCTGATGCTGATGTATTTTGGAAAAGAAGCCATTGCTAAAATAATCATTTCTTTCATATCACTCATAACGGCCATAATTGCCAGCTTCAGATTAATGAAAACAGGTAAAGATTTATTTGAGATTTTTGTCCAGGTATACGCTGCTATCTTTTTGCTTTCCCTCTATTTCAGATTCAAAGCGCTAGTTCTTTTGATTGTTGTCAGTCTAATCATTGCCACATATCTAGTGAAGAAAAAAACAGGAACAAGCATAATTGGAGCTGCCAAAACAAGCTGTGTTCTATTTATAGCTACAATCATAGTGTTTTATGCAATCAATATCTTCTTAGGCTTAATCACAGCCATCCTCGTGGTGATTATAAACAATGCAGTCTTGTGAGAAAAGCAACATTTATAAAGGTCAACCTTGCTTGTTTTCTCATGGTCGAATATCACCGGCTAAACGCGGTTCAGGCTATAACCTCTCTGAATAGTTCTGAAAAAGGGCTTGGGGAAAGTGAAGCCAAAAAAAGACTCGAAAAATTTGGCTCAAATGAGATAAAGGAAGGCAAAAAAATATCTCCTTTTGAGATTTTCGCAGGACAGTTCAAGAATGTGGTAATATGGATACTTATTATTGCAACAATAATCTCCGCGTTTCTCAAGGAGTACATTGACGCCATCGTGATACTTGTAATCATTGTTCTGATAGCAGTCCTAGGATTTCTTCAGGAATATCGTGCTGAAAGGGCCATACAGGCGCTGAAAAGACTGGCATCGCTTAAGGCAAAGGTCATCAGAGACGGCAAAAAGAAAGAGATTGATGCTAAGGAGATTGTGCCGGGTGACATCATACTTCTTGAAACAGGAGACAAGGTTCCGGCGGATGCAAGGCTGGTTGAAGTGTTTAACCTTCAGACCCAGGAGGCTGCCCTGACAGGAGAATCAAGGCCTGTGAAGAAGATTACAGACAAGTTGGATGAAGATCTGGGTATTGCTGACAGGAAGAACATGGTTTTCTCAAGCACAATTGTTGTGAGCGGAAGGGCGAAGGCAGTAATAACTTCAACAGGAATGCAAACAGAGATTGGTAAGATTGCAACGATGATTGAGGAAGTGAAACCTGAGTCAACACCTCTGCAGAAAAAAATGGATCACCTCGGAAAGACCATAAGCAAGGTTGTTATTGGTGTAGCAATCGCCATACTGCTTACAGGTCTGCTGCTTCACAAGGCATCATTTATCGAGGTAGTGCTGATGGCTGTCGCCGTTGCAGTGGCTGCAATACCTGAAGGCCTACCTGCTGTAATCACAATCTCACTCGCGCTCGGAACCAAGAGAATGCTAAAGAGGCATGCGCTGATAAGGAGGCTGCCAAGCGTTGAAACCCTCGGCTCTACAACAGTCATCTGCACAGACAAGACAGGTACACTGACAGCGAATCAGATGACTGTGAGGAAGCTCTATGTGAATGAAAAAACAATAGATGTAACCGGAGTGGGCTATGATACAAAAGGACAGTTCATGTTCAAAGACAAGCCAATTGACACCAAGGAACTGGAACTTTTGCTAAAAATAGGTGCGTTGAATAACAATGCTGGATTAAAGGACGGCAACATTATCGGTGACCCGACTGAAGGCTCATTGATTGTAAGCGCAGCCAAAGCAGGATTAATAAGAGAGAGCCTTGAGATGGAATACAAACGTGTTGACGAGATAGAGTTCACAAGCGAAAGAAAGCTGATGACAACCATTCATAGAGCTGGTAAAAAAAGGATGGGCTTTGTGAAAGGCGCTCCTGAAATTGTTCTAAAGCTGTGCAGCCATATTAATGTCAACGGAAAGGTAAATAGGCTCACTGAAAAAGACAAAAAGAAAATCCTTGAGATGAATGAGAAATTTGCAAATTCTGCCCTGAGGGTGCTAGGTTTTGCCTACCGGGAAGTCAAGGAAGATAATCCTGAGAAGAACCTTATTTTTGTCGGGTTGCAGGGCATGATTGATCCTCCAAGAGAAGAAGTCAAAGCTGCAATAGAAAAGTGCAAAAAAGCTGGAATCAAGGTAATCATAATCACTGGCGATAACGAGATAACTGCAAAAGCGGTTGCTAAAGAAATCGGATTGGAAGGAAAATCAATAACCGGGCAACAGCTCAGCAAAATGAAGAATATCGACAAGATTGTTGAAGATACTATGCTCTTTGCAAGAGTAAATCCTGAGCACAAACTCATGATTGTCGACGCACTCAAGAAAAAAGGCCATGTTGTTGCAATGACCGGTGACGGTGTCAACGACGCCCCTGCCCTCAAGAAGGCAGATATTGGAATTGCAATGGGAATAACCGGAACTGACGTGAGCAAAGAAGCAAGCTCCATGCTTCTCACAGACGATAATTTTGCTTCGATTGTAAACGCTGTCGAGGAAGGAAGAGGAGTTTATGACAACATAAGGAAATACATTGGATTCCTAGTTTCAGGAAACATAAGTGAGATTCTGATAATCTTCCTGGGCATAGTCTTCGGCCTTCCTTTGCCGCTGACTGCCACGCAGGTTCTGCTGATAAATCTTGTAACAGATGGTCTGCCAGCCATAGCATTAAGCACAGATCCTTTTGAGCCTAATGCGATGTTAAGAAAACCGAGGAAGCAGGATGAACCGATATGGAAGGGCCTTAACCCTTTCCTCATTCATTATCCGATTGTCATGACTGCAACAGCATTGCTGATATTCTGCTGGTTTTATTTCGGCAGGGGAAACTATCCGCAAGCACAGACTGCCACATTCCTGACTATAGGGATGTTTGAGCTTTACCAGGCACTGGCCTCACGGTCAACAATATATCCTGCTTTCAAGGTTGGAATCTTCAAGAACAAATTCCTGCTCCTGTCTGTTTTCGGCTCATTCACCTTTATCGCAACATCGATATTCATCCCTTCGTTCGGGAAATTCCTTGACATGGTGCCGCTGAGCATTGCCCAGTTTGCAGTCATCTGCCTTGTTTCCAGCAGCGGTGCAATCATAATAGAGATGTACAAGTATTTTAACACAAGAAATGAGCACACATTACCAAGGTGAAGAATCCTTCTTTTTTGGTTATATTTATATACGCTTCTCAATCACCGCGCCACATGAAGGAATTTTTCAGTGAGCTGATTGAGGAAATAAAGAAAGAAAAGCCTGACAAGGATAAGCTTGGAAGGATAAAAAGCAGGCTCTGTCAAAAACACGGTCTAAAGAGCATTCCAACGGACATTGAGATTCTCATCAATTCAAAAAAGGAAGATGTTCGTTTTCTGAGAAAATTTCTCCGGACAAAGCCGACAAGGACAATCTCAGGAGTAGCTATCTGTGCAATAATGACTAGACCATACAAATGCCCCCATGGAAAATGCATGATGTGCCCCGGAGGCCCAGAATCTTTTTTCGGAAATATTCCGCAGAGCTATACTGGGAAAGAGCCAGCAACAATGAGGGCAATCAGGAATAACTATGACCCTTATCTTCAGGTCATGAACAGGCTGGAGCAGTATGTTGTTCTTGGCCACAGCATCGACAAGATTGAACTGATAATAATGGGCGGCACTTTCCCGAGCTTTCCGAAGAAGTATCAGGAAAATTTTATAAAATATTCCTTTAAGGCATTCAATGACTTCTCAAGCATGTTCTTCAGGAAAAATGAGTTTGATTTTATTAAATTCAAGAGGTTTTTCGAGTTGCCTGGTGCATTCGGGGATAAAAAAAGAGAAAAGAAGATTCATAAGAAATTATTATCATTAAAAACAAAAGCAAAACTTGAACTGGAACAAAGAAGAAATGAGAAATCCCGTGCAAGAGTTGTCGCGCTCTGTATAGAAACAAGGCCTGATTACTGCAAGGAAGAGCATATTAAGCAGATGCTGAAGTTAGGAACAACAAGGGTTGAGCTAGGGGTGCAGACAACAGATGATGATATCCTTGAAAGAATCAACCGCGGCCATGGTGCGAAAGAAAGCATCATCGCTACAAGGCTTCTCAAGGATTCTCTCCTTAAAGTCGGCTATCACCTGATGCCTGGACTGCCAGGAAGCAGCATTAAGAAAGACATTGGAATGTTTAAAGAAATTTTCGTTGACGAAAAGTTCAGACCCGACGCAATAAAGATATATCCTTGCATGGTGATGCCGGGAACAAAGCTTTATGAGGAGTACAGGAAAGGAGCATTTAAGCCGTTATCAACAGAAGAGGCAGCAAGGCTTATTGCAAAAGTGAAAAGAATTGTTCCGCCTTACGTCAGGATAATGAGGGTTCAGAGGGACATTCCGACAAAGGTTACAAGTGCGGGAGTTGACAAGACAAATCTGAGGCAATATGTTGACAAAGTAATGAGGGAAGAAAGGATAAAATGCAACTGCATCAGGTGCAGAGAACCAAAGGGTAAGGGGATTGATTATAGCAAAATAAAACTAAAAAGAACTGATTATGATGCAAGCGGCGGTTATGAAGTTTTTCTTTCAATCGAATCAAAGGATGTTCTGCTCGGATTCCTAAGATTAAGAATCGGCAAGAATATTTGCGGAATAAGGGAGCTGCACGTGTATGGTCCTTCGATAGAGATTGGGAGGAGAGGGATTATTCAGCACAAGGGTTATGGAAAGATGCTTTTGAAAGAAGCGGAGAGGATTGCAAGAGAGGAATTCCATGAAAATAAAATGCTAGTTATAGCAGGCATTGGTGCAAGAGAGTATTACAGAAAGCAAGGATATAAACGAAAGGGCTGTTATATGGTGAAGAAACTCTGTTAGTTTATGCTGATTTGAGAGTGAATTTCTGGAAACTTGTGTAGCGCAACCAGACATTTCTGAAAAAATCGAACAATGGAAGAGAATACCCGGGATAGAAGTTAAGGTACTGGATGAAAATATTAAATTGCAGAATTATCCGCTGCCTGACTCGACCAAGTAATTCATTAATCAGTCAGGTCATCGCTGAAACCATGCGCTTTTTCTTTTGTTTTCCATGCAAGTGTATTTAGCAGCGGGATTTTTACAATAAATCGCTTGGTTTTGCATCTTTTATATATGAGATCACTTCAAATGCAGGACCTGGTCTGATATTCGGATCATCAAGAGTTTGCATGCCCGTATGATGAACTATTCGTTCGTGTATTTCTCTTCGTCTATTTTGTAATCCATGCAGCTCCTTTTCAGAATTTCTCAAACCAGATTGATCAGAATCCATTTGATGAACCATCCCTTCGATTGTATCTGAACTTCTTAATAATTGATCAAATGTAAAATTGTCATTCCCCACTGTCTCAGTAAAATATTTCCAAGTGTGTGCTACGTGACGGGCAAGCTCAGATGGTCCCAAGAAATATCCCATTTCAAAATCATTAATTAAAGCTGTGGATTTGCCATTTTCTTGATAATTGTGTTCTTTGTAATCAGGGTGAGTTATGCCATTTGTTTCCATGACTATCATTCCCATATTGTCAGGGTAATATAATCTTTTTATGTAATTGACTATAGTTTCCGTAGCAACTCGTTCTCCCTGAAATTCTAGAATGTCTTCAATCAAAGTTTGTTTGCCGTTAAACTGCACTAATCTTTCGGTTTTTATCCTGCTTCTTATTTTATCAAATTGTTCTATACCTAATTCATCTTGATGGCTCGGATATAATCTAAATAAACCGCTTTTGCCTTCATCTGCAATCATTAATCCATAAGGTTCTTCGAATATTATGCGCATATCAGCAAATTCCGTGTTAGCCAATTCAGATAAAGCCCTTGCAACTGCAACTTCTTTTTCAATTGGCATCCACGCCTTTCCTTCATACACCTTTCTTAATGCATCATCTTTAGACCTTTCCATTTTAACAACAAACGGTTCCCCTCCATTAGCCGGAGTCATCACTTTATTTCCCCTTGAGGTGCCTATCAAAACTCTATTTTGTTCTGGTCCCGAGAATCTGTTTTTTTGTGTCACGTATTCTGGATATAAGTATAAATCCGCATTTCTCAATATTATTCTCTCCAGATTAAGCAATTCAGGTTTAGTTCCCGACATACAAGGTTATCGTTTATGATGTATTTATAAATCTTTCCATATTATAATAACTAATAAGTAGTAAACTTTTCTTCACAATGATACGGTTTTGCCCTAAAAAATCATTGCACTTAGCAGCGGAATCTAATCGCCACGGGTATCTACTTGATGTGATTCAAACAATAAAACATAGGAAGGCTCAATGCTTTTTGGACAGTGCTCAACTCCCTTTGGTACAACGTGCATTTGTCCTTTTTTTAATCTTACATTATCTCTATCTTTATATTGAACTTCTATTTCTCCTGTGTAAACAAAAAATAATTCATCTTCATCAGCATGTTTGTGCCAATGAAATTCGCCATCAACTAATGTCATCCTGACTACATGATCATTAACTCTTGCAACATCAACAGGAGAATATGGTTTTCCTCCAATCTCCTGAATTTTCTGTTTTAAGTCAGTTACTGCCATCATAATCTTATGTAAATGCTAGTGTATATTTAAGCTTTTTCTTCAGAGATGAGCGAGGTTGAGGCATTTTCTGTTTAAGCCCTGTTAAACTCTTTGACCATACATGGTGTGGGAAAATTTCGTCCGAAAAGTCAGAAATCGGTGCGTCATTCTGAGAGCGAATGCAATACATAAAATGAAAGAAAAAAGGAGGGGAATTTTCTAGGGTATTGTCAAGTTAAGTGCCAAAACATAAATTAGTCTTTTTCTTATAGAAAATTTGAGGCGCGGCAGCTTTAGCTGCCGTGTCT
>JAFGPE010000017.1 GCA_016926055.1 Candidatus Woesearchaeota archaeon | reverse complement strand
TTGTTTCTATAGGCAATAAAAAGAAAAAGTTTTCGCTAGTTCGTGTCAAGCCCACCAGTCACAGACTGGTGGAACTGCTGGATTAGATTTTTTGATATTTTTGGCAGTGTCGGCACAAGTTTTGTAAGAGAATTTACGGGAATGCCAAGAAAATACAAATATTCAGACCAATCTGATCTTGAGGGTAAGTCAGATATTCCAGCAATCTGGTTGTCAATGGTCGATGTGCCGCCTAAACAGATTCCTGCCTTTCTATTAAGCGGTCACAAGATTTGCCAGTGGGATATAACAGAGCAGCTTAAAAAGATTGGAGAAAAAAATGTTCCTTTTTTGCTTATTCACGGAATGAATGACCAGATGGTAAGATGCAATACAGCAGAGTATATCCAGAATCTTGTTGGAGAAAATAATTGTGTTGTAGAGAAGATACCAGACGCTAAACACTCCATGCCATTACAGAAACCTGACGATGTTATCAAAGTAATAAAGGATTATCTCAATGCTTAAATAGTTGCTGTGATTTCTAAGAGCCATGAATATTGGAAACATAAAGCTCAAAAACCCGTTAATCCTTGCACCGATGGCAGATGTAACAACAATTTCATTCAGGTTGCTCTGCAAAGAATACGGCGCAGGATTAGTTGTTACAGAGATGGTGAATGCAAATGGCGTCGTGAGGAATAATAAGGCAACATTAAGGCTGGCGAGAACTGCCGAGGAGGAAAGGCCTGTTGCCATACAGATTTTTGGGCAAAGATATGTGAGTGAAGCTGCGCAAATGCTTGAGAAACACGCAGATATCATTGACTTCAACTGCGGCTGTCCTGTAGAAACTGTCCTAAGACAAGGAGGAGGCGCTGCTCTGCTGCTAAGACCGAACAAGTTAAAGACGATAATTGAAGAGGTTACAAAGGAGATTAAAAAGCCGTTCACAGTCAAAATAAGGGTCTGCAAAAATCTGGAAAGAACAGCCAGAATAATTGAAGAGGCAGGCGCCGCTGCGATTGCAGTACATGGAAGGACTGTTGTTCAGGGATATTCTGGAAAGGCAGACTGGGGCAAGATAAAGCTTGTAAAGGATTCTGTTTCAATACCTGTTATTGGAAATGGTGATGTTGATTCTGCACAAAAGTGCAAGGAGATGCTTGATGAAACAGGATGTGATGCTGTGATGATTGGCAGGCAGGCAATGAAAAATCCATATGTCTTTAAGCAGTGCTGCCATTTTCTCAAGACGGGGGAATTGCTGCCGGAGCAGACAAGCGAAGAAAAAATAAATGATTTCATGAAGCTGTTGAGTTATTACAGCAAATACAACGATGCAACACTTGACAAGATAAAGAGAAGGGCGATGGACTTTTCTAGGGGAATGAACAAAGGAGCTAAGATGAGGGATATGTTGTCGAGAGCCAATGGCTTGGATGAGTTGAGCAAGACAATGAATTCTAAATCTTTTTAAACCGCTGCCTATTCCACATCACCATGCCATCGATACACGCAAGGATGCACACTGCAGAGCACATGCTGTTCCGGAGCATGATTAATTACAAACCTGAATTGGAGATAATAAAGGTTGAAACCGATGAGGAGGAGACCAAATTTTTCGTGTATGGAAAGCTGGACTGGGACACTATGCTCAATGCAGAGGAGCTTGTCAACAAGATAATTTCTGAGGAAAGAGATGTTAAGATAAAGGAGATTCCAATTGAAGAAGCAAGAAAGGATGATTCAATAAGGGGAAGATTTGACTTAATCAAGGAAAAAAATGTAAGACTTGTTGAAGTGGATGGGTTTGACAAATGTCTGTGCTCTGGGGAACACGTTAAGAATACAAAGGAGATTGGAAAAGTGCTTGTAACCGGCTTTAATTCACTGGGAAAGAAGAGCGAGATAAGGTTCAAGCTTGATGCATTTTCCGAACTGTACGGTCTGGCTGGAATTGCGAGAAAGCTCACAACGGTGATGGGTGTTGAAACAGGCAATCTTGTTCCCGCAATAACCATTTTGAGAAGTAATTATGAAAGTTCAAAAAAACAACTTCGTGAATTACAAAACAAACTTGAGATCAAGCCCGAGGTGAAAAGCATCAACGGGATTACATATTACCATTATGAATTCGATAACTATGAAAAGCAACAGCTGAATGCCCAGGCAAACAAACTCCTGAAAGAAAACTCAGTAGTCGTGTTCACAAATAAGACGGAAAGAGTGAGACAGATTCTGATATATTCCAATTCAAGGATAAGCGCAATCGATTTGCTCAAAAGGGTTACCAAAAAAGGCGGTGGCAATGAGAAATCGGCGATGGGTGTCGTGGAGAATGATGAAATCAAACGAATATTGCATGAGAAGAGCAATTAAGCTTGCAAATAAGGCAAGACCATCTCCAAATCCTAAGGTGGGCTGCGTAATTGTAAAGAACGGAACAATAATCGGAGAGGGTTTTCATAAAAAGGCAGGAATGCCCCATGCGGAAATAGAGGCGCTAAGGAATACAAAATCTGATGTCAAAGGCGCTACACTGTATGTAAACCTTGAGCCGTGCTGCCATTATGGAAAAACTCCTCCTTGCTGCGATGCAATAATTAACGCAGGAATAAAGAAGGTTGTAATTGCAACAACTGACTGCAATAAACAGATGTGTGGCAAAGGGATTTCAAAGCTGATAAAAAACAGAATATCTGTTGTAGTCGGGGTTCTCGGAAGGGAAGCAAAAGAGCTTAACGAGGACTTTTTTAAATTCATAAGAACAAAAAGACCTTTTGTTCTCATGAAGGTTGCAATAAGTAAAGACGGAAAGATTACTGGAAGAAAGCATATTTCGTGTCTAGAGTCAAGAAAAAAAGCACATCGGATGAGAGCAGACGCTGATGCAATAATTGTTGGCATAAATACAATCATCAATGATAATCCAAGACTCACGACGAGGCTGGCCAGAGGAGCCAATCCTGTACGCGTAGCTCTTGACTCGAGGTTGAGGATTCCCCAGGACAGCAAGGTGCTAAACAAGGATGCAATAACGATTATTGCAACAACTAAACTCGCTGATAAGAGCAGATTAAGAAAATTAAGACAAAGAGGCATAGAAGTAATTATTTGTGGAAAGAAAAAAGTAGATTTGAAGGAATTATTAAAAAAACTCGGAGAAAAAGACATAATGAAACTAATGGTGGAGGGCGGAAAGGAAGTTATTGATTCCTTCATAAGGCAGAAGCTCATTGACAAGGCAGTGTTCTTCATTTCTCCTGAGAAAATAAAGAAAGGGAAGAATTTCTCTGAAAATGGAATTGTGCTCAAAAACGCAACAATTAAAAAGACAGGAAAAGATATTATGGTTGAGGGATATCCTGAATGGAAAACAAGATAACAATGCTTAGTCTTCTTGGGAACATATTCCTGTTCATAATAAAGCTTGCTGCAGGAATAATGTCAAACAGCCTTGCGATTCTCTCTGATGCGTTTAATTCATTCACAGACATAATAAGCTATGCTTCAATATACCTTGCTGTAAGGGCAGGAAAAAAGAAGCCGGATAAAGGCCATCCATTCGGCCATTCAAGGGCAGAACCAATAGCAGGATTGATAATGGCTGTGCTCATTGTAATTCTCGGGTTTGAGATATTGAAAGAGGCAGGAACCTCGCTTATAAGGCCGAGAGAAGAAAGCATTGGAATTATTGCAATATCTGTGCTCCTGATAACAATTGTGGTCAAGGTTTTCATGTCGTCTTGTTTGAAAAGAGAGGGTGAAAAGGCAAAGAGCCCTGCGATGATTGCAGGCGCTGTTGATTCAAGGAATGATGTTATCATATCATCGACAGCCCTAATCGGAGTTCTAGGAACAAAATACGGTATCCATTACTTTGACACTGTTGCTGCAATACTAATTGCCGTATGGATTTTGAGATCAGGCATTCTTATCGGAAAGGAGAATACAGATTATCTTATGGGAAAAAGCCCGGATGAAAAGACAATCAATAAGATAAAGAAGCTTGCTTCATCGGTCAAAGGGGTAAGAAATGTGCATGATGTCAGGGCGCAGTACATTGGGAACAAGATACAGGCAGAGGTTCACATAAGGGTTGACAAGAATCTTCCAATGGAAAAGGCGCACGCCCTCGGGAAGAAGGTGCAGGGCAAAATAGAGGCAATGAAGTGCGTGAACAGGGCTTTTATCCACATTGACCCAGATTTGAAGAAACAATGATTGTTCTAGAAGATATTTAGCCAAAAGGTGCCTATGACCGCACCCTTGTGCAATAAGTATGCGTCGACCGGGACATTCGTCCATTTGGATTTCGAACCCGGATACACAGCTTGGAAGGCTGTAGTCATAGCCGTTAGACCATCGACGCAAAACAAGGAAAGGAGATTGTAAGGGATTTATAAATGCTACGGATTTAAAAAAGATAAATATCTAGGCGGGTCGACGGCCAGCCCTCCTCCCTGATGAATAACTTAAGAGTCGTCGGGACTGTCCTACTCATCAAAGATTTATCGTTTCTCACAGAAACAAACAAAAGAACTCGAATCTTTGCCTCGCCGACCGCCAGAAACTACTAAAATTATTTTCTAATCTGTTCCCTTATATTTTTAATAAAAGTCTCGAAGTCCTCTTTCTTTACACAGGAACCACAGGCATGCTCATGGCCGCCGCCGTAACCTTCCACGCCCTGCAACGCCTTTGCAATAATCGGGGGAAGAACATGTCTGTGGCTTCTCAACGACATCTTTACTTCCCCTGATTTCTCCCTGCCAACAATGATAAACTTGTCTGGGTTCTCGTAGAGAAGCCGGTTTGCAATGTCATGGGTATAGCTGTTGCTTTTTGCAGAATAGGTGAATATTACCAGTTCATCATCCTTGCTTACCTGTACTTTGCTGTACAAGTCCTGATATTCCCTGTCGATTTTCTCGAAGCGCTTGTATATGAATCTTCCCTGGGAAGTTGTCTGATTGAGAATCTCGTCTGGCGACTTAATGCGCGTAAGGATTTTGACATTCTGCATTACCTCTTTAGTCTCGCCCTTGAGTATAAATGAGAATATTTTTACAAGAATTCCGAACCTGTCATCAAACAATGCATCTTCAGGCTTTTTTGGCTTTTTGCTAATAAGAGAAGGGTACTTTTCAATGAAATCATCCATATAAGCAGGAAGAGTCCAGTCTGCAACAGCGCCAACTGTTGCAATCCACAGGTCATCTTCAACAACATTGTAGCAGAACTCTGTTGTCGACATAAATGCCTTGTGGTTTCGGGGGTTAAGGTATTTTACCCCTGAAGGATTCTGCGGCTCATGGTGGTCAATCCAGATAGTGGGCACCTTGATTGCGTTAAGCAAGCTCTCCTCAACCATCGGCATATCGAGGAAAAAAACCTTGTCTGGCTGGTATGACTCTGTCCTGTGAAGGAACTTCATGTTCACCCTTGGCTGGCTCTTCACAACAATGCCGTGGCCTTCCCTTATAAAGCGGTATAGCAGCAAGAACGAACAAAGCCCGTCAGGGTCATCGTCGAAGAGAAAGACAGGATTCTGGCAGCTCAAAAGCTCCTCCCTTACAAGCTCAAAGTCCTTTTCCATTGCATTCATGTAACCATGGGGTTAAAAGGTGATATTTAAATGTAAGGGAAAAGATATATGTTCAATGATAATGCCTTCGATAGCAGGGATAATGTTATTAATATGGAATCAGTTGGTTAACACAGATATTGGTCATCCCCTGGTTTGCGAGTTGAATAAAAATAAGGCAGCATCCGTATCCAATTCATCTACGATAGGTTTTACACCGGGATATTCTGCTTCAACTTTTCGATAAAATTTTTGTGCAGCTTGCTTTAATCGAGAAGAATACTGCTCAGGCACTGGAGGGTCCATGAAGTGTGATAATAAACTCATTGCATAATCAGCCTGTAGCCTTGCTGTTTCAGAATCTGTTGGTTCAGACTCATTCTCTAACATTTTAATTACTCTTTTATATGCTGCCTCTCTAAATCGTTCATCTTTACTGTTTTCTCCACACTTCTCCACTAAAAATAATATTCCGGCATAAGCCAATACAAAACCTTCATAGGTCATGGGAGCATTTACTAAAAGCTCTAATTTATCGCGGACTATTCGATCGCTTAATTCAACAATGTCATCGAACTCTTTCACGAATTCATTTATATTCATTTTAAAATTCCTCCAGTAAAATATGATTATCGCATAAAGCAACAATTTCTTTTTCTTCCAGGCTCTCATCAGGCGGAAGCCGAGGGAGGAGATAGGGAAGAGGATTAGATCATGTAGTTAACTGTCCAGCAAATGATTTAATACATTCATTACTATTGGCTCACCAGCTTTTAATTCCTTTTTATTCCTGAAGACTTGTTCTGCAACGCGCTCATAATCAACTTGCTTTCCAGTCTTTTGTTTGTATAGAGTTTGCACATAACGAATGCAACGGTCAATGAGCTTGTAGTTGCTTGGCTTGACATAAGTCATCAGATTTCCATCATAGCGTCCCATCCTGCCCATAACAAGTGTTGAATGCATGTTCAGCATAAGCTTCAGAAGCAAATGCTGGAATAGAAGCGGCTTGCCTTCCATTGAAATTCTGTGTTCTAGTTCACCAAATTTAAAGTCCATGTAATCGCCATTTTTCACAATTTCAAACAGGTGTTCAGCATCATTGCCTGTTCTATTTTTGCGCAAAGCAATAATATTTCCTGAAATATCATAGCCATGAAGATTAGCTAAGCCTGCGAAGGATTTAATTCCATCCCACTCGATGCAGCGAGGTTCACGATACAACAGCTTTTCCCATGCTTGTCTTGCATCATCTGTACCATCCATCATCAAGTAGCATAAGCTAGCGGGCTGCTCAGGCGAACGATAATTTTCAAATGGCGACAAACTAAAGGTGGGTGCACGTTCTGTTGTGTCAGTCAGCACGGTAATTCCAAGACTGTTTGTTTTATATATTAAATATTCATTAGCACGATATATACTTTCTTCTTTTTCAATGAATTCTTTCAGAAATCTAAAATCAAAGTTCTCCACTGAATCGATAAAGTTGTTTAATTGAGAATGTATTGATTCAGGGCTTTTTTTGTACATAAGCGCAAGCCCGACTGCAGCCATGAGCACTGTGCTGGCCTGCATTCGCGTACTACCGGCAATAGCCATTGGACCGACAGCAAGGCTAATCTTGTTGATATTCTGGTTTTCTATTACTCTACGAGAGCGCTCAACATTCTCGATTAGTTGTTCATCAGGATTGCAGTACAGGAACCACGGTTTATTGCTCGATACTTTGGCTGCATATTCTGTAGCACCAATCACAAAGGGCGTTTCCCCTCCTTCTGTAGTGCTAATCAGTAAATCCCCGTTTATGTATCCCAGCTCTTTAAGCTGTCGCGCCCCATATTCCGGGTGATCCTCAAAGTTTTCGATTGAACGAATCAGTGCAGTATCGCCCCCTGCCATAAAGCCAACTATCCGGTCACGTTCAGCCCGAGGCAACATACCCTCCATGCATAATGTTTCAAGTGAGAGCGATAAGCGGCCTGTTGCGCCGCAACCACACAGATATACTTTGTAACCTTTTTGCAAGGTATCATTGACTGCTCCTGCTAACTGAATAAGTTTTCCTGCCTTATTTTTGAATCGATATAATGCTTGAACGTCAATTTTCTTGAGATTGTCAAGAGCCAGGTATAAGTCATCTTTAGCCTGCTGAGATAACTGCAAGCTTAAGGGATGTTGCTGCTCTGTGTCTAGGCATCCGAGCTTAAAGTCTTTAGCAACTGATAAATACGAAGCCAATTCAGCATCATTAGCTACAGGTTTCATAAGTAAAGGGGAACGCAGATTCATTTAAAAAGATTATTTAATATTTCTTCTCTTGTTATGATGTTTATCATTTTTATCTTATTTGTAATTTTATTGATAAAATATAGAAAAGTATTTAAATCATAAATATGATGTTTATCATAAATGGCCGGCCAGAGGATAAATATCGGGCTAAAGGAGGAACTGCACGCAAAGGCGAAAGCCCTCGCCGCGATAAAAGGCATCTCCCTTAATGAGTTCTTTGAGGAAGCTGTAAAGAGTTCTGTTGGCAAGGACAAAAAGCTATTTGAGGCGGTAAAGTGAAACGAACGAATATAGTTCTGGAGAAGAATATTCACGCACAGGCAAAGGCCATTGCCGCTATCAAAGGAATCTCCCTCAATGATTATCTGTCACAGGCTATTGAAAAATATGCTGAAGAAAAGAAGAAGCTCTTTGAGGTATTAAGATGAAAAGAATCAATATTTTCATGGACCAGGAAATCCATTCCAGGATTAAGGTAATCTCTGCCTTGAAGAAGAAATCAATGAATGGTTACATAGCTGAAGCCCTTGATTCAATGCTCAAAAAAGACAAAGCACTGTTTGAGAAGCTGAAATGAAAAGGCTGAATATCGCACTGGAGGAGAAACAGCACATCAGGGCAAAGGTAGCTGCTGCTCTAAAGGAGAAGAGCCTGAACGAGTACATTGTCAATGCGATAATGGAGCAGATTGAGAAGGACAAAAGCTTATTGAAGGAGATGAAATGAAAAATAATATATTAATCTGGGCAATTGCATTTGTTCTCATTAGTCAGGTTGCTATTGCCCACAACATCTCCACTGAAACACTATACGCGGCAGACAGCCTTCTCTGCAAGAACGGAATAATGAACACAACAGTATTTGCAATAAACGTGAAGAATAACCTTGAGTTCAAGCTCTATAATGTAAAGGCGGAGCTAATGGTTCCAGATGCGATGCCGCCGTTGACAAGCAAGGTGTTTGATATCGGTGACCTCGATGCCCATGAAATATCCTCGAAGTTCCCGAACTGGGTTATTGGCTGCGATTCAAATAAGCCGGGAAAATACACAGTCTATGTAAGATACACAAATGACAATGGAATCACAGAGGATTCCAAAGGAGACGCAACCTTCGATATAGAGGTGTGGAGTGAGCCGCCATCTATCGTGTCAAGCTCTCCGTTCGGCTATCTCAATACAGGAGTTGTTGTGCTAAATGTTACAACCAACCAGAACACTGTATGCAGGTTCTCAACCATCGACAAAGCATTTGACTCAATGACAAATGACTTTATCGGAACAGGCACAGAGCATTATTATGTCACGACTGTAGTGGATGGAGCATACATTTATTATGTAAGATGCAGGAATGAAAAGAATGTGACAATGAGTTCATCCCACGGGATATCTTTCTATATCGACACTGGAAAACCGACAATAACCTATGCTGGCCCAACCGGATTGCTCAGCACAAATGAAATAACGCTGAACGCCACAACAAGCGAGAACACGGAATGCAGGTTCGACTCAAGCGAAAGTGAATATGACAGCATGGGTGCAACCATGGCCGGAGCAGAGAAAAGCCACAGTATGAAGCTGATGCTCGGCGACGGAACGCACAATTATTTCATAGGATGCAAAGACAGGGCAGGAAACAAGGTTTATACCACTGTATCGTTCATAATAGATATTCCGCCAACCGCAACAATCTCGATAGACAAGGGAACAACATTAACAAGCGGGATTGCAGAGGTCAGCCTTACAACAAACAAGGATGTACTGTATACACCCACACTCGAATATTCATACAGCGACAGCCCGGGAACATTAAAATCGGTGCCTCTTGAAGGACTTGGAACATCGTGGAAAGGGTTCATGATAATCGAAAGCAAAGATGACAACAAAATTGGCTCTTTCAGCTTCAAGGGAACTGACAGGCTAGGAATAACAGGCAATGTAATAAAGGAAGGGAAGCTTTTTGTCGTGGACACAATAAATCCATCTGTTCCAGACTCCCTGACCGGAGAGATTGAAGACGACAACACGATAAAGCTAAACTGGCGCTATTCAGGTGACGATGCTGCTGGATTCAACATATACCGGGCCGAATCGACCTATGTCAGCTATGGAAATTTCTATGGCTCATCTGCAGACAATACTTTCAAGGATCATAATGTCGAATCTGAGAAAACATATTATTACAAGATAAGCGCTGTTGACAAGGCAGGGAACGAGGGCGATTTGTCAGCAGAGATTGCTGTGAAGATGAAGACTATGGAAATTTATGAAACGAATAACACATCAACAACACCTTCTGAAGCACCTGATGAATTTGAGAAACAGCTTTCAGAGATAGAGCAGTACAGACTTGATGCGTTTGCAGCAGTGCAGAACTTCAAATCGTTCGAGCAGGAAAAGAAGGATGTTGTATATTCCACGCAACTGATGGAAAAAGCTGAAAAGGGCCTTGCAGACCTAAGCGAGCTCAGGAACCAAACGCTTGAACTGCTTGAAAAGCGGCTGAGCAATGAAGAGCTTGGAAAATCACTCAACATTATCAACCTGAAGATGAAAAAGATAATAAAAACAACGCCAAAGGACATCGAGATGGCTGAGAAAAGCACCTCTGTAAATTTTGCCCAGAAAGAGGATATCGCCGAGATTGTTGACATTGTCCTAGACAACGCGAGCATAAGGGACAAGACCATTGATGAGGTTTATGCACTGCAAAACGGCATCAATATCACAAACAGGATAAGCCTGATGAGGGTGACAACCCTCGACTCGACAGCAGAGCAGATTGTCCTTGTTGAGAAAGAAGTGTTGTTTGACAAAAGGCTTGACGGGTTAATCCTTGTTGAAAAGATTCCAAAGAGCGTAGCCGAGGACATAGGCGAGGTTATAATCCTCAACAAGGACTATACCATACTCAAAAGAGATCCTGTTGTGAAGTTTGTTTCAGAAGGCTCTGATTTCAAAATAAGATACATGATAAATGATGTAACGCTGGAAGATGCCAAGAAAGTCCTCACCGTACCAATGCTGTCCGAGAAGCAGAGAAATGATGCAGGAGTCAGGGCTGCAATAAAGGAAAGCTATGGGGGGCTACCTGAACAAAGAGAAAAGAGCGACTTCATCACAGCATATGTGTTTGCTAAGCCTGGAGAAGGTATTGGAATATTAAATATAATATTGCTGACTGTCGGCATCGTCGTATTGCTTGGACTGGGAGTTTATTACGTTGCCTATGTTGAAAAGCTAGACTTCAGCTCAATCCTGCCAAGATTTAAAAAGAAGCAGTTTTCTGAAGAAGAGTTCCAGAAGCACATGCAGGCAATTGAGAGTAGCTTTGAAGAGCCCGAAAGGAGTTTTGACGAGATAGACTATCTCATCGGGAAAGCAAGCGCATATGTCAAGTTCAACAACTATGAGCTCGCTGAGAAGACATATTCAAAAATAAAGGAATGCTACCTTAAGCTCGATAATGGAAAGAAGAGCGAGATAATGGAAAAGACTGTGAAACTTGTTTCAGATATAAATATCCTGTTCATGAGAAAGCTTCTGATGGATGCAGAACATCATTGTAGCCTAGGTGAAATCAAGGAGGCCGCAAGAATTTATGAAAAGATAAGGAAAAGCTATCATTTGCTACCTGAAGAGCAAAAGTCTTTTGCGCTTAAAAAATCAATTGAGCTGCATAAGAAAATGACAGCAGCAAAAAACAGAGGGATTAAATGAAAAAAGATGTGGTTTTGATAGTAACTGCAACGGTATTCATTATTTTAAGCGCTCCTTTTTCAGAAGCTGTCAGCATAGGCGCCAGCCCGGGCCTTATAAAGTTTGAAAACATGCTCCGTGACGGATATGCCGAACAGTTCTTAACAGTAACAACAAACAATGACGGAAACCTTACTGCGCATTATGAAATAAGCGGTGAGATTGAAGAATGGATTAGGTTTCAGCCAGAGCAGGAAATGTTCTCGTTCTCGAAAAAGTCCCCGTACAGGCTAAAGTTAATTGCAACTCCGCCCGGTGACGTCGCAAATGGCGAATACAACGGCTATGTAAGAGTTGTTACCGACGAGCTTTCACCAATGGGAGGGGGTGTTGGCAGCACTGTAAGAGCAGCAATAATGATCAGAACAGCTTTGCAAATAACTGACCAGCAGATAACAAAGTGCTATACTGGAGGGATATTGTTCAAGGATTCGGAGGAAGGATTTCCAATTGAATTCTTTGCCACCATAGTCAACCAGGGGAACACCAGATTAAGGCCGAGAGCCGCAATTGATATATGGGATCAGTATCAGGAAAGAATAGTTCTCTCTGAAGAATTCATAGGCGATGAGATTCTTCCAACAGTCACAGAAACGCAAAGATTTCAGGTAACAGGGAGGCTGCCAATAGGGCAGTATTGGGTCAATGTTGCATTTCCTGAGTGCAATTTTAACCGGCTGCTTACATTTAGCATCGTGGAACCCGGAGCAGTGGTTGACAAAGGGGATCTTGTTTATGTGAAAAGCAAACCATGGTCGTATGTGAATGAGACAGTGCAGATAATTGCTCTCTTCCAGAACAGTGGCCCTAGGTCAGTAATGGCAAAATTCAAGGGTTCTGTAACGCTAGACAATGAGATAAAGAAGCTTATTGAAACAGACACCATACGGGTGGAGCCGAATGAACAGGCTGAACTTATCACATATTACGCGCCTGAGCTTCCTGGAAAATACGTTATCTCAGGAAGGGTCATCTACAACAACAAGCTGACATTCGAGAAAGGAACTGTCATGAATGTTAATTACAGGGAGATAACAAGATACCATATGAGGTTGAAGATAATTCCTGTTATTATATACCTCATAATACTTAGCTGCATATTGTTTCTGATATTCAGGATAAGAAAGAAAAGAAAGGAGAAGAAAAGAAAATGAACGAGGAAGAGCTTGACGCATGGTATGATTCAAGCATGATTCAGCTACAGGAAGAATACATAGAGCGAATCCTGGATCAAAATGCTGACAAAGAAAAGCTGAAGGAAGAATTCAGGAACAAACTGGGTAAACTCAGGAAAGAATATGAAAAGAAATCAAACGAGATTATTGAGGATGAGAAGATTATTTCGAAGACGGCCGGGAAGTTTAAAAAGACAAAAGAAATATTTAGAAAATTAACAGAGCAGTTTCGGGAATAATGAAAGCTCGGTAGCGGGTCTTCAAGAACAAAAATTTTGTCCTGAAGAACAGAGCTGTAGACTAAACGAAATTTCCGATGAAAAAGAAATCAAACATAACAGGAGACTTGATATTCGGGTTTTTCTGCCTGCTTGTACTTGGCGTGATATTCTATTTTGTTTTTGCTTCACCATTTGACACTTTCACATACATTGTTGTGATAGCAGGAATATTCTCATTTCTTGCATTCAGCATCTCAAGCTACATCATGATAAAGAATAGGCGCTATGCGGGCTTTTCTGTCGCATGTGGAATGGTGTCCCTCCTGGTAACGGTGATGCACTTCAATTTCATGTTCATAAAGAACAACGGCCTGCACAATCTTACAGTCGGTCTAATGGTGATGATATTGATGTGCGTATCAGTCATAAAGCTTTGGGATTCGTTTGGTTCTGAGAACACCTGATGAGAATTAAGCTATACTTGCTCAAGATAACAAAAAGAAACGCATCTTCATTTATTTGTTTATTCTTTTCCTGAAGTCTTCAAGCTTGCATTCTTCTACTGTCGCAAAGTTACCCCTGAATTTGCAATTTTGACAGTAATCCCGCATGGTCATCTTCAAGTCCATGCCGGCCGGCGGGAGCTTTATCTTTGTTGAACCGCAATGCGGACAGACCTTAACCATCTTCACTCTGGATGGCTTGGCAAACAGAAATGATGCAATCCTGTTCCAGTTCATTAATATCAAAAAACCTATAAGAAGAATTACTAAACATATAAAATATTGCGGCAAAAACATTTTACAAACAAATAATACCTGTGCACATATATAGCTTATGGAAAATCATTCATCTGCTTTTCCCTAGGTAGATTTCTTAAGAAACAAATTCAACTATTACCTTTCTCATAAGTTCCCTTGAGGTTATGCTCTTTATCTTGGCAGAGAGGTCTGCCTCATTCAGTGAATTAAACACCCAGTTGGCAAAGTCATTCTTGTTGTCATCGACATAGCTTGAGAATTCACCATCACTCATCGTTGAAAGAATAATTGCGAGGTCAGCAAGGCTCCTTAAGATGCTGCCGTTCTTCAGATGAAAGCCTTTTTCAACAGGAAGGAGCTTTTCTTCATTGTTGGTTACTGATTCATAGGTTTTCTCAATACGCCTTATCTTTTCCCTCTTGGAAAGAAGCTTCTTGAGTTCTTCATTCTTCAAAATCACTTCTATCTCTATGCTTTTTATCTTCTTCTGAAGCTCCTTGAGCTCTGCCCTTTTGCTGACCCAGTCCTTCTCAAAATCCTTGAGGCTAAGCAGTACAGCATTTATCTTGTTCTCAACATCTATTTCTGTGGGCGGCTTTACAGGAGGTGTTTCTTTCTTCAACAAATCCCAGTGATTCTTCATCTCCACCAGAAGATTCTCAGATATTGACTTGTTTTCATTTATCCTTCTAAAAATATCCTGAAAGAAACTATTGTCATCTGCAGAAAGCTTTTGCACTGCCGCGGCGTCAATCACAATCTTCTGCTCTTCCTGCTGGACAGGCTTTGGCTGTTCTGGCTGGGCAGATTCAGTCTTTGGAGCAGTCTCTCCAGAAACCGCCTCAACTTTCGGCGCATCTAGAGAAGGAAGGTCCTCGGGAACAGCATCCTTCTTGGGAGAATCATCGCTCTTGGGAGAATCATCAGCAATCTCGGAAGCAAGACTAGGCAATTCATCAGGAAGCTCGTCTACCTTGTCTTTTGCAGCCTGCGGCTGACTCTGGGCAGGTGCTGCATCTGGCTTGTCATCCTTCTTAAAAGGTTTCAATTACACACCCCTCATGTCGCAATTATCATTAGACAACAACTATATTTAAAAAGTTTTGTTACACTTAGCGAGTAACTAGTAATTCTTCTTTTTATTATGGAAAGATTTATAATACTCCGTGACTCAGGAAATGATGCGGTTGGTAAATTGAACACAAAAATTGAGATAGCAGGAGCGATATTACTCACAGGGATGATATTATTTGGTTTTGTGAGCCTTGAAGAAAGAAGTCCCCATGGACTCGAGAGAATAACTGGAAGAGCTGTCTCTAAAGTATTTGTTCTGGAAAAGGTTCTTCTGGACTGCAATATCTCGCTAGAGGAGAACTGGAATCTTATAGAAGTTCATTGCATACCGCTGAACTCAAGCATAGACAACATGTTCCAGAGCCATCTTGGTGACATAAGATCTATTCACGGCTATGATCCTCTCGACCCTGACGATAAATGGAAAACATATGCTTCTAACCTGCCCAGTTGGGTTGTACAGGATTTGACAAGTATTGAAAGGAGGAAAGGATACTGGGTTGACATGAGTCTGAAGGAAAACATTACAATAAATGGTTATTACATCCAGCCATTGACAGTCTATCTCTATCAGGGATGGAATCTTCTTGGCTATCCTCTTGATGACAGCTTGCTAATAAATGAAAGTTTCTCGTCGATAAGCGGAAAGTATTCCATGATATACGCTTATTATGCATATGATACTGTTGACCCGTGGAAGATTTACGACCCTGATAACATCCCACTTAACGACCTTGAGAATTTCACGCCACTTTATGGATACTGGGTCAACATGACAGAAAACGCATCGTGGCTTGCAAGTACGATATGAGATGAAAAAAAGAGTGTTGTTTGGAATTGCATTGTTGTTCTTGCTAGTTCCTGCCTTGCAAGCATTCCCGCCCACACCAACCGAGTTCTACGGCAAGGCATTCATTGATGGCAGTCCTGTAAAGGAAGGCGTGGTTGTCGAGGCATATGACTCAAACAATGTCCTGTGTGGCAGAAGCATTGTCAGAAAAGAAGGAACATATGGATTTCTGTCATGCAATGGCGATGATCCAATCACAACAAAGGATGAAGGCGCCACTCCTGGAAGCCTGATAGTCTTTTTCATTGACAGGAAGAAGGCTGCCACAAATGTTCCTGCACTGTGGAAAGAATCATCGAAACAGGAGATAGATATCTTTACAGGAAGGATTCCTGAAAGTACAAAGGCCGTAGAGATGAAGGTTGAGAAGCCGGCCCAACAACAACATGTCAAGATTGCAATGTATGTTTTCTTCATTGCACTCGCAGCCTTGTTCTTTATCCTTACTTTCTCATATATCAACAGAGGCAAGAAACAGCTGATGATTGTGCTTATGCTACTTTTGATTCCTGTTTTTGCAGAAGCGTTCCCGCCAATCGCATGCGAGTTCTATGGGAACGTAACCATAAACCATACAAGTGCTCCTGTCGGCACAGGCATAACTGCCTATGATGCCGACGGAGTCTTGTGTGGCAGCTTCTCTGTCGTCAACACAGGATACTATGGATTGCTTTCCTGTAATGGCGATGACCTTGATACTTCAGGTGATGAAGGGGCCATAAGCGGAGAGAACATAACATTCAGGATAAACTCCCTTCCAACAAGAAGGTTCTTTAACTTCACATGGTATCAAGGAAGCATTAACTTTGTCTACATTGATGTAAACTATGCTCCAGTCCTGGTAATGGCTGATGCACTTTATGCAAGACAGGATATTTTTTACACGTACGATGTGAACGCGACAGATGAAAACAACGATACGCTGTACTTCTACGACAATGCAACATTCTTCAACATAAGCGAAACCACAGGGATGATTTCATTTATGCCGAATAACACTGACGTCGGCTTTTACAAGATAAACATAACTGTAAGGGATGAGTTCGGATTAGAGGATTCAAAAATAATAAACTTCACAATCATTGATGTCAATGACAGGCCATACTTTCTTCACGCCCTTGAAAACCACACCCTATATGGCGTCGATCATATGAGTTATGACATCAATGCAAGCGATGTTGACCTGGCAGACACTCTGACATACTTTACAAACTCAACCTTGTTTAACATCTCGCCCTCGACAGGATTAATTGAATGGGACTCAAGTAACGTATATGTCGGAAATCATACAATAAACGTGACTGTCTGTGACAATTCTGGACAAGAAAACAACTGCACCTCTGAAACATTCAACATAGAGGTCATCTTCCGAAACAGCCTTCCTGTGCTGTCTTTCATAGGTCCGCAAAGGGCTTATGTCAACCTGGAATTTGAGCTGAACATAACGGCTGTTGATGAGGATTTGGAACAAACACTTACTTTCTTTCATAATTCAACTTTCTTTAATATAACGCAGATTGACAACTACACTGCAACAATAAGCTTCACTCCCGGAATAGACCTTCTTGGAAACCATGAGGTTATTATCGGCGTGAATGATGGCTATGACAATGACAGCGAACTTCTGGAATTTGCCATCCTGCCAGAGCTTTATTGCGGCGATGGAATCTGCAGCTATTTCATTGGAGAGACCTGCTACTACTGCCCAGCTGACTGCGGCGTATGCCCGCCAGGAGGAGAGTCGAATGAAACCGGAGAAACAGGAGGCGAGACTGTAGAAGGAGGGGAAGGAGTTAGTGTGGAAGGGGCGCAGGGGTCAGGAGGAAGCGGAATTAGCGCAATAGGAATAACAACGAGTGAGAGAGGGGAAGGCGGCACAGGAACAGCCAAGAGGACGAAATTAAGGGAAATTACGTGCAAAGAGGAATGGGAATGTGGCGAATGGGGGCCCTGCATCAACGGACTGCAGAACAGGACTTGTGTTGACCTGAATAATTGTGAGCTTCTGAAAGAAAGATATGAAAGAAGAGGCGTTGCTAACGTAAAAATCATAACCGATGGCAGGCCAGAAACGTCAAGGCGCTGCGGAGTCATCCCAACCTGCTTTGACGGAATACAGAACCAAGGAGAAGACGGAATAGACTGCGGCGGTCCATGCCCGCCGTGCGGTGTCCGTGCGATTCCTAGGTATGCAAGACTGCCGTTTATGGAACAGCCAACGCTTCAGGGGTGCGGGGATGGTGTTTGCTCTTATGAGGAAGGATGCATCTGTATGCGCGACTGCAGAGTGTTTCCATGGAGATTCTTCATAATCTTCTCATCCGTACTGCTTGGATTGTATGTGCTGGCAAGGACATATCTTTACTATGCATATAAAAAAGAAATAATCAAAAAAGGAATGTTGCTTGTGAAAATCAGAAGGCTCAATCTTGTTCTCATGATTGGGTTCGTGATAATCACAATAATAGCGTTATACATCTATCTTTATTCAAGCTGCGAGTCTGTATTCAGAAGGCTGCTCGCAATACCTTTGCTTCTGATTCTGGTTGCACCTGTCCTGCTCTACATGATTCTTGCAAAGTTCGGCTATCTTGAATCAAGAAAGATAAGAAAGCTGAAAGAAGCACTGCGGAACCACAAAATGCTGATGGAGCAGATAGGGAAGATAGAACAGGATCTTCTATTTGAAAAAGAGGCAAGGGCTGCAGGAAAACTCTACCTGATGACTCAGACAAATAACAGCAGCATAGTAGCCTTCCTGCCGCTGTTTACAGCAGTCTACCATGACATAAGAATACTCGAGAAAGCAAGGCTTGAGAACAACCAGAACCTTGCAGAGATTGAAGTATCACTCTGCCAGAACATACTGAAACTAAGCAGGGATTCAAAATTCAAGGATTTCCTTAAGAGCAACACAAGCGCACAGGAAGCCTACAGGGAGCTCGAAGACATCTACTCCCACCTTGCACAGAAGGAGAAGATAAAAAAGAGAATAGATGAGATGGAGAAAGAGCTGAACGAAAGCTCGGCTTAGCTGGATTGATAAGTATTCTTGAAACAGTAGCCTTAAAGATTAGAAAAATTATCCCAGCTCTACATAAAAGTAGTATGGTGTAACGCCTGAAAAAGTTGGCTCACCTTTTTCTGCAACAAGCAGCTGGTAATCAAATGTCCAGCCGGTGTGGTAAGCCCACTGGTCGCCCTCGATTATGGTCGTGTAGATTGTCTTGTTTACAGCAGGATCGTAAAGCAAAACTTCCTCGAAATACTCTGAGCTTGTTTGATTTGTGCCGTTCACATATGTCTGCATCGAATAGTTGCACTCATTCGCACTTACAGTCAGCGGGCCTGCAACAAAGGAATCGTGGTTGTTTCTATCTGAGAGGAATGTTGTGCTTATGTTGTCTAGGGGCGTATAAGTGGCAGTGTGATTCATCTCAGTCATCTCGATGTCAATATCGCTTGAATTCGCACACCTTACGCCAGACCATGTCACAGAGCTTGCCCTCGTAGCATAGACTTCCCCTGTTATCGTGGCAAAGCTCCAGTCATATATTGCGTAATTGTCTGAGTCCTGCAAAGCCAGCCTTCCTGTGACGTTTCCGACATATGCCTTCCAGTGGACATCCTGCTGCGTGAGGTTGAGGTTCATCACAGCTATTACTCCACCAGTATGGTTAGCATTATCAACGAGCCTTGAACCTGTTGTTGAGGATGTATAGTTTGCTATATAGGTTACATTTGGACCGCCCGGAACTGCTAATGAAACATCAAGCATCAGCAAGGCGAATAACAAGATAAAAACGCCCATCATTGTTTTGCTTTTCATTATAATCATTTTTTATGCCTCATTGCCTACTGCTGAAAACACTATCGAGCCGTTGCATGGACCAGCTTCAACCCCAAATGGAACACTGATTCTCCAATAAGTGAGATTAGTGGAGTTTGCAGTGTCATCATCTGTCTCGATTATTGTAAGATTTGCGATACCGTAAGTAAGCGGACTACTTGTAAGGCTGGTCATGTTTACAGAATAGTTTGAATCTGGAAATATTGCGTATCTCTCATAGCCAACAGCAATGGATGTGCCGAAAGAGCAGTTCATCGCCAAGCCATCCCCCCTTATTGAACCATAGCCGTCTACAGAGATGTTAATGTCTGAGTTTCCTGTGTTTTTTATATTGACTTGTTCTTCCCCTGAGACGTCTCCTACGGCAAGATTGCCATAGTCTATTGTTGTTGTGTTGAGTTCTAGCGCAAAGAGTTTGCTTATGTTTTTCAGCGTATCGGCAAAATCCGTTGCTTCGTAATTATACTGGTCAACCACATAAACCGAGCAGTTCCAAGCACCTGGCTCAGCGTGGAAAAATACCTTGAATGTGCACGATACTGTTCCGTTGTAGCCATCTATTGAATCCAGCTGGCAGCTGTCGTTTGCATAAATATAGTCTCTATCTGATGCTTCGCCGTAATGGGTGGGGCCTGGAACATGAAGGAACAAGGTTGCATTACTCTTGTTAATATCTGCCCAGCCGTTTGTATCTCTGACACTTGCATTGCAATATATCATATCAATTGTTCCCTCATTGAGAATCATGACATCGTTTGTCCAAGCAGTTCCGTTGTCATCATAAATGATTGTATTATGGATTGTCGGAGGAGCGTTTGTGACATTGAGCTTTGTGGTAACTGTGGTATTATCATAAAATGCAGCATCGGCCCTAGGATAGAAAGGCAATGAGACCCATACAGCTAAAGCTAAAAACAGCAAAACCAAAACTGTCAGGCTGTCATTCAGTGCCGCATTCTTGTTCTTCATTTTCATCTTTTCCTTTTTATTCTTTAGTATATCTCGACGTAAAAATAATACAATGTTGTATCTGAGTTTCCATGACCGTTCTCTCCAACCAGCATCTGGAAGTCATATTGTTCGTCTCCAACCTTGAAGCCGTCCGAGTCGGCAGCCAGCAATGATGTGTAAACGAGCTGCGAGTTTGCCTTGTCATAAACCAAAGTCTCGTTAAACCGCCTTGCATTGTCGGTTTGATCGTCCACATATGTGCTGATGGTGAAATTGCATTCATCCTGCGCAAAGCTATTATCTCCAACGCTGAACGCCGGATGCGACATGAAGCTGAATGTTTCATTGACGCCATCTGCATCATCCTCGTTTACGCCCAATGCTGTTTCTTCATCTGCAACCACAGTTGAGTTTGGACAGATTATGTTACCTGAGCTGAAGTCGACCGTGTTTCTTGCCGCGTAAATTTCTCCTTTCGGCGTTGCTATTGCCCAGCTATACAGGGTGTTGTTGTATGCGTCATCAAGCGTTATTGTCCCGCTTATATTCCCGTAATAGCCCGCCCATGTCTTCGTGGTTACCGTGATGTTTATGAAGAGTTCAGTCACGTTTCCCGCTATCGCATCAACAGTTGCGACAGAGCTTTCTTCTCGCCTTGAACTTGATATCCTTTCAAGGCTTTGTGGGGGGAGCGGGGCTCCGGCTACAATAACGATAGCTAACAGTGTGGCTACCAATACTATAGCCAGTTTTCCTAACCGCCTTTCATTCATTATTTGTTCACATTTCGGTTATTTCCTTTCTCACAAAAGGAAAATTTCGGCTAACTCTCTTAGCCTAGCTCTATGAAAAAATAATATGTTGTTGCTGCGGAATTGCCGTGCCCATCTTCTGCAACAAGCAGCTGGAAGTCATATGAGGCTCCGGTGAATCCTGTTTTGTCATTGTTGATTATTGATGTGTAGACTGCCCCGCTATCACTTACTGACCAGAGCAGTGTTTCGTTGAAGGCCAGATTGGCATCAACAGCATCGCTGGCATATGTGCTTAATGAATAAGAACAACTGTCAGCTGCAAGGGTGTTTCCATTTGTTATAATGGCTGGATGAGTTGCCCTGCTAAAAGTTTGAGTTACGTTATCAGAGTCCCCTGCATTGGCACTTCCAAATATTCGAGTGTTCTCTGTTGTTGCAGCGGTTTCATTGGCGCACAAGATATTTCCAGCAGACCAGTTAAGACTGGTGTTCCTTGTTGCGTATATTTCACCTGATGTTGTGATTGACCATGTATACATTGAGTTTGAGCTGGCATCGTCCAGGACAATCTCTCCGGTAATATTACCATAGTAGCCCTGCCAGCCGTTGGTGATTGAGGTCATATTGACAAGGAGTTCTGTAACGTTTCCTGCAAGGGCATCATCTGTTTCTGCAGTAGCAGATATTGTTGCCCTCTGCGAATCAAGCTTTTTTAATTCAGTTATGTTTGCAGGTCCTGCCAATACAACAAAGCTGGCCAGAACTAATCCGAACAATAAAATTGCGTTCAATCTTAGCAACCTATTCATTTTTCTCCACCTCTCTAGAGTTTATATTTGCAATAATTCCTTCAGAATCGTAGATTGGAATAATGTCTTCTTTTGAACTAATCTGGAATCTTGTTTTCATTGCTTTCAGGAATTCCTTGTCATTCAGGAATTTCATGTCAAGAGAAGACGAATCGACCTTTCTTGTTATCTTTTCAAAATTGCGCTGGACATCTTTCGGCTTTTCAGAGAGAACATATAGCTCTTTTTTGTTTTGTGCATTAAAGAGTATTGCTTTTACATCATTTAAGCTTTTTTCGAATTCGAGATAGAACTCTGAAGCAATCTTTTCCAGTTCGCTGTTCTGAGTAATAAATATATTAAGAATTATCTTCTGATAGAGGTCAAGGGGGATTAGCTTTTTATTCACCCCTTCCTTGGTGCAAGTTATAAGATAAGCAAAATCCTCTTTAAGAGAGAAAAGCATCCTTGGCTTGCCAGATGCCCTATTCGACAGTCTCTCTTTCTTTATCAAGCCTGCCATCTCAAGAAGCCTTAACTGCTGGCTGATGTTTGCTATGGTTGTATTGAGATGCTGTGCAATCTGAAGGGGACTCTCCTTCTCTTGAGAAATCCTTTTCATTATCTCCCATTTCGAACTTGTAAACAATGTTTCGAGTTCCATGCAAGCCCTCTTTCGTTTTTCCTACGTTTTCGCTCTCGTTAGGCCTTTTCTCCGACTAATATCCTAGTTTCAATCTATAGGCCATCAGTATACTTTTTGTTATCCTTATCTACACTAGGAGATAGCTTATATTTAAATCTTTCGTTTTTTAAATTAACTTTATAAAAAAATTTAGAAGAATAGTTATAATAAGATCTAAACTTCAATAGTTAATTACTTTCTTAATCACACTAGCTCGACGTAGAAGTAATATGGAGTGGATGTTACTGGACCTTCCCAGCCCTTCTCAGCGACAATGAGCTGGAAGTCATACAGACCAAAGTCAAAGCCATACTTGTTATCCTCGACTATTGTCGTATAGACCATGCTGTTTCCGTCATAAAGCAGTACCTCCTGAAAGGCTGTGCTCTGGTTTGTGCTATTGACATAAGTGTTGGTTGTGAAGTTGCACTGGTCCTTGGCAAAGCTAATGCTGCCTGTGTAGAATGAACTGTGATTGTGCTTGCTGAATGTATTTGAAATGCTGTCAGGCGCTGTAGCAGTGTGATTCATAGCTGTTTCTTCCGTTGCAACATGAGTCGAATTCGCGCAGGTAATATTCACCCAACTTATTGAATCATTTCTTGTGACATAGACCTCTCCCGTCGGTGTTGTAACGCCCCAATCGTATATTGTATAATTGGTGCTGTCCCTTAAAGCTAGTCTTCCTGTAATATTTCCAACATATGCCTTCCAGTGTGGGTTTTGCGTCGTTGCATTTAAAACTATTGTCGTTATTGTGCCGCCTGCAGTGGTAATGTTTGTAGCAGGCTGAGCAGGTGCTTCTTCAGTATATTGGCTTATTACGTCTGGCCCGGAAGGAGCTGCACCTATTGAAAGAGACATTAACAGGAACACTGCTGAGAACAGTAACAGTCTGGCTATCAAAACACGATTCCCTTTCCTTGACTTGTTTCCTTCTTTCATTTTCCTTTGATTTTTGCCCTTTTATAGACTGTCCAAATTGTTCTCTGGTCGCGCTTCAGCAATTCTGCTATTCTTGCAAAGCGCAGAACTTTCTTATCCTTGAGATAGACGACAACTGATTCCAGCGGAGCAAGAACTCTGTCCTGGAATACATCTACGGGAATGTCATAATCCGACTGAGCAAGAAAATATTCTGCAAAGCCTGTGGGGAATTTTCTCTTTGAAGACCTGTAAGTGGAGCTCAACGCTATTGGGCTTCTCTTCAGCAAAAGCCCAATCTCTGAAAACTTCAGCCCCTTGATCTCTCTCAGATATTTTACAACAGACTCCAAAATGCCTAGCTCGGAAGTGATTATACTTACCGGAATGAAGAATGACCTTTCCTTTTCAGCAATGGCTGTCCTGATATCACCGATGCTGATATCGTGGTTAAGCTTGAGCCATCTAGAGAATTCCCTAAAAATCTGCTGCTCCCCAAGGACTTTCTTATCCATATTAATTCTATGTAAGATTTTTATATCAAAAATAAATTCTATGTAAGTATTTTATATAAAAAAATAAAATTAATTAACATCATGTAAGTAGAAATATATAAATGTTACGGTCAACCGGGCTTAGTAGAAAAAGTATGTCTTAATGCCAATGTTGTAGGCGATTAGCCTACAAAACATCTCTGCCCTTTGGGTTCTGATGGTTT
>JAFGPE010000016.1 GCA_016926055.1 Candidatus Woesearchaeota archaeon | reverse complement strand
TCTCTCCTTTCTCTCTTTCAAGATTTTTTCTTTTGCAAGCTCCTTGAGATTCTTACTTGCAGTAGCAGGAGATATGTCCATGAGCCTTGCTATCTCCCTGACATTGAATTCCCGCGTCGGCTCTTCAAAAAACCGCCTTATAATATTTAAATTATTAAACATTTGTTCATATAAATGAACAACTGTTTAAATATTTTTCGGTTTTAGGAATTCCATAGCCTTTCAAACTGATTGATAAGCGTTCTTGCAAGCGCTGGACTCTGTATCAACACTGCAGTATATCTTCCAATTACAAGATCCTTCATCCTGAGAACAACATCTATGTCATCAATTATGGTGAATCCGCTTATTATTTTTGATGAGAACCTTATATCTGCTCCTGTTTCCTTCCAGATATTGTGCTCTCTTGAGCCTTTCTTCTCAATCGGAGCAATGATTCTGGTTTTTACTCCCCTCTTTATCATTTTCTTGTATGCCTCAAGATGTGGCTGGTATAGTGGGAGGGTATGAATCGAACGCCATTCCCGCTTAGCCTTTTCATGCAATTTGACAGAAAGATTAAGATAATTCTTTTTCCCTTCTATCACCATTATTCCTTCCTTCGGCTCTGTCGGCTTAATCTTTCTTGTTGCCTCGATATTTCGAATGAGTTTTGAAATTCTGGTTTTCTGCTCATCAAGCTCTTTGTCTTTTTTTTCCATAATCTGCGCCAATACAACCCTTGGCTCAATGGCAATGTACTTCTTCGGATTTCCCTGATAGACTTTATTCGTTTTCTCTATTGTTGCCCTTTATGGTTTTTCTTGGATGAGTCGCGATATGTACAGAAGTACCAAACAGGGGCGTATTGAAGACGGCTTTTACTTCAACAAAAAAGCAATAGAAAAAATAGTTAACTCCTAATTCGCTATCTCAATCAATAATTTATTCTTGCCAAGCTTTGAAATCAAGACTTCCTCATCGCCCTTGAGGTTCATGTTCTTCTCGATGTCTGTTGGAATCCTCAAGACAGTTGCACGTGCACTTCTGCTCAGTTTCCTGTGGAGCTTTAAAGGCTGCCCCCAGATGCCGAGCTTTCTCGCAACCTCTATCATCCTCTGGCCTTCTTTTTCGTCAATAAACTCCTCTCCGCAGGAAGAACATCTTTTTCCTTTCTGGATGAAGAAATGTCCCTCTACTTCGGAAACAATGTCATTCACTTCAACCAGATTTCCTTTTTTACAAATAGGACATTCTTTCATCTTAATCACCTTCTGAGCCTGTTATTACGAATATGGTGTCTAATTCAAAGTAATAAACAAAAACAATCTTCTTTGAACCGTCTCTTCTCGAGTAGGCTTCATATTTTTTGTTTCCAACTTTCTCAATCTTGTAGGCACACTTCAGGGCTTCCCTCAAATCAACGAAATCCCAGCCCCATTGCCGCATGTACTTCAGCACGAAGTGTTTGCTTGCTTCTATCTTGCAAACATCCAAATTAAATTTCATCTTTTTTTCACTATTCTAGATGTATTTTTTCATCATTTTTAAATATTTGTATTCTTGACTATCTACTTGCTCTTTTTGGAATTCCAATATCAACAATAACCGTCTTATCCTTGTGTTTCCTTAGTCCTTTCTTGATGTCATGAAACGTAATTATCAAATCAGCGTCAACAACCTCTTCTGTGTCAGGATTAAGTCCAGAGGGAATGTCAACAGCCACTTTAAAAGCAGGAGATTTGTTGATTAAGTCAATCACTGTTGAAATGGGCTCCCTGAGCTTTCCTTCAATACCTATGCCAAGGATAGCATCAATGATGAAATCGTAGCTGTTGAAATTAATGTTTCTATAATCATAAATTATTTTATTTCTGATTTTCTCATAATTGATTCTTGCTTCCTCCTTTAGTTTCTGTTCTTCGCCGGTAAAAAGAACATCAGACTCCAGATGTCTTCCAATAACAAAGCCGTCTCCGCCATTATTGCCGTGATGGCAGACAACAAGGATTCTCTTTCCCCTTAAATCAAAATTAACCTTCAGAACATCAGCAGTTCTCTTTCCAGCATTCTCCATCAGCTGAAGCTTTGAAACGCCGGATGAATCCTCGAGCCTTTTCATCTCTGAAACTGTTATCATTATTGATTGTTACGAGACAGAGTTTATATTTTTTTGGTTGCATATTCAGCAGCTATTTTTCCGAAGGTGCGAATCATCTCTTTTTCCTTTCTGCTCAATACTTTAGCACTTATTCCATCGTATATCTGTTCAACTTTTTTAAGTCTGTCATCCCACCTGTAGGTCTTTTTGCCTTCTTCAATAAACCCTCCTGAAAGAATATCGATTGTCTTATGAGGAAGATTGTTTCTTTGCTCCTCTGGAATGTTAAGACAGTGAGGAACGGCGCTGAACTTGTCTTTGATTCCGTAAGGTCTGTTCTCAGGATAAACGCCTGTTGCCTGATACAGGCTAAACAATTCAGGCTCATGATACTTTTTCACATAATTGTTTGTGTTCAGTATGTTGACTAATGTTTTCAGTTCTTCCTTTTGCTTTCTTGTCGGCTGGGCGCTTTTGTAAAGCTCTCTTATCTTCTTAGCCCTGTCTTTCCACTTCCAAACTCTTTTACTACCTTCGTGATAGTCCCCGGAAAGAATCTTCGCAGTCAGGCCAGCTAAATCATCCTTGCTTCTGTTTTCATAGAATTTTTTCATCAATGCTGAATAGCCGAGTGTCTCTTTACTCTCTGCACCTTTCTTGAAGATGTCGTAGGCAGTTTTAGCTTCAAGATCAGACGTTTCGGTTTGTTCTTCATAGTGAAGCAGTTTTTCTTTCAGTCGCAGATTCTCTTGTTTAAGATCAGAATATTTTCTAAGAACAGAATAAAGGTCTTTGGAGATGTCTTTCAAAGGTTTCCAAACACCGTCTTTCTCAATGTATGTTCTTTCCAGTATTTGCATATCAACTTCTTCCTTGTCAAATGAAAATAGAGGATGGTGCTCATATATTATTTCAAAGGAAACGTTCTGCCCGTTTTCTGTAATCAAAACTTCCAATTGGTTATCAATTCTTCTTCTGAATGCTGCAGCAATAAATCCTACTGGCTTGTCATTCTTGTAGTTTACCACAAATGTTGGTATGTAGACAACATCCTGGTATCTTTGCTCTTCAATTTCAGTCGGAATCTCAATTTGCAGTTTAGTTCCACCATATGCTGTGAGATGTTCTTTGAAAACCTGCTTGTCCAAATCCTTCCCCGTGATAAAATCATTTCTTCCATTGCCGTGCGAATGAGCATAGCCAAAACGTTCGAGCTTGGCGCCTCCAATATTCCTGTCAATCAGTTTGCACTCTCTTTTTTCAACATTAATTCTTTTTGGAATGCAGACATCTCTCACAACAGCACCGACTTTTCCGTTAAGTTCAGTGTCATCAAGGGTGTAAAAACATGTTTCTAAATCCCCTCCGGCAAGCTCAATAGTTCTCCTTGTAATATAATTTGCCTTATCTAATGCTTCGTGGGTAATAACAGCCTTTAATTTTGATTCTTGTCCGGTGATGTATTCTTTTCGAATGATATTTCTGACTAAATCATCGATTCTGGCCCTGTCTTTAGGAGCCACGCTTTCGAATTCCTCAGATTTCAGTCTTGGCAGTTGTGTCATTTTCAAACGAATGCTTTGTGTGCAAGTCTGCTGTCTCTGTTATAAAGATAGGTTATGCTGCCAGTTATCGGGTTTTTATTAAGTTGAGGATAGAAGACATGAACAGACTCCCCAGCCATTAAGCCTGCGATTATCATGTTTGATGTGATGACACTAGGGTTATCGTTCCAGATACAGCTGTTGCTTCTGTTTCTTTTTATCCAAAGGTTATCTCCATTTAAATCCACTTGACTTGTTATTTCAGGAGTCAATCCCGGAATGTATGTGGCAACCTGGCCCGATATAGGTGTGACTCCGCCGTCTATGAATGGCATTTTATATTTGGTACAATAATCTTGTACAAGTTTTCTGGCAACAGGGTTATCAAGACAGCCGAAAACAATCCTGTACTCTTTTCCTTTCATCCGTTTTGAGAACAATCTTTCCAGTTTGTGACATATTGCTTTTTCTTGGCCGCTCTTAACATCGTCAACACTTTTGAGATAATTGGGGAATGCAGTTGAGTCTATGTACTGATTAACCTGCTTCATTCTGTAAGACAGAACCTCTGCTTTGTTCTTGCCTACATCATCCCTGTGAAACAATATCTGTCTTGGAAGATTGTGATCTTCTATCCTGTCGCCATCAACAACGTCTATCTGTCCAACTTCCATCAGCGCCAGATTAATGGCCAGGCTATTGCTAATCGCCCCAGCCCCGATCAAGAGAACTTTGAAAAATTCATAATTATTTAATTTTCCAACCGTCAAATCATCAATTAATCTTTGTCTTGTTTTTGAATAAGTGTTGTATGTAATCCGTCTGTTTCTTTCAATAGGCTCATCTGCTAAACGCAGTTTAACTATTAGCTTCCTAACCTCTTCTGCTGCAATGCCGCCGGCAATGCAGCTGCTGTAATTTCCCTGTACTGCTTCATCAAAATCAGAGTGGATTATTGATTCAATATTGATTCTTCCCCGGGGTTTGTTGTACGGGCTAACAGAATTTTTTATAGGGGTGCTCTCTTTATTCTCAAAAAAAGCGACTTTGTAGTTATCAGGTACGAAGGTTGATACAACAGCCTTGTGCTCGCCGGATGATGCTGACACCATTGCAATATTTTTCTTCTTGGCGTATTCGAAAACTGACATTTTTGATTCTGAATCATTGGTTGCGTCCACTATGACTCTTGGCCATTTTTCATGTCTTGCGATTATATTTTCAAGGAATCCGGGAGTGAATTTTGCAAAACAAGGAATTATTCTAAGTTCATTGCTTAATCTGGTGTCGTTGACTCTGTCAGTTAACCCTTCTGCGATATAGTATACTTTCCTGTTATGCCTGAATTTATTTTTTGATAATGCAGAATATGCAAATTCGTTTCTGTCAGACTCTTTTATTCTGGCGTTGTCAATAATATAGATATCTTTTACTCCAATTCCTCCGACTCCTGTTAGAATATACTGGGCCAATGGTCCTGATCCTACCACAACAACAGCGTTGTTCTCCAATTCCTGCAGATTCTCAATACCGTACGCTTGCCGGATTCGGTCTTTTAACAGGCTCATAGTTTTTACCTATTCTCGAATATGTCTCACCTGAGTTCATAATTGCATAACAATTCCTGATAATCTCATTCAGGCAACAATTCCTCTTCCAATGAAAATTAGCCAGATTTTTCTTTGCCCAGTTAATCACATCTTCATACAACCCCCAGTCATTAGAAATTCTCTTCAGTAACTTATCGGCAAGTACATTCATGTGTTTAACATACTTTCTTTCAAGCACTGTCTGACCTTCGAAATTACCTGTGTGTGCTTTGGTTCGAATTGCCATATCCGCATAGGATTCTAGGTTTCCGATCACAGTTCCAATCTGTTTTATTTCCCTGAAAGAAACAATTTTATTATCCAACTCGATACTGCTTATCGATTTTTCATAATTTGAATATGCGAGTCTCAAGTTACTGAATCTTCTTCTTACTTCTTTTAGTTCAGGAATCTGAATAAGGTACGCTTTTAATGTAGCTTTCAGGAAAGATTCGAGCGAACCATATGTATGCTTTATTTCAGCGAGAAGCTCCCGGGTAACCGAATCAGACAGCTTTTCTGAATAGCCCTCTTTTTGCTCATGCATAGCGACAAATGTTCTTTTCACCTTATCTTCAAGGGGAACCCATATCCCGTTTTTTTCCACATATGTGTTTTTCAGTATTCTTTCATCAATTATCTTTTTGTCAAATTTAAAGAGTGGATGAGTTTCTTCAACCATCTGCACCGGGACAAAATCATTTTCAGGCGTTATTGTTATATCGAGTTGATTGTCCGTCTTCCTTCTGAAAGCGACAATCATGTACCCTCTAGCTTTGGTGCCGTTGCTATTGACGACAAATGTGGGCGAATATATTATTGGCTGGTATCTTTGCTCTTCAATTTCAGTTGGAATCTCAACATCAATTCTTGGTCCTCCGAAGGCAGCGATTATCTCCCTGAACACCTGCCTGTCAAGGTCTTCTCCTGATATGAATCTTGTGCTGTATCTGCCGTGTGAATGGGCATAGCCAAGTCGGGAAAGAAGAGAATCAATCGTTTTGTCTATAATCTTGCAGGTTGATTCAGTGACTTCCATTCTCTTCGGGATATGTATGTCCCTTGTTACCGCCCCATTCCTCTTCATTAATTCGAAATCATCCAGCGTGTAAAAGCAGGTTTCAATATCTTCTTCTGCTAATTCGCTGGTGCGTTTTGCTAAGTATTCTGCCTTGTCGAGAGCTTCGTAAGTTATAACTACTGAGAGTTTGCTACTGCTTCCTGAGACATATTCCCGTTTAACTTTATCCTTCGTTAATCTGTCTATTTCTTTTCTCTTTTCAAAAGAAAGCTTTTCAAGTTCGTTTTGGTCAATTCTTGGCAACCTCATCATTTTCATCATCCTAGTTGTAAAAGAACCTGTTTCGGCACCTATTCAGGATAGCCAATCGCTTCGCTTCTGCCTTTCCTGACAAAGGACTTTTTACGAAATCACTATTTGCATACCTTTCAACATCGTCTCCCCAGCTTTTTTCCAGCTTATTTTCAGCGTAGTTAAAGAGACTTACAATGACTTTTACAAGGACAGGATCCTTGATGGAATATGGCCTTGTGGAAGAAAATCCCATATCGCTCAATTCCTTCCTGACCAGGTCCTTATTATCCCCGTAGCAGATCAGGCCTTTCTCCTTGAAAACAAACGGATTCTCATAGCCCTTTTCTATCTCAGGAATCGAGGGAATATTTGCGTATTCATTGTTTATTGCCAAACCTAAAATCAGTTTTGTGGCTTTGCAGAAATAATATCTGTCCTTTTTAACAAGAATGAACGGCTTAACTGTTAGAATAAACTGGTATTCGTTATCACTTACTCTTCTCAATCTTAGATTCCTGTAGTTTTCTGCTGAGATGCTATTTGCCTCAATCTCCTCCTTAAGATTCGTTATCTTGGCCTTGAGTTCATCACGTTTCCCGTCGAATTTTACAAACAACGAATTTACAATTGATTCAATTCTTTGCTTCAGGGCATCCCTGTACTTTTCTTCTATGGCCCGGATTTCTGAAGCATATTTGAGACCATATGTTCTGTTATTTATTTTTACGCAATGTGGTTGTTCTTTTGTTGTCGTGATTGTTTCAAGATAGTAGACTCTGTTTCCGTCAAAGAGGATGTTTTTTTTAAGACAAGCTGTGAGGATATCTTTTCCTTCTTTTGGACTAATTTTTCCGATCTTTATGTCAAGAATATCAGGACTATCTCCGGAGAATTCCTGAGTTTCGGGTTCAAGGCCATAGTATCTTCGGTAAACCCCTATTGCCAGATTTTCTACTGGAGCAGAACTTTTTCTTTTTCTGGAATTTCTTAATAGTTTTGTCAGCTCTTCAATCTCCTTGGCTTTGCCGCTAATCTCTTTTAGTACCTTCTCACTTAATTGGTTTGCTATATACTCCTCAATGCCTTTTCTCTGACTTTCAAAAAAATCCTCTTCCTCCTCCCAGACCAGAACCGATTCTTCCAAAGACATCTTCCCTGTTGACAACGAGCAAAAATTCCCGGAATTCTCTTTCCGACCATTTTTATGAAAGGTGTAAAGACCACCGTTTATTACTGCGAATGAATCTTTTGATTTAATGAAATTATGGATGAAAGTTGGTTTAAGAGTTGATGACATTTCGGCACCAGTTCCTGTCGAAAAAGACAAAAAAATCATCTTACGGATCTGTAAACCATTCTGATTCCTGAGGAGCCACCGCCGTTGATGTAAAGCTCTATTAGTTTGAACGGTCTTTCAGTTCCTGTCGTGGCATCTTTCATCATTTTCTCTTGGAATAGCTGGTTGGCGTAGTCTGCCACTTTGTAGTTCATTTCCAGCGGAACCTTCTCATTGCTCCGGTTATCCTTTCCTTTCAGGGATATGTTCTTGTATTGCGCAAGGCAATCAGCTAATGTATCTGCCCTGATTGTTTCTTCATTGTTGTATCCCTGATTTAATTCATCCCCTTCAATTTTCAGCGCATAAATTATGAGGTCCAGGAATGTCTTGTCACCTTCGATAAATTCTTTTCCAAAGTTCTTTTCCACACTTTCATTGTCCTTGATTTCGTTTGTTAACTTTACTTTGTTTGTAAGCTCTCCCATTCTTCATTCCTCCGCAGACTTCAAATCTGCGAGAGAGGGTAAGTGACGCTTTTTAATAGAACTATCGACGAGAAAACCGGAAAAACTTTCATTTTTTCGGAAGATTTTTTACTTCTCTCGGATGATTTTCGATATGAATGTTTTAACCGGAATATTTGCGGAAAAAACGGAATTAATATGACACTTTTTCAATTCTCAATTCAATGATTTCTCTGTTTTTCTCATCATAAACCTTTGAATATCTGTGCTTTATGTCGAATGTTGAGTACGCGATGTCCACAAGGACGATTTTCTTATTGTTGTGAATGGAAGCGCAGGCATGTCCTTTTG
>JAFGPE010000015.1 GCA_016926055.1 Candidatus Woesearchaeota archaeon | reverse complement strand
TCTCTGTATTCAACAGTGATTTGAGTCCTCTTGAATCATTAGTTCTGTATCTTCACGAACAAGGTGAATTAAGACTAAGCGAGGTTGCAAGGAGGCTTAACAGGGACCAAAGAACCATCTGGATTACGCTGAGGAATGCGAAACTAAAGAAAGTAAAACTTGATTTGAAGAGCAAAGTCTATCTTCCGATAAGAATCCTATCGGACAGAAGATTGAGCATTCTGGAGCACATCTGCGTCCAACTAAAAGAAAAGAATGGATTAAGGTTCAACGAGATTGCCCTTCTGCTTAACAAGGCTCCAAATACAATTTGGACATGCTACACGAGGGGAATTAGAAAAGGGGGCGACAGTGTTGTCTAGCATCTCCGAAAAAAAGCAAAGTCCAGAGAAAAAAAAGATTGTACTCTTGCTTACACTTGTTCTGGTTGTCTCCTGCGCGATATTTTTGGTAAAACCCGAGGTTACAGGAATGATCTCCGGCAGAAATGATGTATATACTGAACCAGTGAACATAATCGTGGATGATTATGCTGAGAAGCAATGGGTTCCAGAAGAAGAAGGAACAATAACTTCGATAAGGCTGAGCGGCAGGATAACTGGGGAAGGAAAAGGCAAGGTTTACTTAAAAACAGGAAATAAAACCCTGCTTGTCTTTGACAGCACGAATCTGGAGAAGAATGGGCTGGAAGGGATAACGGGATATGCTGCTGAAGAGGAAGAGAGTACGAGCAACATGACAATCGATGAAATTACCGAAATAGCTGAAGAGCCAAATGTTACTGAGAAACCAATTGAAAAAAAGATTACAATTAAGCTCAAATACAACTCAGGAACAAAATGGGATTCAGATAACAACGGCATCGAGGACGAGAAGGGTGTTGTTGATTTGACAGTAGAGGATTCTGTGTTTAACTGGGATGCTGATGAGAATAAATTATGCACGCTGTGGAAGATTTATTCTGATGATGCTGGCAAGATAACATCAAGATGCTTTGGTTCAGAGGACTGCTGCAGGCTTGCAGGATTATCCCCTACTGCAGGAAGAAAGTGGGATGACCCTTACTTCAGCTTTATCGGTTATGACGAGGCAAGCCACAACAATGAAATTTCTGCAAGAGTCATCTATTATGACGTTGACATCAATGTGCTAAGAAGCGATATAGTGGAGTCAGAGCTTCAAAGCCTTGATGCCGGATTTGTTTCATCAACAACCTACTTCTCTGTTGAGTGTGAGGAAACATGCAACGTTGAGCTAAATGAAACAAGCTATAAGTTCGTTGTTAATGCTGCTGATCTGAGAATAGAAATATTTAATGTTTCCTATGGGCTAAAACAGCCTGCCAAGACTGCTGAGCTAAAAGGAAAAAAGGACTTCTTGCACAATGAGACGCCAGAGTTCAACCTGAAGCTGAGGAAAAGGTCAACTGGAAAAATAAACGCATCTGTGTTCAGGGGAGGAGATAGACTCAGAATTAAGCCGGAGATTGAATTCATCGATAATAAAAATTTCAGGATAAATGTTCCTTCTACGAGAAGCTTCAAGCCAGGAAAATACAGGTTGCATGTTGAAATAGACGGAAAAATAATTGAACAGGACTTCACATGGGGTGTTCTTGCAATCAACACCCATAAGAGCATCTATCTACCGGACGAAGAAGCGTTCATAGGAATGGGTGTTCTTGACGATGAAGGAAAGATGGTCTGTGACGCAAATGTTACCCTAACCGTCATAAGTCCGGCTAATGAGATAACGACGCTGAGTACGAGCAACGGCAACATAATGATTAGCGACGAATGCTCTGTTTACGGCATTACAAACCTTCCTGATTATTATGCTCATTACAATGTAACTGGGGTCGGAACATACATAATGGAATTGACTGCAGTCACTCCTAACGGAATCAGAGAAATCGTAGACAGCTTCACAGTCCAGAAGAGTGTTAGATTTGATGTCGCAAGAAATGGCCCTACAAGAATATATCCTCCTGTCAAATACAATATGAACTTCATAGTAAAAGCGAACGAGGATTACAGCGGAACAGTAAGAGAGCATGTTCCTTCTTCTTTCGCAATTACACCACAAGACAATCTCATCATCACAGAATCTGGCGATGAAAAGATATTAACCTGGAATGTTAGCTTCCTGCAGGGAGAAATATACAGTCTTGATTATGAGTTTGATGCTCCGGACATCTCCCCTTACTTCTTTATCCTGGGGACCATTGAAATAGGCAGCTGGGAAGAGAAAAGGCAGTGGCAGATTGCAGGTGATGTTGACAGCAACCCCAATTCAACGATAGAATGGGTTCAGATTAATATGCCTGTGTACAACAATCAGATTCCGAATGCAACAGCATACTACTCTAACCCCAAGGGCCTGAGCGGAAACATCACCTTCATGTGGTATGTCAATGGAATTAATGTGGAAAACGACACAGTATTTAATGTTGCAAACGGAACACTTGGATTAGCACATCTTAATGCAACAATCGCAGCCGGAGATATCCTGAATGTCAGTGTCTCTGCAAATGAATCTTTTGATTTAACCAACAGGACATGGCTTGACGCGGTGATATGGAGGATGAATGTAAGGCCGAGCAGCGCCAATATGATTAGTGTAAAATGCAACAGCAGCTTCTGTTATGGCAGCCATACCGGCGGAGTACTTACAAAGACATACAAAGAAAATGGTACGCTGATATGGGCTGTCCAGCCGTATAATCAGCAGATGGAATCAGTATGGTGTGATGAAACATTTTGCTATGGTGCCCATAACCTCGGGAGGGTAACAAAAACTTACGTAATAAACGGCAGCACTGTGTTTTCCAAATCATTTGGAACCGTGTGCAATTATGACATCTCCTGCGACAGCACGCACTGCTATCTTGTTGACTGGGGAGGAAACCTGAACAAAATGCTTACAGACGGCACATCAGTATGGAGCAAGGATTTCGGGTCGACAATGTATGGAGTGGATTGCGATGACACGCAATGCTCCATTGCAGGAGGAACGATTGTAATAAATGCGAACAAGGATGATGGAACGCAAGCAGTGAATGGCTCACACGGAGGAACTTCAGTATATGACATTTACTGCGACAGCACGCACTGCTATACTGCATCCACTGTGTATCTTGGAAAACTACACAAAAACAACCTGAGTCTTATCTGGAACCTAAGTGTCCAGCCGGCACCAGGTCCTACCGACACAATGAATGATGTTTTCTGTGATGAATACTACTGCTACGGTGGCCACTCCAACGGTTATATCACCAAGGTCGACAAGAGTACAGGAGATGTCATATGGAGCGGCCAGATAAGGCCAAACTCAAATCACATTAATGGAATTTATTGCGATGAACACTACTGCTATGGCGCACATAGCAACGGCTACCTTTCAAAGGCATATAAGGCCGGAAATGTGACTGTACTTGCAGCACCTGTGCCGCCAGTAGACCATGCCCCAAATGTCACAAACCTCACTTATCCGCAAAACAACACAGCAACAGCAGCACAGCCAATTTCATTTAACTTCACTGTCCAGGACGACCATAATGTAACAAACTGCACGCTTTGGGCAAATTTCTCAGGAAGCTGGAGAGAAAACATAACAATCTACCCAACAACAAACAATTCAGCAACATACAACATAACAATGAGCCCGCCAAACGGCACATTTATCTGGAATGTAAAATGCTTCGACAATGCAACAACACCCAACTCTTCATGGCACTCAAGCAATTTCACAATAAAGGTCGGCCCGCCCCTAACTGGTCCTTATGATATAAATGCTTCAATAAACAGCACACATGTTATCATTAACTGGGCTCAAATACCTTTGGCAAGCTTCTACAGAGTGTATGGCGGAAATTCGGTCAGCAATCTGACCAACCTGACAGAGATTTTCGATAATAACTTCACCGATACCGCTCTGAGCGGGCATGAAAGGAAATTCTATGTCATATCCTCGGTTAATTCATCCAGAGATGAATTGAACAGCTCCACAATTGTCGTAATGCAGAACTACACGTTAAGGAGGGTTGCAAGTGTCAATACAAAAAACTGGATCACACTTCCATTTAATTCCTCAACATACGTGTATGCTTACGATATCATTAAGAACAACCCCAATATAACAGCTGTCACGATGAGAAATGCGACAAACCAGTCAGCCATTACCTGTAACACATTGACCTGCCCATCTGCATGCAATGGCACAACCTGCAACTTCACCCTGCAGCCAGGAATTTCATATGAGGTTAATGTTCAGAATTCAGGAGATTTAGAATACAGCTACATATGGGGGGGCATAGTATTCGAGCCAGTGCAGTTGAGCCTGAAGAAGATGGCGGGCAGCTATGGAAAGAATTGGATTTCATTGCCGTATAACACATCACTAATGGGCGCTTCAGAGCTGATGGACAGCATCGGGAATACAGACTCTGTTAGCTGGTGGAATTCGTCTGCACAAAGCTCGCAGGGATGGATATCTGCATTTGGCGGCACAGGAAAGAATTTCACTCTCGACCCTTCAAGAGGATATGAAGTATCGGTAACAACAGATACAACCTGGATGCAAGAATGAAAAAGCAGATAATAACCGGAATTGTAATATTCTCGTTGCTCGCCATAGCCTGCCAAGCTGCCCATTTTGTGTGCGGAACAGTTTTTGATGCAGCAGACAGCACAACCGCCATTGGAATGAATGTTATGCTTTATTATCCTGCAGACTCGACAAACAAAGCAGAGTGCAGCGTTAATGGTGAGAACATATACTGCTGCGATGCAGAGGCAATCCCTGGCCACACCTGGCAATCCGGCGATGTGGTGCATTCAAGGCTTTCTGACAGAGATTACGTAGGCGGCCCTGTAAACACAACAACAACTGCTGCGGGATATGATGTAGCCCCGGATATGAATGCAACGCTTGCCATTCATGTTTTCTCTCCATCAAACAATTCAATAATCAGAAGCAATCATGCCCTGCTAGATATTACAACGGCTTCGCAGATGAACCAAAGCATATGGTGTTCACTGAATTATTCCGCAAATACAACCTTATGTACACGCTGCAACAACGCCACAACAAACATTACACTGCTCGATGAAGGAACATATACAGTAATAGCATATGCAAACAATACGTTCAAGGAAACAAAATCAGAGCAGATAACCTTCACAATAGATGCTGTAAACGACCCCCCTATCCTAAATTCATACTCTCCAGAGAGCATTGCTCCTTCGATGGATGAATTAGATACACTGGAGTTCTCTGTCAATGCAACCGACCCCAATAATTACAGTGTCGTAAGTTATTACTGGACTGAGAATGGAAATGCATTGGGTGTTGTCAATTCATCATATGAGTTTATTAGCTGGTACAACGATGAGCACTCTGCCGGAGTTTACAACATAACAGTCAACATAACAGATGGTGAGTTTTCTGTTATCAGGTCATGGCTCCTGACAGTTAGCGATGTAAGTTCTCAGGGAGCATCTAACCGCGAGAATTATGTCGCCAGGGAGATTGAAAGCGATTACAAGGAAAGCAAGGAGACGTTTGCATTAAACGATGTCAAAATAAATGAAGCGGTTGTAATAAGAGTAAATGACAATGACTTTGCAATAACCCGGCTTGAAATTGAGGTAAAAGAGAATGCTCCTTCACTCGATATAGAAATAGCAAAGCTTACCGGCAGGCCAGAATGGCTTGAATATGATAACAACAAGAACGCCTACCAGTTCCTTGAAATAAAAAAAAGCGTAGATGACAAGGTAATCAGGAAAGCAACATTCTATTTCAAAGTGGAGAAGAGTTGGCTGAAGGATTATGACGCAGTATTTGTTGACATTTACAATGGGAAGTGGGAGAGACTGACGCCAGAGAAGATTTCAGAGGATGACAAATATGTTCATTATGGGGTGCATGCAAGTCATCTCTCCATTGTCGTGATTGCCGGCAAGAAAGCAGGGAATCTGAAAGAAAGCGCTGGAGAGGAGAATGTCGCCGTAAATGAAGTTGCCAAGGAAACTCCCGGAAAGATTAAGAAAACTAAAGAAACAACTCCTGTTTACCTGATTGCGCTCACAGCGATGGCTGTATCAGTTATCGCCATCATATCATACCAAAGAATACTGAAGAAGAAAAGTGAATCCTAGAAAAATATTTAAACCATGGCAACCATCACGAGGGCATGAAGGGGTTGAAAAAGAGGAGAACTTTGATTTTAGTTATTTCTGCAATAATAGTTATGGGCATATTGTCATTTATTGTATTCTCAGAGCAGGATGAAGAGGAAGAGGGTGAAGGTAATGTTACTGTGGACGGCCAAGTCATTCTTGGACAGAACATAACAATAATCCTGGATAACGAAACAATAAATGTAACTGTCTATCTTCTTGAATTCACAAGAAAGCCGGATGGCTATGGAAAGAGCCAAGTTAGCTTTCCAACTAAAACAAAGATAAAGTATGCGAAGGATTTGATTGACTTATATCCTGATATTGATTCAGTAAGCTATTATGATGAAAGCAAAGAAACAACAATTGGCTTTATCTCTGCATTTGGCGGCATAGGCAAGAACTTCAAGATAAAGAAGAATCAAATCTATGAGGTTTCCGTAAAGAACAATGTTAATCTTACCTTAATAGTCAATAATACTCAATGAATAAACGGGGTGGTATCATCAATAAAGCAGTGATTTGTCTATTGGTATTGATAGTATTGGCTATACGAACTACTACTGCCACTCACTTCATCACAGGAAATGTATTCAACGCCAGTAACGGTGGCGATGCCAACGGATGGAGAGTCTACATCTATAAGGTGGGGGATTCAGCCAATAATCTCACAGACATCATTGGTCTTGAAGGCAACTCCGGCTCAAGCAACAGATACATGATAGACTGCGAACTTAGTCCTGTAAGCTGCACTCTTAACGATAACATAACAGTTATCGTTCCTGACAACGGCACAGGCTACTATGCTGGACCTGTTTACGCCAATGTGACTGGCGCAGGATGGGACCAGGCTCCTAACATGACTCTCACACTGATAAATGCTGCTCCAAACATAACATCAATATCAGTTGATGATGTTACTGCAGACCCTGCTGACAAGATTGACCTAACGGCAAACTCCACAAGGATTGTCTACTGCAACTTCACTGTCTATGATGAAAAT
>JAFGPE010000172.1 GCA_016926055.1 Candidatus Woesearchaeota archaeon | reverse complement strand
AGGCAGGTTATCTTCCCAAAATCTGGAGGGTGTGGTTACTCGCTTTATTGACTCTAACAAGCAGGCAATAGACTTGCTGGAAAAGCTGGATTTTGAATGTGACTGTTATTCGCGAAATATTCCAGACTATGTATTGTATGTGGACTTTAGAGGCAAATTGGACAGAGATTATCAGCATTTACTCCAGGGTCCAATATGCGGAAATAATTCAGCAAAACTTATCATTGAAGACGTAAACAAGAAGAAATACAAGAACTGCGGATTCACCCATGAGCTATATGAGACAGATGAATTTGAGCCGGTATTGAGGCTTTTAGTCCAGTTTAAGGAACCTTCACAGGTAAATGTAGATAGTCTCAAGAATCTTGTGGAGTATGTCCGGAAAAAAGAATATTCTGTAGCAAAAGAGGACATCCGTTAGAATCACTTATGCGCTTCTAATTTCTTAACCCTTGCGCCGCCCTTGGAATCATCAACTGCATACCCTTTCTCTTTTATCAAATCCCTTAGCCTGTCTGCCTCAGTCCAGTCCTTTCTTTTTCGTGCATCTTCTCTTTGCGCAACAAGGTCAAGAATTTCTTTTGGCGCTTCCTCTTCCTCGAACTTCATCACGCCAAGGACAGAGTCAATTTGCTTCATTGTTTCAAGGACAAGCTCAGCATCTTCCTTTCCGGTTTTATCCTCGCCCATGAACTTGTTGATTTCCTTCATAAATTCGAACAGTGATGCAAGTGCACTTCCGATATTAAGGTCATCATCCATATAGGTTTCAAAATCCTTTTTTAGTTTTTCAATTATTTCCTTAACCTTTTCATTATTCTTAGTGTTATTTACTGACTTAAGGTTCCTTACAAACTCATCCATTCTTTCAATCGTAGACTCTGCCGACTTCAGGCCTTCTTCTGTGAAGTTGAACTGAACCTTGTAATGGGAGCTCAATAACAGGTATCGTATTGCTCTTGCAGAATATCCTTTTGCAAGCAAATCCCTTAGCGTGAAGAAATTGCCATATCTCTTGCTCATCTTCTTTCCATCTACAAGAAGCCATTCGTTATGAATCCAGTAATTGACAAACTTTGAATCATTGGCACCTTCTGACTGCGCAATCTCGTTTTCATGGTGGGGAAAAACAAGGTCAACTCCTCCTGTGTGAATGTCGAAATGCTTTCCGAGGTATTTCATGCTCATTGCACTGCATTCGATATGCCATCCAGGTCTTCCTTTGCCAAGCTCAGTCTCCCAGAAAACATCCCCGTCTTCTTCGCTCCACGCTTTCCAGAGAGCAAAATCATTTGCAGTGTCTTTCTCATATTCGTCCTGCTTTACCCTCGCGCCTGCCTTCAGCTCATCTTTCTTTATTCCAGACAGCTTCCCATATCCCTTGAACTTTGAAACAGAGTAATACCACGACTTATCATCACCCTGGTAGGCGATTCCTTTCTCCTTTAGCTTTTTTATTAGCTCAATCATTTCAGGTATTGTTTCTGTAGCCCTCGGAAAGAAATCTGCCTTGTCAATATTCAGCTTTTCAAGGTCCTGAAAGAAAGCATTTGTGTACTTGTCAGTGTAGTCCCTCAGCTTCATCTTCCACTGTCTCGAGTTCTTAATTGTTTTGTCATCAACATCAGTGATATTCATGACGTGCTTTACCTTGTATCCCTCGAACTTAAGGTAGCGCTTGAGCAGGTCAGCAGAGATATATGCCTTGAAGTTGCCGATGTGTGCGTAGTCATAAACGGTAGGCCCGCAGGTATACATGCCAACCTGGCCTTTATTTATTTCATGGAATTCTTCCTTTCCCTTTGAGATGGTGTTGAAAAGTTTTAATGACATTTTATCCCTTAGGTTTTTATTTATTCCCATTCTTCTTCCCTTTAAACCATCCTATCTCAGGCAGCTCAATCTCCTTCAGGTCAGTTTTCGGAACCTTCTTTCCATTGACAACTATTGCCTTGCCAAGCTCGCCGACAACAGTCGAGTTTGGAGGAACATCGTGAAGCACAACAGCATTAACCCCGATCCTTGAATTATCGCCTATGGTTATCGGGCCTAGAATCTGGCAGCCAACTCCAAGTACAACATTATTGCCGATTGTAGGGTGTCTTTTCTTTCCCTTGTCATCAACCCACCAGCCATGACCGCCAAGTGTAACTCCGTGGTACATCATCACATCATCCCCTATTTCTGTTGTCTCGCCAATCACAATCCCTGCGCCGTGGTCGATGAAGAAGCGCTTTCCGATTTTAGCGCCTGGATGAATCTCAATCAGTGTAAAGAAACGGCTGACCTGCGATATCAGTCTCGGAATAAATGGAATCTTCATCCTGTAGAGAAGGTGTGCAATCCTGTGCGCCCAGATTGCATGAACGCCCTGATACAACAAAACCTCCAGAAAATTAATCCCTCTCTTCAATGCAGGATCCTTCTTGAATGCAGTTCTTATTGTGTCAAACATTTTCATCACCGAATAGCTCCGTACTAATATATCTTTCGCCTGTGTCGGGAATAATCGCAAGGGTTGCTCCAATTTGCGCTTTCTGCAGTGCAGCATATATGTTCGCTCCGGCAGATATCCCTGCAAGAATTCCTTCCTCTCTTGCAAGCCTTCTTGATGTTTCCAAGGCGTTTTTGTAGTTTACTTTTATAACTTCGTCAACAACCTCAGCGTTATATGTCTCTGGAATGAAATTGGCGCCAATCCCCTGGATCTTATGGGGACCTGCTTTTCCTCCGGATAGCAGGGGGCTTTCCTCAGGCTCTACTGCAATGATTTTTATATCTGGGAAATGTTTTTTCAGGATTTTTCCTGTCCCGCTTATCGTTCCTCCTGTGCCGACTCCTGCGACAAAATAATCAAGTTTTAATCCTTTGAAATCACCTATGATTTCTTTTGCTGTTGTTTTTTCATGGATTTCGGGGTTTGCAGGGTTCTTGAACTGCTGCGGCATGAAATAATTCCCGGTTCTCACAAGCGCCTCTGCTTTCTCGACTGCTCCATTCATTCCCTTCGACCCTTCTGTAATGATGATTTCTGCACCGTACTGCTTCAGGAGCTTTCTTCTCTCCATGCTCATCGTTTCAGGCATCGCGAATGCTGCCCTGTACCCTTTGACAGCAGCAACCATCGCAAGACCTATTCCTGTGTTGCCTGATGTCGGTTCAATGATTTTCATTCCAGGCTTTAATCTTCCATTTTTCTCTGCATCCTCAATCATTGCAAGAGCGATTCTGTCCTTTACACTTCCTCCTGGATTAAATGACTCAACCTTGGCGTAAAGGTTTGCTGATAATTTTCCTAATCCCACTACTGGCGTTTTTCCAACAGTTTCAAGGATGTTTTTGTAAATCATTTCTCCCTCCTGTTCCCCCGAAGTTGTAAATATGGCACCGATAGATGCTTTAGCTTAAACAATGAGAGAACTAATTAACAACAGCAACAATCACAGCAGCAAGTTGTTTTGGTCATGGAAGGAGGAAGTAGGGAGAAGTATTTAAGGTTTTCTAATTTTTCTGAAAAATTTATTTTTCAGCAACATTTATAAATCCTCGTAGGTTACATTCCATCATGGTGTTGGAAAAGCTAGGGGAATCGCTGAAGAATACATTGTCTAAGATAGCTAAATCCCTTTTTGTGGATGAGAAGATGATCAATGAGCTTGTCAAGGATATCCAGAGGGCGCTTCTTCAGGCAGATGTCAACGTGAAGCTGGTCTTCGAGCTCACCAATGCGATAAAGCAGCGCGCAATGAAGGAAGAAGCCCCTTCCGGTCTGACTAAGAAGGACCAGCTTGTTCATATCGTCTACGAGGAGCTAGTGAAATTTCTTGGTGGTGAAGGCGCAAAGATTACAGTAAGGGGAAAGCCTTTCAAGATAATGCTTCTTGGTTTGTTCGGCTCAGGAAAGACAACAACAGCTGGAAAGCTTGCGAGATTCTTCTCGAAGCGTGGATATAAGGTTGCGCTTCTTGGCTTGGATGTTCACAGACCTGCAGCAATGGACCAGATTGAGCAGATTGGCAAGTCACTTAATGTTCCTGTTTTCACAGACAGAAAAGAGAAGAATGCTGTGAAGATATGGAAGAACAATCAAAAAGAGCTTAATACATACGACATAGTGATAATTGACACAGCAGGACGAGATGCGTTGTCTGGAGATTTGATAAAGGAGATAAAGGAGATAACTGACCAGACTAAATCTGAGGAAAGGCTGCTTGTCATAAGTGCAGATATCGGGCAGGCGGCTCAGAAGCAGGCAGACGAGTTCCACAACAGCTGCAATATCACAGGGGTTGTTGCAACGAAGATGGATGGCACGGCAAAGGCAGGAGGAGCGTTGACAGCCTGCGCAGCGACAAATGCGCCAATAAAATTCATAGGTGTTGGAGAAAAATCCGATGCCCTTGAGGAATTCAGGCCAGAAGGATTTGTTTCACGATTACTTGGAATGGGTGACCTGGAAGCGCTTCTTGAGAAGGCAAGGGAAGCTATTAGTGAAGACGAAGCAGAGGACTTAAGCAAGAAGCTTGTTAAGGGCGAGTTCAATCTTATTGATTTATATGACCAGATGCAGGCGATGAAGAAGATGGGCCCATTGAACAAGATAGCCGAGATGATTCCTGGTTTTGGTCAGATAAAGATGCCGAAGGAAATGCTCAATGTACAGGAGGAAAAGCTCCAGAGATGGCGCTACATAATGGACTCCATGTCAAAGGAAGAGCTTGAAGATCCTGAACTCATATCTGCTGCAAGGATTGAGAGGATTGCGAAAGGCGCCGGTGCAGAGGCATCAGAGGTAAGGGAGTTGCTGAAACAGTACAAGCAGAGCAAGAAGCTGATTAAGATGCTTAAGCCAGGCAATGAAGCTTCGATGAACAAGATGATGAAGAAATTCTCCTCGCTACAGGGTATGGGCAGGATAAGGTATAAATAGCAGATGTTTTTCTAGGTAACTAATATGGCCCGCTTAACAGAACAACAAAGGTATAAGCTGAAGCATTTCATAAAGGCAATTGAGAACTTTAGAGGCAGGCATACAGAACTCGTCACAGTTTATATCCCTGCAGGATATGAGATAACCAAGATAATCGGCCATCTTGTGCAGGAACAAGGAACAGCTTCGAATATAAAGTCAAGCACAACAAGGAATAATGTTATAAATGCCCTTGAGAGAATGGTCCAGCATCTCAGATTATTCAAGCAGACGCCACCCCATGGTTTGGCTGTATTCTCGGGAAATGTTGCAGAGCGCGAAGGACAGCAGGATTATAAGGTGTGGAGCATTGAGCCACCTGTTCCGTTGAACACGAGGCTTTACAGATGTGACAAGCAGTTTCAACTTGATTTATTGAGAGATATGCTTGACGTGAAGGAAGCATACGGCTTAGTTGTGATGGACAGGAGGGAGGCGGATATTGCTCTTCTCAAGGGAAAGACAATTGTTTCGCTCACATCTGCAAAGTCAAATGTTCCTGGAAAGACCAGGGCAGGAGGACAATCCTCTGTCAGATTTTCAAGGCTAAGGGAAGATGCTGCAAAAGAATTCTATGGCAAGATTGGAATGATGATGAAAGACCAGTTTCTTTTCATGGAAGGGCTGAAGGGCATAATTGTTGGAGGACCCGGTCCTACAAAATATGAGTTTGTAGATGGTGATTTTATAACAAATGAAGTAAAGAAGAAAATAATCGCGATTAAGGATTTGAGCTATACTGGAGAATTTGGGCTTCAGGAGCTTGTTGACAAAAGCCAGGATGTTCTGGCGCAGGAGGAGCTGGCGGATGAGAAGAAGATAATGAACAGGTTTTTTGAGCTTCTTGCCACAAAGCCAAGGATGGCATCTTACGGCCTTGAAGAGGTTAAAAAAAACGTACTGCTTGGTGTAGTTGATACTCTGCTTCTTTCAGAGACGCTTGACGAGAATATAATCGACGAGTTGGAGCAGGAAGCTGAAAAGATGGGTACAACAGTAAAGCTGATATCCCAAGACACGAGGGAGGGGGCCCAACTCAGAGACATCGGAAAGATAGCAGCAATCCTGAGATATGAGGTGGAGCAACAGTAAGCTTTTTAAAGTCGTCCCTAACACTTGCTTATTCAGGGTGAATTTATGTCAAAATCAACAAAGAAATTAACAACAAGAATCAAGAAGAAAACGTGGTTTCAGGTATTCACTCCCAAGAGCTTTAACAGCAGCCTGATAGGCGAAAGTACGGCGATGGAGCCTTCTGACCTGCTCAACAGGAGAATAGCTACTAATCTTGCAGTCCTTACGAATAACTTTAAGCACCAGCACATCAATATAACATTTGTTGTAGACAGCATTGCAGGAGACAAGGCGGTTACAAAGCCTGTCGCCTTTGAGATGATGACTGCTTCTGTGAAGAGGCTGATTAGAAGACGGAGAGAGCACATATTTGATTCATTTGTTGTTGAAACAAAGGATGGCAAGGCAGTAACAATGAAGCCAATACTGATAACAAGGAGCATGGCGCCGAACTCCATAGTGAGGAAGCTGAGGAGGATGTCAAGAGCATTTATAGCAGACTATGCGAAGAAGAATGACTTCGAAACACTGTTTAAGGATGTCGCCTTTGGAAAGCTGCAAAAAGGATTGTTAGACAAGGCAAGAAAGGTCTCCCCTTTGAGAACATGCGAGATACGGGTTCTTAAGCTGGAAACAAGAAAGAAGCCAAATGTGGAGGCAAAAGAGCTTCCTGAGGAAAAGCCTGCAGAAGAGGAGCATGTTGATGAGGAAGGAGAGGAAAAGACAGAGAAGAAAAAGCCAAAGAAGCAGGAGACGAAAGAATCTGCGGTCGAGGAAGAAACTGCCCCCTCAGAAGAAAAGACTGATGATTCGCCTGTTGAAGAATAATTGCTTAGACTTTTCCCAATGAATATATCTTGTTCATGTCTATTTCTTTCAATGAATCTATCCTGAGATTTGCTTCTGAGAAGTTATCCTGCTTAGTATATTTGTTTGGAACCGCGATGATCTTCATGCCCGCTTCATGTCCTGCTTTTACCCCTGTTTCTGAATCTTCCAAAACAACACACTTTTCAGGAGTCACTTTCAGTTTTCTAGCTGTTTCGAGATAAATATCTGGCGCGGGCTTATCTTCATTTACATCCTTGCGGACAACAATTGTGTCAAAATAATCTTTGAAGCCCAACTTTTCGATTACAAATTCGACATACTCTTTCCTGGAATGAGAGGCCATGCCCAATTTAATTCTTCCAGCGTTCTTTTCCTCATAAAGTCTGGTCAGGAGCTTTTTCAAACCTTCCATGGGTTTTGCTTTTTTCAATAGTTCTAGGTAAATCTTGCTTCTTTCTTTTTCAAGAACTTCAACACTTTTTTGGATTACATATTTCTTTTTAAGAATTTTCCAGTTCTCTTCAATGCTTTTTCCAACCTTGTGAACTAAGCCGTTATCGTAAAGCTCAGGAGTCTTGTCGTACTTTTTTAGCATCCTTACCCACGCCTGAGATTGCAATGGTTCAGTGTCGACCATAAGGCCATCAAAATCTAAGATGACTGCTTCTATCTTTGATATGGCTTCGTTCATCGGTTCACAGAACAAATAGCCCCTATTTAAATCTTTTTCTTTTTAACTACTTTTTAGTTATCATATCATTTCATAGATAAAAAAATATAAACAAGGAAATTATTGCGCTTTGAATGATGTTTCAGGATAAAGTCTTGAATTTATGCAGACGGATTCCAAAAGGAAGAATAACAACCTATGCGCTTATCGCTAAAAAGCTGAATTCAAAGGCATACAGGGCTGTCGGGACTGCGCTGAAGAATAATAAAATTCCAGTTGTCATCCCATGCCACAGAGTCGTCAAAAGCGATGGAACACTCGGCGGCTATGCAGGGAAGATGAATAACAAGAAGAAAAAGATTCTATTGGAGAAGGAAGAGATACGAATAAAGGATAATAGAATAGTTGATTTTGAAAAGAAGATCTTTAGATTTTGATTTTTTTAGACAATTATTTAGAAAAACATTAACTTTTAGCCTTGCATACGAACATACAATGATCCCTTTCATAAGGGTCAAGGATTTTATAGTCGACAACAGCCATCTCTTTCTCAAGCTCTGCCCTTACTATGTTGAAAATATCTCTTGGCTTTTTTGCAACGTCAATGGACCTTGCCTTTACTGCCAGCAGCCCAAAGCCTTCCTTCTTCAAGAATAGACTGCAGTTTTTTAAGAAAATCT
>JAFGPE010000171.1 GCA_016926055.1 Candidatus Woesearchaeota archaeon | reverse complement strand
TTGGCTGGACTTCAGGTTTTTTATTGAGCATTCCCGGAAGAATACTGGACACTTTCATTGCATTGTTCACGATGTTCTTCCTCCTGATTGAGGGGGAATCGCTTGTCAAACAATTCTGGTCTATTGCTTTGTTCAAGGAAAAGCACAGGGACTTAATTATGAAGAAACTCGGGGAGGTGAGCTTTGCTGTTGTCTATGGGTCGATTGTTGTTTCGTTGGTGCAGGGTGTGGTTGCAGGCATAGGTTATTTCATCTTCGGGCTAAAAAGTCCTATTGTCTGGGGGGCACTTACTGCAGTTGCAGCACTTGTTCCCATTGTGGGAACAGCATTGGTCTGGGTTCCTGTCTCTGTGAGCCACGCATTGCTAGGGCTTATAAGCCAGGATATGGCAAGGTTCTGGAACGGCCTCGGCCTTTTTGTTTATTCTATGATTGTTGTAAGCAACACAGATAACCTTATTAAGCCGAAGATAATTGGCTCAAGAAGCAATGTTCATCCTGTTGTTGTTCTTGTTGGTGTGATTGGCGGATTGAAGGTTTTTGGTATACTTGGCTTTGTCCTTGGACCGGTTGTGCTTGCGCTGTGCGTTACAATCGCTTCAGTCTGCCTCAAGGAAAGAGTGTAGAAAATGGAGTTTAGGGAATTGGGAAGAACAGGATTAAGAGTTTCTTCGATAGGTTTTGGCGGCATACCTATTCAGCAAGTAGCAGTCACCCAAGCCAAAAAGATACTCAATCATGCACTTGACAAGGGAATAAATTTCTTTGACACAGCAAGAGTCTATTCTGACAGCGAGAATAAGTTTGGCTGTGTGCTTGGCAGGAGAAGAGATGAATGTATAATCTCAACCAGGGCTAAGGTTTACTCGAGGGAAGAGATGGAGAAAGAAATTCAAACAAGTCTCAGGAATCTAAAGACAGATTTTATTGATTTATATGAAATACACACACTTAAGAATCAGGAGCAGCTGAAATTTGTTCTATCGGACAGGGGAGCAATGGCCGCTCTGAAGGAAGCGCAGGCAGATGGAAAAATAAGGTTTATTGGCGTAACAGGACATCAGCCAGGAGTTCTTCTGGAGGCAATAAAGACAGGATTCTTTGATGCCGTGATGTTCCCTTTCAATTACATTGAATACAGCAGATGTATGGAGCTTCTGAACCATGCAAATAAGATGAATCTAGGAATAATTGTTATGAAGCCATTGGCAGGAGGAGCATTGAGAAATGCAGGGGCAGCATTGAAATTCATACTGCAGTACCCTGTTTCTGTCGTCATCCCCGGCACGAATTCCATCGCGCAGATTGATGAAAATGTTTCTTCGCAAGGCAATCTTACTTTGCAGGAGAAGAAAGAGCTCGAGGAGAATAAGAAAAGAATGTCCGGGACATTCTGCAGGCAGTGCGGTTATTGCATGCCGTCCTGTCCAAAAAAGATCCCCATCTCCACGATACTCTGCTTTGATGCATATTATGAAAGATATGGTATGAAGGGCTGGGCAAGAGAAAGATATAAGAATTCTGTAGATGTCAAGGCAGATAAATGCACTGAATGCGGTTCATGCGAATCAAATTGCCCATACGGGCTTCCAATCATCAGTATGCTGAAAAATGCGCACAAAAATCTGGGAGAAAAATAACATGACTCAAAATGAAAAAATAAAAAACGCTCAAAGGATAATGATCCTCGATATGGGTGGGCAGTATTGCCATCTCCTCGCAAGACGCATAAGGCAGCTTGGCGTCTATTCTGAGATAATGCCTGCAGAAACAAAAGCTGAGGAGCTTGAAGGTAGCAGCGGAATAATCCTTTCTGGCGGTCCTTCTTCTGTCTATGAAAAAGATTCTCCCCAGCCAGATAAAAATCTTTTTAAGCTGAAAAAACCCATACTGGGTCTTTGCTATGGCCACCAGCTCATGGCATTTCATCTTGGCGGAAAAGTGAGGCAGGGAACAACAAAAGAATACGGTTTTGCAGAGCTGATGATAAAAGTGAGCAAAGGAATCTTTTCCGGTTTGAAGAAGAAAGAGCAGGTATGGATGAGCCACGGTGATGAAGTCGTCGGGCTACCTGACGGTTTTAACGCTATTGGTTCAACAGATGATTGCAAAATTGCGGCAATGGCGGATGAAAAAAGGAATTATTTCGGCTTCCAGTTCCATCCAGAAGTAACCCACACGCCAAATGGAATGAAAATGCTGAAGAATTTTATTAATATATGCGGATGCAAAAGGAATTATGATGTCAAGAACTATTTTCAGACAATTGAGTTAGAAATAAAAAGACGACTAAGAAACAAAAAGGTGTTCTTGCTTGTTTCAGGAGGGGTGGATTCAACAGTTTGTTTTGTTTTATTGGATAGAATTCTGGGACCGAAGAATGTCTACGGACTTTTTATTGATAACGGTTTTATAAGGAAGAACGAGGCAAGAATCGTAATGGAGAGGATTGAAAGGCTTGGCTTTGACAATTTCCATGTCCATGACGCTTCGGCGGATTTTCTTGAAGCAGTGAGGGGAATTGTTGAGCCGGAGGAGAAAAGAAGGATAATCGGAGAAACCTTTATTTCTGTCCAGAAGAATGTCCTGAGGAAATTAAAGCTAAATCCCCGCGAATGGGTTCTGGCCCAGGGCACGATCTACCCGGATACCATCGAAACCAAGGGTACAAAGAATGCTGATTTGATTAAGACTCATCACAACAGGGTTCCTCTTGTCCAGGAGATGATTGAGAAGGGCCTTGTCATCGAGCCGTTGAAATCCCTTTATAAGGACGAGGTGAGGGAGCTTGGGAAGTTTCTAGGCCTCCCCAATGAAATGGTCTGGAGGCATCCGTTTCCAGGACCCGGTTTGGCAGTTCGTTGTTTGTGTTCTGACGGAAGAGATAAGAAAGTTGATGAAGCAAACATGAAGGTAAAGAAAATTGCCCAGACTCATGGTTATCAGTCTGCTGTTCTTCCGATAAAATCAGTGGGTGTTCAGGGCGATGCAAGGAGCTACAAGCATCCTGCCATAGTTGTTGGCGGACTCGATTGGGATATGTTAGAGCAGCTTTCAACAGCGATTACAAATAAAGTAAGGGAAGTTAACAGAGTTCTTTATCTTGTTGCTCCTAAAGAAATGGTCAATCTTAAACTAAAAAAAGCATATCTGACAAAGAACAGGCTTGATTTATTGAGGGAGGCAGACAGGATTGTTGTGCTTGAAATGAAAAAACAAAACCTTTACAGCAAGGTCTGGCAGTTCCCTGTAGTGATTGTTCCAATTGGTGGCGAAAGCATAATTCTTCGACCAATAGTCTCGACAGAGGCGATGACTGCAAGATTTGCAAGGTTGCCGAAGAAGTTTATTGATGCTGTTTCAAAGAAAATCCTTGCACTCGGAATACGCCAGGTATTCTACGATGTTACTAACAAGCCGCCGGGAACTATAGAGTGGGAGTGAGTCATTCGTTCTTTATCTTTCTCTTCTTGAAATAAGTTATGAATGTTATGAATGCGCCAACTATCAGCAGAGTTGATCCTTCAGTAGGTCTTTTGAGAACGAACGCAACCAGTCCAAGCAACAGGAATAACGGGCCTGTAACCTTCCACAGAACCCTCACTTCGAAATTGCCGTAGTTTGTATCCACAAAAGGTGTTTTATCCTTTTTTGTATCGATAATCTTCTCCTTAACAGACTCTTTTTCGAATTTCTCAATTTCAGAAACAAGAACTTCAGGAAAATTATATCCGCTGTGGCCGCATTTTGCACACAGATACATCGCGGGCAATCCTGCAATCGGCTGTACTGGGTTCGATTTGTCAATTCGTATGTCTGGTGACTTGCATTTCGGGCAAACAGTCACATATTCTTCTTTTATTTTTCCGGATTTTGCCATTGTGATTTCATCTATTTTGCTTTCTATTTTTATTTCTTTCTGATATAATAAAAGAAAATAAATAATAAACTGTTATTATTTGGCGTGTTTCTTGTGCTGCTCTTTCGGCTCCCCGCCTGACTGATACTTCTTCTCGAGCTCTTCTGCTTTCTTCTTTAACTCGCCTTCAAGGTTGCCCTTCTTCTTTATCCTTTCGCGCTGGAGCACCACTAGGACAGCAGTTATAACCAGAACAACAGCAACAGCTATTGCAAGCTTCTGGATAAGACTTAGGCCTGCCTTGGTGGGCTCTTCTGCCAGAGTTGTGTCTACAGGCAGATTCTCCTCGGAAGTTTTTATCTCTTCTACCGGTTTTTGTTCCTCCACAACAGCTTCTTCTTTCTTCTCAGGTTCTATGGTCTTGGGAACGGCAACAATTGCATAGTAGCTTAATCCGGCTGTTTTGATAGAGTAGTGCACATATGTGCTGTCAGAGCTTGTTATCGTCGGAGTATATGTTGTCCACTTGCTGTCCGCTTCACTCCATCTCTTCAGTAAGACATCTGTGCTGACTGCACCGTTGTCCGTGAGCCACTGCCTCGCCACTTTGAAAGTAATCTCTGCTCTGCCTACATCAGATTCTGCAAGGTTTGTGAAGTCAATTATTATAAACTGGTACACCTTGTCAATCAGATTTTCTGGCACAGCAGATGGTTGTTTCGAGGTTGCTGTTATCTTTATTTCTGCGTTAGTTGCTGCCTTATTCACAAGAAAGGTCATTTTTTCAAAGCCTATTTTATCCTCGCCAACATTCATTGTTGCTGTTCCTGCAGGAAGAGTCTGCCAGAATGCCGAAGTGGAACTCGAACTTATTGATGAAGCAGCGCCTCCTCCTCCACCGCCTCCTCCTCCACTTCCTCCGCTTGGCGGAGTGTCATCCCCTCCTGTGTCCGGCAAATCGCCGGAATACACTGAGAAGGTACACGGAATATTCCAGAGACAATAGCCTGTTCCCGACTCATTAATCGAGGCATCTGTGCTCTCTGCGCAGTTTGTCAGGCTGTCGTCACAGTGATACAGCTTTGAAGTGCAAGAACCTGGCATGCTTATCTTGCACTCTTTTGGGTGTAACTTGTCAACAAGCTTCGAGGCAACGTCTTTCTTCAGTCCTGCATATCTTACTGTTGAACCAGATGCGCCAGTCATTGAGCCCGACTTCATGCCATCTGATTCAGAAATGTCCCTTATCTTGTTGTTGTGCGCTATGCTTCTTGTAAGCCTTGCCCTTAGCAGGTAGATTGAAGTGTTCGTGGCGTTTTCTGTAAGCCTTATGTTCACAGACCTTGCTTGGGTGTAATTTAACAGAACTCCTGC
>JAFGPE010000170.1 GCA_016926055.1 Candidatus Woesearchaeota archaeon | reverse complement strand
TGGAATTCTGTTGCACTAAAAAATTCCTTTCGGGAATTTTTGGTGCCCCAAAAACGCTATGCGTTTTTTTGGGTGCTCGAAAACCACTGGCTATTCGTGGAATTTCGAGGTGTCAAAAAACCACGCAATTGCTGCCACTTGCGAAGCAACATGCCACCGGTCTGTTACCGGTGGTTTTTGACAGGCAAATCCGTCTTGCGGAACAAAGATACAAAAAAGATTCTGGCCGTCTGAATATCAGGGATTATAACATAACTAATTTATGGAAATACAACTTACCGAATGCATGGCGTTTCGTCTACACAATCAAGGAGGATGAAGTCATGATGTTGAATGTAATTCTCGAATGGTTCAGCCACAAGGAGTACGAGAGAAGATTTGGGTATTAGATTTCACCTTTTCTTTATCGGAAATTTCGTTGAGTCTAGCTCTATTCTTTAGAACGAAATTTTCGATTAGAAAGCTGCTTTTCGCATGCTTTCTTTATAAACCCCTCATTCCAAAAGTGTAAACCAGTATACAAAAACGTAACATTTATATACTAGCATGTTTCTATGATTAATAACAACTTAGATAGGGACACAGGTATTGGTCAATATCTTAACAACAAAAACTCAAAAGAGGTTGAAAAAATGGCATATGGCATGCAGAACGGGGAAACTCCGATAGGTCAGGCAAACATAAAGGTAGTTGGTGTGGGGGGAGCAGGCAATAACATGGTGAGCTGGCTCTACAAGAAGGGCATCAAGGGTGCAGAGATAATTGCCTGCAACACAGATCAGCAACATCTCGATATAAGCTCAGCAGATTACAAATTTCTCATAGGAAGAAACATAACAAGAGGTCTTGGATGCGGCGGCTTTCCGAATAAGGGGACGCAGGCAGCGCAGGAAACATCCAATGAGATAAAGGAAGTGATGAAAGGATCGGATATGGTGTTCGTATGTGCAGGAATGGGAGGCGGTACAGGGACTGGCGCGGCACCTTATGTTGCAGTAGCAGCAAAGGACTCAGGTGCAATAGTTATCGGGACAGTAACAATGCCTTTCAACATTGAACGGGCGAGGATTGACAAGGCAGAGTTCGGCCTTCAGCAGCTAAGGGAAGCATGTGACACAGTTATTGTGATAGACAACAACAGACTGGTTCAGATTGCAGGAAACCTTCCTGTGCAGCAGGCATTCGCTGTTGCAAACGAGCTGATTTCGACAATGATTCGTGGAATAGTGGAAACCATCTCTGTTCCGTCTTTGGTTAATCTGGATTTCGCTGACGTCAAGGCAATAATGAGGGGCGGAGGCGTTGCAGCAATTGGAGTTGGAGTTTCTGATACTACAAACCGCGTAGATGAGGCTGTAAAAGGAGCATTGGCGAATCCGTTATTGAGCATAAGCTATGAGGGTGCAGAGGGTGCGCTAATCCACATTGAAGGTGGTCCCGAGATGACGCTTGACGAGGTTGCAAGGATAGGTGAGCTTGTGACAGAGAAGCTTGACGAGGACGCCAATGTGATCTGGGGTGCAAGAATCAACGAGGGAATGAAGGGAAAACTCTGTGTAATGACGATAATAACAGGTGTTACTTCTCCATGGATTCTCGGGAAGAATGACAAGGCAGATATTGCAAAGCAAAAGAGGAGAATGATTGATGAGCTTGGAATAGAGCTTGTTTAAGGTGAGAAAAATGGAAAACGAGGTAATCATCAAAAAGATGGTCGGAGATATTGCTGAGAGCAATGAAAAATTCCTCGGCCAGACTCAGGATCTAAGTAAGTTCGGAAAGATTGTTCCTGCGCTGCTGAAGAAAGGCCTCGAAAACCTTAACCTTACAATGTTCAGCCCCGAGGTGAAATTCGGCATTTTGACTGCGCTGGGCGAGGAATACAAGAGAAAAGGAGACCTTAACAGTGCAGTAAAGTCATTTGTTCTTGCAGCAAACAAGGAGAAGCTTAATGAGGCAGCGCTTGATTATGAGCGGCTGCAGCAGTACGACAATTGCATCGAGGTATATAAGCTTGCGAACAACAGGAACAAGCTTCTTGAGCTTGGAAAGAAATGCCTTGACGACGGAAGACTGGAGCATGCAATCAAGGCATTTATTGCCGTTGGCGACACAGGTAAGCTCATAGAGGTGGGCAACCAGTGTGTCGACAAATTCAAATTTGACTATGCCTTCGAGATATTCTCAACCATAAAGGACAAGGATAAACTCGTCGAGCTTGGAAACAAATGCCTGGCAGAGAAGGAGTATGATTATGCCATAAAGGCATTCGAGCTTGCAGGCGACGCTGAGAAACTCTCGCTTGTTGGTGATATCTGCCTGAGCGAGGAGATGGTGTCGAAGGCCCTCGAGGCATACGGATTAGCCAAGAACGAAATGATGATCCAGTTTATCAAAGAGAACTTTCACGACTAGAACAGGAGTGTGCTTAAAAAATGGAAATTGCAACAATGAAGCCAGAGGACTATTTTCTCCAAAAGCAGATGGAAATAATGATTGATATGAATAATAAAAAGGTGGCTGCAGAGCTTGCCAGGATGGGAGAGAAAATAACAAGACTGAGTGATGAGATGAGGGATATAAGAAGGCAGCTTTCCTCAGGTGCGAGAAGGATTGAAAATGTATCTGTTCCAATTGTCAATGCAGATTCAGGAGAAGTGGTGAATAATGCGATACCCGGGTCAATGCCAACCGCTTCTTCTCCGAGAAGCGAGCAGCCTTTGCAGCAATCAAGCCAGAGGATGGGCAATTATCAGAGTGAGGACGTTTCAATAGATAAGTTCTTTTACTGTGGAAGAAGGTGATTGAGCAAGGGAAAAAGAGGTCATCTTTGTGAGTTGGTATGTTAGCATAGGGTTGTATCTTTGGGAACTCGTGAAGACTTGGGTTCATACTATTTTTGTAACTCCTTACACGACAATGGACATGCTTTGGATTCTTGTCCCAGTCTGGCTTGCGTGGTTCTTTGCGGAGTTCTTCCAGGAAAAGACAGGAACCTCGATGGGCAATGCGATAACAAATGCAACCGTTGTTGTATGGGCAGCGATAGACTGCACGAGGCAGACCTTCAGGCTAATGAATGCTGGAGAGTTGACAGGGTTCCTGAACATATCCCTGAGGTTCCTGCTGTTGCTCATAATATTCGCGTATGGTTTAGTGATAATTATACTTGGCTGGAGAGGAAATAAGGTAATAAAATACCTTGGCAGGGTCAGGGAAGTGACTTATGTCTTTGCAATATTCGTGCCGGTCTTTTACAATGCCATCCCTTTCTCATTTAAGCACATCCTTGCTGCATTGTTATTCTTCCCGCTGTTCTATTTTACAATAGAATTAATTGACAGGGTAACTCCAAATCCCAGAGCCGTTGATGAGGACAATAATAGAGGCGGTGCATCAGGCAATGATGATTTCTCTTTAGACAAGCCTGCCGAGCCTGGAAAAGATGATTTTAGCAACATGGGTGATTTCGGAAAAGCGCCTGCTGCGGGAAAGGATGACTTTAAGTTCTAGAACCTTCTAGCTCCACTGCCCACATATTCCTTTATGCCTTTTATCAGGTGAATCCTGTTTCTGACAGAAGCCATGACCTTTTCTATCTCTGCAGGTGTCAGGTCGACTATTCCAGATGAGTTTTTTCCTCTGAAGCAAATCGATATTGACTCCTTGTCGGGATGAAGAATGTCCTCGTTAATTAGCACTTCCTTTATCTCCCCGGTTGTTTCCAGCCTTACGATTCCGTCAGCATTCTGCTTCCTTATCTTGACCTGCACAGTTACACCCCGTTTCTATTGCAGGATAGTAAACTACTATTTATAGCTTGCGGAGAAAAAAACACAAAAAAGAACTAAAAACCTATTCTTCCTCTGGCTGTTGTACTTCTTCTTCTGGTTGCTCTGCCTCTGGTTGCGGTGCTTCTTCTGCAGACTCCTTGTTGCCAGACAGCGAAACATTCTCTGCTTTTAACCCCCTCTCGCCCTGTGTTGGCTCAAAGGTTACAGCATCATTGTCTCTCAATTGGATGTTTCCTGTCAAAGCAGATTTGTGCACAAAATACTCCTTACCATCGTCGCCGGCAATAAAGCCAAAGCCCTTTATCCTGTTAAAAAACTTCACTTTTCCTTCCATTATAAATCCTCCACTGTTAAAACAATTCCATTGGGTAAACCCTGTCCCTTTTTAAAGGTTTGGAAATGATTTATAAACTCTCAACTTTCCACCTTGTTAATGCAGACCATTGATGAAGGAAAGGCAAAGGTACATGTCTATGTGGGAAAGATATCAAAAGAGCTTCCTGTGTTCTATAACCCTGTGATGAAGCTGAACAGGGACATCTCTGTTCTTCTGCTTAATTCCATTGATAAGAATGAAATGAGGATTGCATCCCCTCTTGCAGGTTCAGGTGTCAGGGAGATACGATTCCTTAAGGAGCTGAAGAAAGGGAAGATTGAGGAGATTTTCATTAACGATATATGCGAAGACGCTGTAAGACTGATTAGGAAAAACCTACGACTCAACAAATTAAAGGCAAAAGTCTCCAAAAAAGATGCCACTGAATTTCTTTTCCAGAGTACTGGCTTTGATTACATTGACATAGACCCATTCGGCTCCCCCAATCCATTTCTCGATTCTGCGGTAAGGAGGATTTCCAGGGAAGGCATTCTTGCAGTCACGGCTACAGATACTGCCTGCCTTTGCGGAACTTCTCCAGATGCCTGCGTGAGGAAGTACTGGGCAAAGCCATTGAGAAATGAGTTCATGCACGAGACAGGCCTGAGGATCTTAATAAGGAAAGTGCAGCTAATCGGAGCACAGTTTGACAGGGCGCTTATACCTGTCTTCTCTTATTCAAAAGAGCATTACTTCAGGATATTCTTCTGCGCAGGGAAAGGGAAGAAAAAAGTCGATGATGTTTTGAAAGAGCACGGTTATCTTCTGTACTGCCCGGGCTGCCTTAACAGGAAGACCACAAAAACAATTGCCAATGGCAGATGCGGCTGCGGGAAGGAGTTTGATTATGCTGGACCTATTTGGCTCGGGAGACTTTTTTCTGAACCGCTTGTGAGAAGGATGATTGAGAAAAACAGCGATAAGAAAATAAGAAATTTCCTTGAAACAGCTCTTGCAGAGTCAAGAACAGATGCCGTTGGCTTTTATGACATCCACAAGATATGCAAAAAATACAAGCTGAGAATGGTGAAGAAGGAAAAGCTTTTGGAAACGATAGGGCATTCTGCTCCAACACATATTACTGGAAGGGGAATAAAAACAGGTGCTAATATTTCTGAAATTGTTAACTGCCTGAAAAAGTAAAATTATATAAACCAGTTCAACATCGGTTATTTAAAATGAAAAAAGAGGCAACGTTTTTGGTTCTACTGATATGTCTGGCTTGCATAGTTCGCTCCGAGTCTTCTTCTCCTGACATGTTGCTTGATTTAGAGGATGTAGATTCTCTCAACCAGGATTCTCTTATTGCCGAGGGGAGTTCTGCCAACGACGAACAGTTGCCGGATGAATTAGAACTTCCTGCTGAAACAAATGCCGCTTTAGACGAAAAATCGCCTCAGCTGGAAAATGAGAATCTTCAGCAGTCTGGTACAGTTGAGCCCCAGTTTAGCAAAAGTGCTCAGACGATTGCAACAGGGCTTCTCGGCGCCTTATTTATTGCGGCGGTTGTGATGTATTTTTTGAGAAAATCCCGCCGAAAGAAGGAAGCCGAAGCTGAAGAGAGTAAATATGACATGCCTGTGCAGCAGCCCTCTGTAGCGCAGCCACACGATGCTGTTGTGACTGAGCAGCAGGTTTCTGCCCCTGTGGAGCAGTCGCAGGCCACGGTTACTCAGCAGAATGAAGTTCTTTCAGCCATGTCAAATTACATAAGGGATAGCCTTCAGAAAGGCTATGCATTTGAACAGATAAAAGCGGTTCTGAATAAACAGGGCTATTCAGACGATACGATTAATCAGGCTTATTCCATGGCAAAGTAAAATGGTTGTTGAAAATATTTTCAAAGAGAAGTGGGTCGAGGGAAGGCCCATATGCTCCCTGCTTCTTGGGATTATAGTTACTGTCCTGTCATTTATTGTCTCGTTTGTTCTATTCAGGACCTCTCCCGGATTCATAGGGATTTCAACAGTTCTTTTCAGCGTCATACTGGCAGTTTATGGTGTAAATAATCTTTTCAGCCTCGAGAAAAAACACGAAACTAAGAAACATCTTGGTTTTTTCAGGGAGCACGAAGAAATAATAGACTTCTTTGTCTATTTTTTTATCGGAATGTTCATGGCATTTTTTGTAATTTCGCTTATTGGAAGGGATTTTGTTTTTTCCAGGGCTGAATTATATGGAGAATCGTTCTCCGAATTGAAGATGAACCTTCCCGAGGGTAATTTTCCACCGCTGCCTACGACTGCAGACGTCCTTGGGAAACAGGTCACTCCTGCTTTTCTTAATTATGATATTTATGACATGTTCAAGAACAGCCTTTATGTGATGGTTGTTTCATTTCTGCTCTCCATTTTTTATAATTCCGGAGCAATATTCCTGATTGCGCTTAATGCTTCGATATTTGCCTCTGCACTTGCAGATGTTGTGAGAACAAGGCTGGTTTCAGGCGATATCTTTTTCAGCTCAGGGTTCATGCTCTGCAATGTGAGCGTGATGTTCTTCCACATGATACCCGAGGCAGCCTCTTACTGCATTGCGGCAATTGCAGGAGGGGTTTTGTCGAAAGCATTTTTGAAGGAGAAGATATTCTCTCACAGATTCAAGATGGTTCTGCTTGACTCCTTCATATTGATGGTTGTAGCAATATTTGTGCTGTTCTTCGCGGCAATAATCGAGATGAAGATATCTGCCGGATTGTTATCTTCTGACGCCTGCATCAGCAACAGCTTCTTTATCACGCTGGCTGCTGTCGGGATTATCTTTTTCTTTGCGTTGTTTGAGCTGATAAGAAGGAAGAAGCTGCTAAAACAAAAGATTTAAATAATCGTACTTCCAAAGTCTGATAAAAGAGGCGGTTGCGTGAAGAATAAGACATTTTTCGTTTTGGCAGCGGTGTTCTTAATTATGTCTGTGTCAGCAATGTCCGTTGAGATAACCAAGAACTGGATGACTCTTGAGCCTTCCACTATTGGCAATGATGCTCAAAACAAGAAAGTCGCGGTTTCAGTAACTCCCTTGGAGAGCGGAGTGTATGCTGTTGACAGAACACTGTTTATAGACGGTGAAAGACAGCCAAATTTCCGTGTCGATAATCAATACCCCAGCGTGACCAATAACGCAAAAGTTCGCCAGCAATATACAATAATGGCAACACCAGATAAGTCATTGTTTTTTGCAGGCATGGGTGCAGATGTTAATTTATTCCTCGATGTGTCAGGCGAGTTTAGTGCAGCTAGTCTTCAGTCAGGAATCCATTCTGTTTCCCTGAGAGGATTTAAGCTTAATGAAAACAGGATTATCTGGGACAGGGAGAATCCATACGTCTTTTCTGGTCAGCTTACAATTGGAGATGCTCCTCCTTCTCTATGTCAGGACAACGCGTGCGATGTTAACCTCGCCTGTTCTGATTTTTCCTGGCAGAAGGTTGCTGACTCTGGTCAAAGCTGGAGTATTTCAATATCTGATGATTCCGCGGTAATTTTTGCCTCGGCAGATACCGGCGTTTGGAAGAGCACAAATGATGGAGCGGCATGGAGCCTGGTTTCGGGCAGCATTTCCAGCGAGGTTTTGTTGTCTATGGCAATCGACGGGATGGACGAGAATACAGTGTATCTTGGTTCTGACAAAGGAATATATGTCAGCACTGACCAGGGCACATCATTTACTCAAATCACCTCCTTCCCTTTTTCAACAGAGGAGAAATTTCTTTCCCTTTTGACAATTCCAGGGGCTGAGGGGGTTCTTTATGCAGGGCTTTCTCAGGAAAACCAATATGGTGCAGGCGGAATATGGAAAACAGAGGACTTTGGAGAGAGTTGGGAGTATGTTGGATTAGAGAATGCAAATGTAACTGCACTGAGCTTTTCAGGGATGCTGTATGCTGCTGTTCAGGAGTCAAGTTCAAATTACGGCATATATGTGTATGATTTTGTCTGGCCAGTCTGGCAGGAATTCATGGACAAAGGAAAGGTAAACGATTTAAGGATAAGCAAAGGAAGATTTGTCGCTGCATTAGGCAACAAGGTTTACACAAGGGTTGATGCAGACTGGGTTGATTCTGGCTTTACAGGCCAGAATGCAGTCGAGGCTTTGCAGGATAGTTCTGGAAAAATAATCGTTGGAACATCAGGACAGGGAGTCTACGTCAAGAATGGAAATTCATGGGCTCAGAAAAACACTGGCCTTGGAAACCTGTTTATAGAGAAGCTTGCTCTTGCAAAAGATGGAACCCTGCTTGCAGCAACAAGACAGGGAATTTATAGTACAAAGTGCTCATCTGGACAATATACTTGTATACAGAATGGCGGGATGTGCAAGACAGCATGCAATGCTGAGTCAGAAACGCAGATTAACTCATTGACCTGCGAGACAGGCGTCTGTTGCAAGCCAAAATCGCAGGAATGCACGCCCGGCCAGACCGACAAACAGAACTGCTTATGCACAGGAAGAAGGACAAGGACGTGCGGCAGCGATGGCAAATGGGGAGCATGGAGCAGTTGTGTTGGCGGCGGAGAATGTGCAGCCGGAGCAACTGATACCGTTGGTTGTAAAACCACGCCTGATAAACCGGCAAATGATGGAACAAAAACAAGAACCTGCAGCAGTAACTGCCAGTGGGGAGATTACAGTGATTGCACGCCTGCAACAGGAACAGGTATTGTGTGCGGAACAACAATCTCCAAACCTGGAATCTATGAATTGTCATCTGATTTGCAATGTAATGGAAATGGCATCAATATAGTGACGAGCGATGTTACATTGGACTGCAAGAATCACCTGATAACGTATGCTGGCACCGACACCACATTTAATGGCATAAATGTTATGACTTCTGGCAGTACTTTAAAAAATGTCATTGTCAAAAACTGTGTTGTTGAAAATTACGGGAAGGGCATTAATTTTCAGATGGTTAGTAATTCAGCAATATTAAACAACGTTGTCAGGCAATCCACACTAAACGGCATACAGATTTTCTGCGGTGATAATAATCGGGTTTTCGGGAACACTGTTGCTGGTACAACAAGCTATTATGGCATCCATCTTAACTCAAACGGGTGCTGGAACAGTCACAATGATGTAATCTCAAATACCCTGAATAACAACAACAATGGAATAAGACTTGTAAAGGCAAGATACACTGATGTTTCATCCAATAGTGGAACTGGCAACAAATACGGCATATATGTATATAATGTAACACCTTTGACAAGCACAGATAACTCTGGCTGCAATAACAATGTCGTAGGCACAACAAATAATTGCTACAGGTGCACTGAAAGCAATAACTTCATTAATGTGAAAAAGAAAGATGGAACTTCCTGCAGTTCAGGAAGCCTGTCGTGCAGCACTGGCTCAGGCAAGGCGTGTGCAGGTGCGCAAGCAGCCAAATGTGATGCAGATAGTCCTGGTGCTCAATGGTTTAACAACCCTAGCGGCGACCAGTCCTGCGTTTCCAATAGGAAATGCTGGTGCCAGTGTTCAACCGGTCAGGTTTGGAATGGCAATGCTTGCGTTGTGGAAACTAGATGTGCAGGCCCAACCATCGGCACAGTGAATGCTGGCTGTTTGGAAGATGTACCTTCGAACGCTATTGGTAATCACTTATACGGTTATTGCGCATCGCCCAAGATTTGCGTGAAATGTAACAATGCTGTTTGGGATGGCAGTAACTGTGTTGTTGCTACTCCTACATGTCCTGAAACACCTGAAGGCGGAATATGTGTTGCCTCTAACCTGGTAAACGACATCGTATATGATGTTGTGCTAGGCAAAAGCTGCGATGTAGGAAAAATCTGCGCGAAATGCAAAGCTTCCTCTCCTTTTGTCTGGAATTCTGCCAAGACAAGATGCGTTTGTCCTTCCACATCAGACTGCAATGGCAAGGTTCCTGGCGTTTCTTGCGGCGATAATCAGGTTTGTTCAGCTGATTGTTCATGCGGTGGTGCAGATTCTGACTGTGACAACGGCAAGGTTTGGAACGGCACTGCATGTGTTTATCCATGTACAGGTCCCACTCTAAATACACAGAATGCTGGTTGTTTGGAGAGCGTACCTTCGAACGCTATCGGTAATCGCCTATATGGTTATTGTGCTCCACCAAAGATTTGCGTGAAGTGTAATACAGGAGTTGTTTGGAATGGTACGAATTGTGCTCCTGTCCCGGCTTGTCCAATCGCCGGCCAGGTGTTTTATAGCGGTGAATGTGTGACCCCTAGTGCTTGCAGCAGTCCAGACTTTTGTTCTGCTTCACACATACCTAATAGCATCGTATCCACACTCAAGACCAAGAATGCATGGTGCGATTCCAGGAGCGGCTCTGGCAAGAAGTGTTATACTTGTACCGATGGAACTTTTTTGAATGGCTTTCCTGGCGAGAATAGAGCCTGTGTTAACACTGCCTGCAGCGGAGATGCCCAGTGCAAGGACAGCCAGGCACTACAGGAAACTCTCAAATACGAGGCAGTATATACAAGCCATTGTAACGGTAATCCCTCTAATTATGTGTGCATGAAGTGCAAATCAGGTTATCAGTGGAATGGTACGAATTGTGTTCTTTCGGGACCTGGACAATGTCCCTCTGGTTCAACATGGAATCCAACCTACAGTAAGTGTTTATACACTTGTAAGTCTGATGGAAGCACTAACTGCAAGTATTGCCTAGTTGATGGTGCACACATATTGCAAGTCCCATACATATCTCTCTGTAGGGGCGATATGTGTGGGGGGAGCGGGATAGAGGACGGCATATATCTTCATTCTTTAGTGTATTTTTACCGTGACGGTGTTTGGAAGAGGACTAGCAGTGGTGCTAGAATAGGTTCTTATTGCTTTGCTACTTATCCTGAAAAAAATATGTGTTTTTTGAGTGATGGTGTGCTGATAACTCCCGGCACAATTGTTACTAGTCACTTACTTTGTGTTGCTAAAACTGATTATGAATGGTATGAATGTAATAATGAAGAGTGGTCTAATGCCAACAATCAAGTAGTTTCTGTAGGCGACAAGAACTTCAAATGCACATGCTCTGGAACAACGTGCTCATGGTCTGAGGTTCCATGTCTCTCTGGCTATGTCTGGGTTGAAAGCATGAAAAAGTGTATTCCTACTTCCTGTAGGGCTGCCGGTGGCGAGGGTTGCACTGTAAAGCTAGGCAGTGGCGAGATTCACAAGGAAGATGGAGATATTTGGTGTGGTATCGGAAAATGCGTTGACTGCGATGGTGCTTATATCTGGGTCGAATCCCAGCATAACTGCGTTAGGGTGTGTTCAACTGGCCAGGTGCTTTATGAAGGCACATGTGTGACCCCTAGTGCTTGCAGCAGTCCAGACTTTTGTTCTGCTTCAGCCATACCTGGTAGCTTCGTATCCAGAGACAAAGCTAAGAATGCATGGTGCGATTCCAAGAGCGG
>JAFGPE010000169.1 GCA_016926055.1 Candidatus Woesearchaeota archaeon | reverse complement strand
ATTTTCCGGCTTTGCACCTAAAACGTTTCTGCACATAAAAGGGTCGAAACTGCACAAAAAATAGTCACTTATAAAGAAAAGAGTTTTGTTTATAAAGAAAAAATTTTCTTATTTGATTTTCTTTTGAGCTTTTTCCAGAAGTGCCATGTCGTCTTGTGTAACATGCTTTTTGCTCCTGACATAAGAAAGCGATTTTGATGAATCTTCATGGACAATGTCCCTAATATGGTGTGACTCTAATGCCAGTTGCTCGGCGTTGAATACTCGCTGGACGTAGCCCATTTGTGAAGGATTACTGAACACCTGCAAGGGCAAGTTGCAGTCTTTGGGGAACACTTTAGTGAGATCCTCCGCGGTTATTCCTTTCCAATAGCCATAGTCCTTCTTGTTGAATAATCTGAACTTGTTGAGAGGATTAGTCTGTATCATTGAGATAAATGCGGGATTAGGTCTGAACACGGTTCTTTTTTCTCCGAGCGAGCTCAAACCCACGCCAAACCCAAGAATATCCTTCGCAGGTATGACATCTTTGGCCTTCTGCACTCTAACATTGATGTTGTGGCCGTGAATGTAGGATTCTTCGAGGATTTTGAGTTTGTTGAGTTCTTTTTGCACCTTGAATAACCTCGTCGCCTGACTGATTGGATTTCCACCGCCGAAATCCATTGCGAATGAGTTGATGCCTTTCCCGTGGTAGAATTGAATGAGATCGCTTATTTTCTTTGGTGCTAGCTTCGGTATTAGTCCCATAATGGGCTTGTGATTGAGTTGTTCTATGGTTTCTATTGCTCTCTCTGCGTATTTCTTGAAGTCCACGTAATTGATGCTCGACCCTGCTTGATTGGCGTGATTAATGGTCGGTATGCATGTCAAGTCAGTGTGTGGATAAGCTATTTCCGTCATGAATTCTATTTCTTCAGCAGAAGGTATTCGTTGTTCATTGAAATCAATAAAACATAAGGTAATAGTGCCATCTGCAATTTTTGCTTTCTGGGCATTCAAATCTTTTTCGAGGCGCGAGAAAGAGTCGTTATCCTCATTTGCTTGTTTAATCTGCTCCGCATTAAGCCTCTTGAACATTTCATTGAGTTGTAATGCCTGCTTGTTGAGAGGATGGATAAGTTTTATTTTGTCCAGAGGGATAGTCTTCGTCGGGGTGAGCAGCGTCTTGCTTGAGGACACCTTTATCCGTTGCGTCCTGTACAGACTTTTTTCATCCAGATCGACTGTTTTTATGTCCGCTTGTGAGGTCATTGTACCTTATCGAAATTTATCCGGAAATTCGATTTTTCCATGTCTTTCTTGCATTGCTCATATATATCTTGTTCTATTTCTCCCTTCTCGACGAGCGTTTTAAGGAGCCCATAGGTACCGGTAAAGGTTATACCATATTTCTTGGCGATTTTCCTCGCGTTGCTGTCGTCGAGGATAGCATAGTATCTCTTCCCCGTTTTATTGAGCTTGATGCCTGTAAGTATAACCGATGATTCCCCAATCCCTAAAGTCGGATGCCGTTTCCTGAACACTTGCAATTCATCCTCTTTGATGATACTCTCGATCACTATTTCCTTCTTATTGACATAAGGGTCGACCTTCTTCTTCGTGTCTTTGTTGACCTGCAACTCATCGTGAACTTCTTGCGTGAGCACTATTCGATATCCTCTTTTTCTCCATCTGAGGAGGATAAAAGGACGATTTATCTCACTGAATAGGCAAATAAGGCATGATGAGTCTACAATCTTCATTTTCTAACAACCTTGGTGAATTCCTCTAGGCTTTTTCCCGCAATCTCTGCTGCGCGTTGCAGACTGATCTTGCCCTTCGCGTAAAGTTTGATGGCAGTAGGCAATCTATTCTTCTCAATGTTATTTCTGACTAAAGATTCCTCGGTAAACTCAGGAAAAGTGTAATAGATGAAGGTGAGCACCTCAGTATCTGACAAATCATTAAGCAACCCTTTGAATTCCTCAATCATTTCAAGTCGCTCTTTTGGAGTCATTTTTCTCAGCTTATCAGCGAGTTTGACTCCAAGACCCGATAGCCACATCTTATTGCCTGATTTCTGCACGATTTCGTCTTGTTCAAGTTCTTCTAGTTGTTCCTTGACAGTCTCACTCCAAGGTCCATACATGTCTGACTCGAATGATGCTTCTTCTTCAATGTCTTCTGAGTTCTGCGCGATCAGAAAGATTTCTTTCTGGAACCAAGTATTGCCTTTAATCGGTTCGTTGTTTCGGGAGCTTAGCAAGAGGACTATACTTTTCTGTAATTCGGTCATGTCCTCCATTATGAATCTTACTTCGTCCATGCTCCTTCACCTGCAGGTGTTTATAAGTAATCTAAACTTGCTTAAATAGCTCACGGGTCCCTGGCCAGTGCTTGTGCGCCTGTCTGACCGGCCCATCTGCAATATTCACATGCTTCTGAAGCCTCAGGAAGTGGTTTTTCGAGGGTTTCAACAGCCTTTTTAAAGATGTTTTCAGCGTTCTGGACTGAAATGTTCATTTTGACCAAGTCATTGTTGAAAATAACCGCTCCTGACTGGTCAACCTCTTTTGGATGATAAAACAAGAGGTACGCGTAATCCTCGGTCTCATAACCATTTTTCTTTAAGAGGAAGTTGTAGATATCCATCTGATCCTGATAATGTTCAGCAGTGTCTTCTTTCAGAGGATAGCCCCTTGTCTTGTAATCAAGTACGATAATCTTGTTACCAAGTTTGAGCAGATTATCAACCGCGCCTCTGAATAGGTTGCCTTTCTCGTCAGTCCACTGAATTCCTTTGAAATTACTTCTCCAAATATCCAATTGTGCTTTGTCATCAAACAATTTGAGACCACCACCCAAGTGTTGGAGTTTTGGCGGAAGCTCTCCCCTCTCCATGAACATGTCAAAATAAGCTTTTAGAATCCCATCCATGCCGCTGGGAAGAGAAGGGAAGATGCCAGCGGGCCTTTTTATGTTTTTATTGAACTGTAGCCAAAAACAACGAGGACACTCCTTGAGCAAGGATAGGCTGGAAGGGCTGAATTTGTAAGTCATGATAAACTTTCCTCAATAACGTTAATATCGTTCACAGACAACGCATACAACTTGTAAACCAATTGGTCTATTTCATTTTCAATAGTCTTTATTTCGTTATTTACATCTAGCAATTTTTGTTTATACTCGTTAAAATAATCTTCCCATTCATCTTGCTCTTT
>JAFGPE010000168.1 GCA_016926055.1 Candidatus Woesearchaeota archaeon | reverse complement strand
TTGGAGCTTCAAAGCAGAGTGTTTGAATTGGCTCGTAAATCATGGGCCTTGCCACCCTCATGGCTCCCCTGATTCCTTCCCTTATTGCAGGATAGACTTGTGCAGGTCCCCTGTGGATTGCGTCTTCGTGAAGCTTCATGTCGGTAAGATACACTTTTACCTTGAAGCACGGCTCCTTTGCCAATGGCCCGAAGCTCATTACGTTCTCGAACATATCGTTTATCATCTCTATTACTTCATTGATGTAGACCTGTCCTCTTGTATCATCGATTAGCATATTGCCTTTGTAAATGTTCTTGACTTTTCTGGATTCCTTGGATTCCATGCCATGTTTCTCAAGAGCTTCCCATATCTTCTGGTCTTTCTTCTTGATTCTCATCTCAGCAATCTCGCCGTTTTTTATTGCGTTTGAAATCTCATCGCTGATTGGCTCCACCTTGAAATAGAACTTGTTGTGCTTGTTTGGGGATTTTCCCTCCGCCTCGCCTGTTGACGGCTTTGTGACAGTCTCCCTGTAAACTACAATCGGAGGGGATGTCTTAATCTTCAGTCCTTTTTCTGTTATTATCCTATTCTCTACAATCTCGAGATGAAGTTCTCCCATTCCGCTTATTAAGTTCTCTCCAGTTTCCTCATTGATTTCAATCTTTATCGATGGGTCCTCTTTTCCCACCTTTCTAAGCACTTCGACGAGTTTTGGCAGGTCAGCCATCTGCACTACTTCGATTGATTTAGTGATGACTGGTTCAAAGATGTGCTTCAGTTCTTCGAACGGCTCATCCGGCTCTTCAGTTATTGTCTCTCCTGCAAAGCCCTGGATTCCTGCTATCGCAAGGACGTTTCCAGCAGGGACAGATTCGAATGGCTCTGTCTTTATTCCAAGATACATGTAAACATTCTGAACCCTCTGGCTTATTTTTGAATTATTAAGGTAAATTGTCATCCCTTCCTTCATCGTTCCGCTGTAAAGTCTTCCTGCACATATCTCGCGGTTGCTTTTCTGGTCAATGAGAATTCGTGTGATGCAGAAAGCAAGCTTTCCATTCGGGTCGCAGTTGAGCATGCTTTTTCCAAGGGGTGACTCTGAGTCGCCATGCCAGATTTTCGGAATTCTGTATTTCTGTGCGTCAAGCGGATTAGGAAGATGCTTGACGGCCATGTCCAGGATGACCTCGTTTAAAGGCGAATTCTTCCAGAACCACTCTTTTCTCTCGTCAGCAGTCATCTGGTATGCTGCAAGGATATCCTTGAAGCCAATGTTCTTCTTCTGCATATATGGCAATGACATTGCCCAATTGTCTCTCGCGCTGCCAAATGCAACGCTCCCATTAGTTATGTTGACCTTCCATTTCTCTTTATAATCTGATTCTGCAATCTGTTCAATTAATCTGTTGAATTCAATGATTATCTTTGCGATTCTTTGCTGGATCTGTTCAGGCGTATATTGCATCTCCTTTATCAGCCTGTCAACCTTGTTGATAAACAGAACAGGCTTTACTCTTTCCCTCAGAGCTTGCTTCACGACTGTTTCTGTCTGCGGCATTATTCCCTCTGAAGCACATACAAGAACTATTGTTCCGTCTATCGCTCTCATTGCCCTTGTGACGTTTCCGCCAAAGTCGACGTGCCCAGGGGTGTCGATTAGATTAATCAGAAACTCATTGTCATTGAAATTGTGAACCATTGATACGTTTGCCGAGTCAACTGTTAACAGTCTTTCCTGCTCGTCTGCGTGCTGCCAGGTCATCATTCCTTTATCCAAGTCCCCTGCATTCTTTTCCGCCATAAGGCCTGAAGCCGCCAGGAGGTTGTCCGTGAATGCAGTCTTTCCGTGGTGGATATGCGCACTCGTACATATATTTCTAATATTGACTGGTTTGTGCATCATCTTTGCCATTCTGTCAGTCATCTTATCTGCCATCTTTACACCTCATCTATAAAACATGAACCTCATGCACTGTCTTGTAACCATGGATTTCGTCTTTCTTAAACCAAAGCTCGATCTCCTTCTTAGCCTCTTCAATAGTGCCTGATGCATGGATTAGGTTCTTTATTGTTATCTTTTTTCCGTCTGCATAAGCCATGCTCATGTGGGCAAAGTCCCCTCTTATTGTTCCAGGAGGGGAGTTCTTTGGCTCTGTTGAACCGACAATCTTTCTTACAGTATGTACTGCTTCGATTCCTTCAAGCACCATTGCGATTACCGGACCTGAAGTTATGTATTGCTCGGTCGGCGGATAGAAACTTTTTCCGACATGGGCTGAATAGTGTTTCTTTGAAAAGTCTGCATCTATCCACACCATTTTCATTCCTGTTATCTTCAATCCTGCATTCTCGAATCTCTTTATGATTTCTCCGACCAGAGCCCTCTGAACGCCATCAGGCTTAATCAAAACAAGACTTTTTTGTATCATTTTTCCTCCGTCTTGGGTTTTTTCTCAAGAGCATACGCTCTTGTCCATCTTGTTTCTCTCGGCTTTCTGTTAAGCTTCAAGGTATTCTTCTCGCATTTCATTGAACAAAAATAAAAAATCTTTCCGTCTTTCTTGACGTACATTTTTCCGGTGCCTTTTTCGAGATGTTCCCCGCAAAACGTGCATCTTACCATTTTGATTCACCTTACGCAGAGCCTCTTCCGCCTTTCGAAAGCTGCTTTGCTTCGATTTCTGTTTCTCTTAGCATCAGGATATCGCCGATTTGAACAGGCCCTTTAACGTTCCTTCTCAGGATTTTTCCTTGGTCTCTGCCGTCAAGAACCCTGCATCTTACCTGGATTGCTTCTCCCCTCATTCCTGTCCTGCCGATGACTTCCTCGACCTTTGCAGGATATGCATCTGAAAACAGGACTCTTGATTTCTTGTCGGCGGATTCAGCCGCAGGTTTTTTTGGAACAGGCTTCTGTTGTTTGTCCATGATTACTCACCTATTCCTTCTTCTCCTTTTTGTGTTTCTTTTCTTTAGGCTCCTCTTCCTTTTTCTCTTCAGGAGCAGCTTCTTCCTTTGCAGGAGCATCCTTTACAAACTCTTTCATTACCTTCTTAGCTTCTCCTTCCTGGACTATTGCAACAGCTCCTGTCGGAACATCTAATCCGGCGGCAGCTCCAAGCTCCTCCTTGCTTCCAACTTCAACACAGGAAATCCCTTTCTCCTTGCAGAGCAACGGAATGTGCATTGTGATTTCAGGCGGACTTATGTCCTTTGCGATAACAACAAGCTTTGCTGTGCCCTTTTCTATGGCCTTTGTCACTTCATTTGTTCCCTTCTTAATCTTGCCAGTTGTCTTTGCTAATTCTATCGCCTCAAAAACCTTCTCATTCTCTCCAGCCATTTTAAACCTACCTCCATGTATCGAGGATACAATCAAGAATTGTAACCTCTCTCAGGCATTCCTGCCCTCATCAATCATAGGTTAACAAGCAGGAGGAAGGAGGTTATTTATAAAGGTTGCGGATTTTGGGCTTTGGCTATAAACCCCCGGGTTGGCTATAAACCCCTAGTTATGAATAAATGAAAAACGCTAGCACAGAGGGCAAACATGGCAGAGAGTGACTTAACTCGAAAAGATGACGATACAACATAGTTAATATTTTATCATTTCTGTATAATCACAAACAGGATTGCTGCACTCGATAAATGCAGCCTTCTCAGAGAGAGTCTTATATAGATTCCTACCGCACTTAGGACATTTGTCCTTGGTTAATTTTCTTTCAGCATTCTCAATTTCAACGCTCATAATATTAAATGATACATCAGAAAATATAAATCTTTCTATATCCCGAACATTAACAGCTATGTTTACCAGCCACAGATTAACCAACACCAAAAAATAGAAAAGTATATAAACATGTAAGTTACATGTAATTGACATGGAGAAGCAAAGAATAAAAATTGAAGTTTATTTAACTGAAAAAGACAAGCAGGAAATTCAAAGACGTGCAAATCAATTAGACATATCTTCTTCAGATTATTTGAAATTAAAGGCACTAGATAGGTTAAAAGAAAAATGAACAGAAAACAATACAAAGAAAAACTAAGAAAAAAAGTATTGAGATATTTTAAAAAAGTGAATTATTCAAC
>JAFGPE010000167.1 GCA_016926055.1 Candidatus Woesearchaeota archaeon | reverse complement strand
CAATCTCTCAGCATCTTTTTTGCCGAAGCCCTTCATGCTCCTCACTATCTCAAGCAGTTCCCCATCCATGTTCACTTGAATCCTTTTGGTCATTTGTACCATTTTTGAATGCTTTAAGTACCATTTTTGAATGTTATTATTTATAAATCTTTTGTTTATCGTTATTTCATTCAGTAGATGTTAACTAAGACGATTCAAAGAAATAATTAAGATAAGAAATCAATACTATTCAGCCGACACAAACTCAGGATTTGACAAAAGGTTTTTCTATTCCCTTCTATTCTCGTCCTTTATCGCGGCATGTGCAGCGGCCAATCTTGCTATTGGCACCCTGTACGGCGAGCAGCTGACATAATTCAGGCCAATCTTGTGGCAGAATGCAACAGACTTTGGCTCTCCGCCTTGCTCTCCGCAGATTCCAACCTTTAAGTCCTTTCTAGTTCTTCTTCCGTTCTGGACAGAAAGCTGCATCAGCTGCCCCACTCCTTCCTGGTCAACAGAAACAAAAGGGTCTATCTCAAGCACACCCTTTGATAAATAGTCAGGAAGGAACTTTCCTATATCGTCCCTAGAAAAGCCGAATGTCATCTGCGTCAAATCATTTGTTCCAAAGGAAAAGAACTCGGCGTGCTCTGCAATCTTGTCTGCAGTAAGTGCCGCTCTTGGAATCTCAATCATTGTTCCGACCTTGTACTTAAGGGCCATTCCTTTCTCCTTCATGACCTTGGCTGCAGTCTCATCAACAATCTTCTTGTTCATGACAAATTCATTGACGTGACCAACAATCGGAATCATTATTTCAGGCACAATATCATTTCCTGTTTCCTTTTTGACGTTGCATGCTGCCTCGATTATCGCCCTTGTTTGCATCTCAGCCATTTCAGGATAGGTTATTACCAACCTGCATCCCCTGTGTCCAAGCATCGGGTTAAGCTCATGCAACGATTCCGTGACTTCCTTTATGACTTTTATGCTGACCTTCATCTCTCTGGCAAGCTCCTGCATTTCCTCTTCCTTTGTTGGCAGGAATTCATGAAGCGGTGGATCCAACAGCCTTATGGTTACAGGCAATGTTCCCATCGCTTTGAAGATTCCCTCAAAGTCGCCCCTCTGCATTGGCAATAGTTTGTCCAGTGCGGCCCTTCTCCCAAGTTCTGTTGTGGAGAGAATCATCTCCCTTACTGCCTTAATCCTGTCTCCTTCAAAGAACATATGCTCTGTCCTGCATAATCCAATACCTTCTGCGCCGAAGTTCTTTGCAACAGTGGCATCATGGGGAGTATCCGCATTAGTCCTTACTCCAATCTTCCTTGTCTCATCAGCCCAGTTCATAACAGTCTTGAAGTCTCCCTTCATCTCAGGGTCAACAACAGGAAGTTCTCCTTTGATGACTGTTCCTGTGGAGCCGTCAAGGGTTATATAATCGCCTTCTTTCAGTAGCGTATTTCCAACCCTCGCAGTTTTTGTCGTCAAATCTATGATGAGTTCACTGCAGCCAGAGACACAGCATTTTCCCATTCCTCTGGCGACGACAGCAGCATGGCTCGTCATCCCTCCTCTTGCAGTTAGTATTCCCTGCGCAGCTGCCATTCCTTTTATGTCCTCAGGGCTGGTTTCTGTTCTCACAAGCACAACCTTTTTTCCATCCTCTTTTGCCTTCTCCGCATCCTCTGCAGTGAAAACGATTGTGCCTACTGCTGCCCCTGGCGATGCAGGCAACCCTTTTGTAAGTGCAACTGCCCTCTCCCTTGCAATGGGGTCAAGCTGTTTGTGGAGCAGCTGGTCTATCTGCTTAGGGTCAACCTTAAGCAATGCCTCTTTTTTTGTAATCAGCTTTTCCTTGACCATGTCAACAGCAATCTTTATCGCGGCATATGCAGTCCTCTTTCCGTTTCTCGTCTGCAGTATCCATAGCTTCCCATCTTCTATTGTGAACTCCATGTCCTGCATATCCTTGTAATGCTTCTCGACTTTCTTGTAAATCTTCACCAATTCATCATAGCAGTGCGGCATAATCTTCTTCAGCGTTTCTATGTGCTGCGGCGTTCTTAAGCCAGCGACAACATCCTCTCCTTGTGCATTCATGAGGTATTCTCCGTAAAGCTTGTTCTCGCCTGTGGAAGGGTTCCTTGTAAAATAAACGCCTGTTCCTGACATCTCTCCACTGTTTCCATAAACCATTGTCTGCACATTGACAGCAGTTCCTATTAATCCGGTGATGTGATTTAACTGCCTGTATGCGATTGCCCTGTCGTTGTTCCAGGAGTTAAAAACAGCCTCTATCGCAAGCTTCAGTTGCTCCTTTGGCTCCTGTGGAAAATCTTTTCCTGAGCGCTCTTTTATTACTTTCTTGTATTCATCCACTACATATTTAAGGTCGTCTGCAGTCAGTTCAGTGTCTGACTCGATGCCTCTTGTCTTCTTCCTTGAATCCAGAATGTGCTCGAAGTGGTCATGGTCAACCTTCATCACAACATCGCCGAACATCTGCAGCAGTCTTCTGTATGAATCATAGGCAAAACGTTCATTCTTCTTCGCCAGCCCCTGCAAAATCTCGTCGTTAAGTCCTAGATTAAGGATAGAATCCATCATCCCCGGCATCGATACAGCAGCGCCAGACCTTACTGAGAAAAGCAACGGATTATCCTTGTCACCAAAGCTCTTCTTCATTGCTGTTTCAACCTTTGTAACATTCTTCAAGATCGCATCCCATAGCTCAGGTGAAATCTTCTTCCCGAGCTTGTAGTATTCTGCACAAACCTCTGTCGTGATTGTAAAGCCAGGAGGCACAGGTATTCCTATCTTTGTCATCTCAGCAAGGTGAGCCCCTTTTCCCCCAAGAGTCTGCACCATACTTTTATCTCCTTCACTAAAATTATAGACCATCTTTTTCATTTATATTCCCTCCAGATATCATTAGAGCATTTTTTAGATTTTGGAGTGAGCGATATTTTATAAATGTTACGAAGGGACATCTTGCTCAAAGAATCATGGCAAGAGCTAATGTCAACATGCCAAGCTGTGAAATAACCCCTGTGAAGTTTCTTGTTTCACACTGGATTGAATCATGTATTGAGGAGAACTTCCCAACAATCTTTAAGAACCAGTTTCCTTCCTTGGACCCTATTCTAAACTGTGGAACTAAGTCGTCAAAGTCAGGAACCATTGCGGCAAGAGAGCAAAGAATAACATTTAGTTTATGCGCAGGCAAAACAATATGCGCTATTATTGCCGTTAAAGCCAAGGCAACCAGAAAATCAGAAACAGCGAATATTTTTGTAAAAATTGAGAAGGGTAACCGGTATGGTTTCACATTAAGCTGCCAGTGTGGTATCAAATCAAGAACAAAATGGCTTATCAGTGCAAGATGGACGGCAATAATCGGATTCTTCACTGCAATTCCTACAGCCATTGCAAAACACGAATGAACTACGAGATACAACTTTTTCAAGCCCCTTTTTAATTCTTGGAGTTAAAGATGTTTATAAATGTTACGAAGGAAGCCTATAACTACTCCAACATAGTTAACATAAAAAGATTTATAAATAGAAGCATATTTCCGTTTCTTCTATGATTAGCGTTCAAACTCCTAAACAAGTTTATTTGGGTGAGGCAAAAAACATTCTAGATAAGTCACCAATAAAAGAAAAGCTAGCTCTTCTAAATGATCCTGCTCTGCGTGAGCATTATTGTTTTAACAGTCTTTCTGCAGACCCTGTCTCTTCCTATGGGATGTATCATGACCTTGCCAGTCTGTATGCTTCTATAAGATTCCTGACAGAAAGAGAAGTCGATTCAAAAGAAAGAGCTGAGAAAGCATTGACTTCTTTGGTTGAAGCATGTACTGCTGAACTTGAACAAATAAAGCCATCTGATGATGTAAAAAAACTTTTGGAAAAATTAATAGTCAATGGAGTATCTGACAAAAATGATCCTCTTACAAAACATCATGCAAAAAAAATAGAAGTAAATGATGAAAAGTTAGCTGCTGCAATAAATTACAGGAAATTTGTTGAACAGGCCTATGCAACATTGCAGATTATTAATTATTTGACAACCACCACTCCAGATGATGATTATTTCAAGAGACTTGCCACAGCTTTGCAGAGTGGTGTTGGTAAAGATTCTTTAAAAGAATCACTATCCGAAGATCTATATAAACCACTTCATGACAAATATGTGAAAGATGTTGAAAAACCACATGATTTATCCAATAGGAGACAAGCAAATATCTTAATGTTGCATTTTGATAAGGCATATGATACCGCTCAGAGTTGGATTAAAGAAGCATTCGCCGATAAAAAGTTGACTGAGATAATCAGATGTAGGAGTTTCTTGGATCAACCTGATAATATTCCCATTATGTAGCCGATTCAATCAATTTTTTACAAAGATATTCTTCATAGGCTTTTTTCGCATTTGCCGTATTCAATCTTACCCTGCAGCTCTTTTTAGGACATCCATTACCTTTTTTCCTTCTGCCCTTCCTTTTAATCTTCCCATTGCAATGCCCATCAGTGCCTGCACTGTCGCACCCTTGTTCTCTTCCATTATCTTCCTTATCTCCTTCTCAAGATCCTCATTTGAAATGCCTTTGTACCTTGAATAGTCAACCTCCTTGCCATGCAGCAGCTCAACAATGATTTCAATAACTGCCTGCTTCGGAATCTCATTGTTATTTAATTTGTCAAGAACCTCGAGAGCCAAACTATCATATTTATCACCATCAACCTCAACATTAAACCTTTTCTTAATCTCCTTCGGAGTATTAATTAATGTTTCAACTATGAAAATCGGTTTTATCTTCCTGTATTTCCTGACTAATCCCTCGAAGTCAGAAATCCTCTTGACGGCGAGTGTTGCCAAATCATTGCTTAGATCATAGTCCTTCTCGAATCTTTTAATCTTTTCATCAATCAGCTCCACTTTTGCAAATTCCTTGAGCTTTGGAACAATTGGCTTGACGTCTGTTTCAGGATACATCCTTGACGCTGTAGGGATCGGCCTTAGAAAGGAGGTCGTTCCATCGTCGTTGGCTTTTCTTACTTCTTCCGGCACTCCGGCAAAACACATCCCGGCCCTTTGGAAAGCTGCCTTTAATGCTTTCTCTGCCTTTCCTTTCGAATCTGCGATTATGATAAATGCGTCATCTTTGTTCATTTTGAGCTCTTTCTTCATAGCATCAACATCCTCTTCTGTAATGCCGTACCTCGGCAGCTCATCTGAATGAAACAATCCCTTTACCCCTGCTTTGACTTTTGCATAGTCAGAAAGTTCTGTTCCAAGACGATGGTTCGGCATTAGTTCTTTTCCAAGAAATCCATTAAATCCTGCCAACCTTGTTCCTAGAACAACTCCTTTTGAGTCGAGTGCAGATTTTATCACCTTTGATTCTGATTTTTTCAATAGCTTTGTTAAATCATTTATTTCCAATTTCAGGCTTTTCTTTCCGAGCTCATTTCTTATCTTCAGCAGCTCTTTCTGCCTTCTGCATTCATATTCGACAAGCTTCTCGATAATCTTTAAGTCCTGGGCCCCCTTAATCTCAATCCTTGCCCCCCCTGGAATGGATATGTTGACATCCTGCCTTATTGTTCCAAGGCCTCTTTTGACCTTCCCTGTGCTTCTAAGCATCATTCCGAGATAAGAAGCAGCTTCTTTTGCCTGCTCGGCTGTTTTAATGTCGGGAGCAGTTCCAATCTCAATCAGCGGAATTCCAAGTCTGGACAAATTGTAAACATCATAGTTGGCTGTTCTTTCAGTAATCTTGCATGCCTCCTCCTCGATGCAGATTGTCGGAATCCTGACCTTTCCTTGTTTTGTTTCAATGAAGCCATTCATCGCAACAAGCGCGGTTCTTTGGAAGCCAGATGTGTTGCTCCCGTCAACAACCGTCTTTCTCATCACCTGTATTTCATCAACAACCTTTGCATTTAGCATCTTTGCAACCTGAAGAACTGTCTGCAATGCTTCTTCATTCATTGGCAAAGGGGGGCTTTCATCCAGCTCGACAAGGCAAGTAGCGTCATCATACCCTTCGTAGATAAAATGTTTCTGCCTTTCGTACTCGTGCAATGCTGCCTCATCTACAGAACCGGTTTCACCTGCAACAGCTCTAAGCATTCTCTTTATCTTAAAGTCTGCCTTGTCATCCCTTATGGTGGAAGGGCAATTGCAGAAGAGCTTATGTGAATCAAGCTGCTGGTGTATCTCAATCCCACACTTAAGGCCGATTTTCTCATAGTCCATGGGAATAAGGTAATTGGTTTTGTTTATAAGGTTTTCTTTACACTAAATAAGTACATTCACCAGAACATAGATTACTGTCATTGGGATGAATGAGCCCCACCACAGCTTTCTGTTCCAGGCATATATCTTCTTCCCGTTAAGCGGGCTTACAGGAATCATCTGCAGGTAGGCAATTGCCATTGCAAGCAGCATGCTCATCTGGAGCAGAGTGCTCGGGAAAATAAGGTTAAGAATCATAAAGACGATTGAAGCTGCAAATGTCAATATGTCAATCATATAGGAAATCTTTGCCTCTTTCTCTGATTTCTTGTGGCTCACAGTGTACCCTGCAACAGAGAACGTATTTCCAAGCCAGCCTGAAATTATTGTTACAATTCCTCCCCATATCCAAAAAACATACTCGGTGTGGCTGTCATGGAGCTTGTCCATTGTAAGCCTTGTAAAATGCCTTATCGAGTAGATTACTGTGTTTACTAGTATGCTTGCCAATATGAATGCCAGCATCTCCTCTGAAATCAGGAATTCATATGACTTGGCAACGGCAAAAACAACCGCTGCGCCCAAAATTGAAACCCATTCCCTGTATTTTATCTTTATCCCCTGGTACTCAAATCCTTTTGTCTTGTTACTTATCTTCTTCTTTTTCAGGAGTTTCATTGCCTTGCCCGAAACAATAAGGTTAAACGCTTTCCTGAAGAGAATTGCAAGGAATTTCCAGAGCCATATAAGAGAAAATCCGATTGCTGTTGCTGCGGCAGGAACATATTCAACAGGCATTATCTTCGCCAGTGGCGATTTTCTCGGACCTGTCCTCGGATTGTTTGAAAACCCCTGCGGGTCAGAAAACACAACATACTGCTCTGTCTCGCTCTTCAGAAAGATTATTGTTCCGGCGGTTGTTTCCTTCCTTTTTACTTCAGGAACAGAGCCAATAATCTGCTTAGTGTATGAGTTCTGATATGGCCCGCCTATCAGGAACGCATTTCCATTGGGCGAATAGTCCATCTCCCCGACAGTCGAAAGCTTTTCTATTGCAGGGTATTTTTCCTTCAGGAAGGAAAGAAGCATCCTCTCGCCTTTCGAGGCATACTCTCCTTTCACAATCACAGTATTATCGTTGCAGAAAGCCTCTATTTCAGAGCTAAGTTCCTGCACTTCAGAAATGATATCTGCTTGGACCTGACTGCACAAAAGGACAGCAATTAAAAGGAAAATTTCCCATTTCATGCTGGGTGTGATAAATTCCTTTTATAAATATCTTTCGCCACTCATGTCAGAAAAATATTCTCCTCTCTCTCGGAAATCTCGCCAACAATATTCTTTCCAAACAACTCCTTAACTTCCTCTTTTTTGTAATTGGAGAGCAGCCATGCAAGCTTTATGAAAGCAGTCTCTGGCGTCATGTCGCAGAGGTTTCCAATAACGCCTATCTCCTGCATCTCCCTTCCTGCCGAATACACATTCATGTTAATCCTTCCGTAGATTGTCTGCGGCGCCATGACAAGAACACACTCCTTGGCAAGCTCATTTAATGCATTCCTTATCTCCTTGTTCTCCCTGCT
>JAFGPE010000166.1 GCA_016926055.1 Candidatus Woesearchaeota archaeon | reverse complement strand
GGAATGAGGAAGATTTATAAAGATTATTGAATACAAGGCCATCCATGGCAAAACCGAATGAGAAATTCAAGACCCTGAAAAACGTATTTGATGATTACACTGAGAAGAATCTTTTCAAACTCATAAGCGAAGGTCATTTTGAAGGATTGTCAACCCCTATTGCAATAGGAAAGGAAGCAAACGTATTTGCGGCAAGAAAAGGTGATGGCTTTGTCATTGTAAAAATCTATCGCCTGGAAACATGTGACTTTAACAGGATGTATGACTACATAAAGATGGACTCAAGGTATATAGGGCTGAAGAAGAAGAAAAGAGAAATTATTTTTGCCTGGACACAGCGTGAGTACAGGAACCTGCATAAGGTAAGAAGCACAGGGGTGAAGGTTCCAACACCGTATGCTTTTGTTGACAACATCATTGTGATGGAGCTCATCGGGGAGAATGAGCCTGCTCCCAAGCTCAAGGATGAACTGCCGAAGAACAAAGATGAGTTCCTCGAAAAAATCATATCGTTTATAAAAAAGATGCATGAAGCAGGAATAGTCCACGGCGATCTGTCCGAATTCAATATCCTGAACTACAGAGACTCCCCTGTATTCATTGATTTCTCGCAGACGACAGTCTCTGAAACAGCCAACTACACAGAGCTTCTCGAGAGGGATATATCGAACATCGCACGGTTTTTCAACAAGATTGGATTAAGTGTTGACAGGGAGAAGATCAAGAAGAGAATAACTGGCTGACTATATCCAGCCCTTCTTTTTGAAGAACCTTAGCATCAGCAAGGACACCAACGCCATTAGAACCAAAATCACAGGAAAACTGTACTCCCAGTTAAGGCCAGGCATGCGCTTAAAATTCATCCCGTAGATTCCGGTTATGAAAGTCAGCGGCATGAGTATTGTTGTTATGATGGTGAGCACAGTTATTACTTCGTTCATCTTGTTTGAAATCACGCCCAGCGAAACCTCCATTGCGCCTGAGATTAATTCCCTCCACAGGTCAATTGAATCTGCAATCCTTATCATGTGATCATATAGGTCTCTGAAGTAGAGCAATGCTTTTTCCGATATGAAAGAGGAGTTGCCCTTGGATATTTGCGCCATTATGTCCCTCTGGGGCACAACATACTTTTTCACAGATATGAGCTGTTTCTTCAGCTTCAGGAGAGCATCAAGATGAATTGGCTTGGGCTCCCTTATTACTTTGTCAGAGATAGCATCTATCTTTGCATCAAGCTCGTCCAGGACAGGAAAAAAATTGTCAATCTCCATGTCAAGCAAGTGATGAAAGAGAAAGTCGATCCCTTTTTGAATGTGCCTTGCTATAACATCAGGGTTCTTTTTGAAATTAACAAAAGTCTCGATTATCGTGTTGTGGCTGCTTATTAGGAAGTTTTTTCCAAGAACAAACTCCATCTCATGAACCCCGACCATTGAATTGTTTTTGGTATGGACGCCATGCAGGACAAAAAAATCATAATTCCGGTAATCCTCGAACTTCGGCTTCGTCTCAACCTTGAATATGTCCTCTATGACAAGGCTGTGAAGATGAAATATCTTGCCGAGAAAAGCGAGCTCATCCATGGAAGGGGAGGTCAGCTCGAGCCAGAAATTCCTCCTCGATTTCTTGAGCTGTTTCAGCAGGACTTCATCTTCCCCGATTAAGATTTTTTTCATAACCAGTTTTCTTTCGAAGTAGATAAGTTCTATCATTTCAACAGCCTTATATCATCTTTTGAAAGTCAGAATATTTAAAGCTTCCGAATCCGATAGATTTATAAATGAAACCCTGTTTCCGCGAAGTATGGGAAGAATAAAAACTGTACCGATCAAAAGAGCAACAATGGAAGTGCTTGAGAATAACTCAGATATGTTTACAGCAGACTTTGAGAAGAACAAAGAAGTTGTGAACAGCCTGCTTGACATCAAGTCCAAGAAGATAAGGAACATGATTGCCGGCTATGTGACAAGGCTGAAGAAGAAGCAGGCAGCTTAATTCTAAAACTATAAAAAACCGCGACTCATACCACTAACCGTGGTTGCGAAAAGACTCTTTGTAAAGGTTCATGGAAATGTGCAGGGTGTTTCATTCAGGTATTACACAAAAAAGAGAGCAAACGAGCTCGGAATTGTTGGCCGTGTCATGAATTGCCCGGATGATACTGTAGAGATTGAGGCAGAAGGCGACGAAGCGAAGCTCGAAGAGTTGCTTGAGTGGTGCAGAACCGGGCCAAGCTCTGCAAATGTTGCTGATGTTAAGTTCCAATGGGGAGATGCCCTTAACAAATTCAAGATTTTTTCAATTAAATACTAGGCGATTGTGATGCTGGAAGAGATTAAAAAAAGATTGAAGGAAGTGGCGGAAACTGAAGAGGATTCTGACCATCCTGTTCACGAAAAATTTGTCAAAGAGAAGAAGCTAAAAAGGTGATGAGAATGGAAGACTGCATATTCTGCAAGATAGCGACAGGAAAAATTCCCTGTGCGAAGCTTCACGAAAGCAAGGAAATCCTGGCGTTTCTCGATATTGCACCTGCAAACAAGGGCCACTGCCTCGTCATTCCAAAAAAGCACCTCGAGACAATTACAGAGATTCCCGATGCTCTTTTAAGCAAGATGATAACTGCAGTAAAAGAATTAACAGCAAGAATTGATAGGGCATTAAAGCCGGATGGATTTAACATAATCAACAACAACAAAAAACCGGCTGGCCAGCTTGTTCCTCATTTTCACATCCATGTGATACCTAGGTTTATTAATGACGGACAGGAGATAACCTGGAAGGCAAATACTTTCGACGGCGAGTACATGGAAAAGATAAGGCAGATAATTCTTACAAATTAAGAATCATTATTTTTATCTTCATTCTTATTAGTTCTTACAAATTAGTACTATTTCCTACAAAATAATACAGATTAATGAGCCAGAAAGCGAATCTTTCCTACAAATTAAGAAATAAATTGTTCAAAATAGAAAGATTTAAATAGGCGATTCCTACATTGTAGGATTTCAGAGAGGTAGGATAAGATATTATTTCCCACAAATTAAGTATAAAAGAGGGCATGATAAGCTGTTCTCATAGCAAGAGTGCTATTGACTCGTTTGTTCTTTCCTTAAACAGATTGAAAAAGGAAGAAGGATTTCATGACAAAAAAATAATAGACGTGATAAAAAGCCCTGAAAACAGCCTTCTGATTCCTGCATCGATATTCTCATCAAAGGATGCGCCATTTGAAAGTCTCTGCAACTATCTCAGGGAGAGTTTTGGCTTTCCAGTAAGGGAAATCGCAAGGATAACAAAAAGGGACTCTAAAAGCATCTATACGACGCTGAATAACTCCTGCGGCAGACACCAGTATGTTGAAGACGGAATCAAGGTTCCGTTGTCAGCGTTCTGCCAGAGAAAAACAAGCATCCTTGAAAGCCTTTGCCTTTATCTTGCCAGAAAGGAAGGACTAGGGATTACAGAAATAGGAAAGATAATCTCCAAAAGCCCCAAGACTGTCTGGACAGCAATCCACCGGGCAAGGCAAAAGGGGGGTGGAATTAATGACTTATGACACCTCCAGAAGGATAATTGCGTTTGCTGTCATAATTGCACTCATAGGTGCGGGGATATTGGTCGGGCCTCAGCTCACTGGACTGATTACAATGGGAAATGTGATTGAATACGCTGACTCAATAGGCCTGAACTTTGATTCGACAACATCGTTTGAGTGGAAGCCGAAGCACCCTGGAAAAATCAGAAGCATAAGGGTTTCAGGAATAATAATTGGCAATGGAACAGTGGAACTAAGTGTTGAGGAAAACAAGAATGTCCTGGTTGTGTTCGACAACAAAGAGAAAAAAGGGCTGGAAGACATTACAGGATTTGTTGTTGGGGGAGAAGGGATTGAAGAAAATGTAACTGCTGAAAATATCATTGATGTTAATGAAACGATGCAGGCAATCCAGGAGGAGATAAACAAAAGCAATGAAACACTTGGACCTGTAGTTGAGCCAGAAACGGAAAACATTGAGCAGCTTAACAAAACCAATGAAACTGCTGTTGGACAGTTAAATGAAAGCCATGCAGCTCTTGAAAAAGAAATCTCCCTGAAGCTTCAATATAACAAAGGAACAAAATGGGATTCTGATGACAATGGCATTGAGGAAGAGAGGGGAGTTGTTGATTTGACTGTAGAAGATTCTGTGTTCAGCTGGAATGCTGATGAGACAAAACTTTGTACATTCTGGAAGATTTATTCCATGGACAAGGGCAAGATTACAACAAGGTGCTTTGGCTCAGAGGAATGTTGTAACTTTGCGGGATTGTCTCCAACTGCTGGAAGAAGATGGAATGATGCATACTTCAGCTTCCTCGGCTATGATGATGCTGGATACAGCAATGAGGTTTCTGCAAAGGTAGTTTATTATGATGTTGACATTGACAAGATGAACTCTGAAATTGCACAGACAGATTTTGCAACATTGCCTGTTAGATTCGCAAAAAAAGAAACCACTCAATTCCTCTTTAATCTGGAATGCAAGGAGACCTGCAGGGTCATGCTCAATGAAACATCGTACAGATTCTATGTAAGGCTAAGCAATGCTGAACTATTCCTTAACAACATCACTTATGAGATTGAGGAAGAGCAGACAGATGTAATGAGCAAGATAAAAGAATCTGAGAAGGTCAGGAAGGATGTTATTGATTTGGTTGAAAAAGAGAATCGTGCAAGGGTCATTGTGAGATATAAGGAGAAATCAACAAAGAGGCTTGCAAAGGAATTTGGAAGGACACAGGCCGGTGTATTGACCTCTGTTGAATTGGCTGATATTTTAGATGATGATAACGTCGAAGGGGTATATCTTGACAATCCTGTCTCATTGCTAACAGAGCAATCATTGGGAATAATAAGGCAACCTGAAGTTCTAAATCTCTCAATTAATGGTTCCGGGGTTAAGATATGCACTGTTGATACTGGAGTTGACAGCAATGTTGTGAATTACAACAATGGACATGATTTTGTTAACAACGACAATGATTCCGCGGATGACCATGGCCACGGAACAGAAGTTGCATATATTTTAAGACAGACTGCGCCTGAAGCCGAGCTGATTGTTGCAAAGGTCATGGACTCGAATGGGATTGGCTACGAAAGCGATGTCCTTGCAGGGCTCGAGTATTGCATTGAGGAGAACGCTGACATAATAACATTCTCTATCGGAGCAGGAAGCTATGCCGGCTATTGCGATGATAATGTTGTTGCCAATGTTTCAGTTGAAGCAGTCAACAAGGGTATAATCGTAATCGCTGCTACCGGCAATGACGGAAGCACAGGCATAAAGAGTCCTGCCTGTGGAAGCAAGGTTTTAAGGGTTGCTGCAAGTAATAAAGATGACGGGATAACTTCATTTACCAATATCAATTATTGGACTGACGTGCTGGCACCAGGAGAAGGTATACAAGTAAAGACACTAAACAACAACATAGTCACAGGTAGCGGAACATCGATGTCTGCTCCCTTTGTTGCAGGAAGTGCTGCTCTGACACTCAGCGAGGAGCCATTGATGCAACCAACAGAAATGAGATACAGGTTAAGGAGCACAGGAAAAACTGTTGAGTATCAATATAATGGTTCCCTGAGAATAAACATCTCACGAATAGATATCTACAACGCAATCTACAACAACATAACGAATGAACCGTATATTTATGATGTCAGGGATGTGGAATCAGGAAATGAGTCAAACTTCACCATAGCCGATTCTTCAATAACTGTCACAGAAGCAATTGAACCAAATGCGACTTATGTGACTATTCCAACATATCAAACCAATGTTACAGTGTATGGCCATATTAACACCAGCACCGGCAACCTTACCAATTGCTCAATCAGCATATATCTTAACAATAGCCTCATTGACATCATAGACACAAACGTTTGGACAGACTGGTACAACTATAGTTGGCACTATAGAAAGAAAATCAACATACATTCATTGGTTTCTTCAAGTTTTACAAACGCCACAATCGCTGTGAACTTCTCAACCAGCAACCTTGTTGCCCAAGGCCTATTAAACAGTGACTGCAGCAACATCAGGTTCTTTGATGCAACAGGAAAAGAATTAGCACATGATATTGAGGGCTCAACATGTGGCAGCACAGACACCACATACTGGGTTCTAGCGAATTTGACAGGCAATGTCAATAACACAATATACGCATACTATAATTTTTCTGGGTCAGCGCTCCAAAAAGACCCTCAGAAAACCGATCTTGGACTAATTCTCTGGCTGCACCTTGACAACTCCAGCCAATATGAGGAAAGCGATACAAATGCCCTAGATTTTTCTGGGTACAAGAATAACGTGACTATATCCGGAGCTGTTCTGAACAACACAGGCAGATTCGGAAGGTCATTCAAGTTTGATGGCATTAACGACAAGATGAATCCGGCAGGCGATACCATAATGTCCTGCATCAACAAGGAAATGACCTATTCAGCATGGATTAAAACAAATAACTCAGCAGGGGTTATTATCGAGAGGGGAGGCGCAACATACGGTGTTCAGCTTGTTGTCAATAACGGCAAGGCAGAGTTTTCATATAGATGGAACTCAAACCCTAGCATAAAGACTATAACTGGCCCTTATGTGAATGACAGCAGCTGGCACTTCATAGTTGGCACAGCCAATTCGAGCAACAACATAACATTGTATGTCGATGGAGTCCCGGTAAACGTTACAGGCATTACTCTATTAGGCACAGAGCCTACCGACGGCGAGAGCATTGGCAGCGTTTCTGACATCGGCGCTTCTACAAGCGCAGTCTCAGTCAGTGATTATTATTATGGATTAATTGATGAGCTGAGGATTTACAACCGCTCTCTTAGAGCTGATGAAGTGCTATTGCTGTATAATTCAACCGTTCTTTATGTCGATAACCAGACGGTCATGTCGACAGACTCAAATGGCAACTATAATTACACATTCCAGGCGCCGTTGAGGGCAGGGACATATAACGTTACAGTCAACACAACCTACAATGGTGCCGTTGGTTCAAGCGCAGATATACTAAATATATCATACTGGCTTCTGATATCAGAAGAACTTACTCCTAATCCGGTGTTTAAAACCCAAAACGTCAGCGTATCTGGCACTGTAACAAATATCTCGGGACAGGCCATTCCAAATGTTACAGTGTGGGTATACTTCAACAACAATCTAGTTAGTCCGGTTTACACAAATTATTCTGGCTCTTACGCAACCAGTGACAAGTTTATCGCCCTTGACCTTGTTTCAGGATACGCCAACAGCGGAGGTAATGCATATCCGTGGAATTACGGAACAGGACAAAGAGCAGCTTATATCGGGAATTTTGATGACGGCTCAGGAAAGGCCTACAGAGTTTATACAATGTATAACACAAGCTCACTTGCTGACAATGCAACTGTAACATCTGCAAAAATCCATTCTTACCTTATCGCCAATAGTGTCGAAGAAGGGGATGGGGATGCACATATCAGGGCATGCGATTACGGGGATACGCTTGACGACAATGAATACTCAGCAACTTCAATGGGACGTGACCATGGGATAATATTTGAGGACACATCTCTAGTAGATAACTGGTATAATTTAGCTCTGGGAAACCTAAGCGAGGAAATAAAAAAGACAGATGTCAGCCGTTTCTGTTTCTCTGCTAGTTTTGGATTAGCTGATGAAGATGACAGATGGGGCACTGTAAGCTATTTAGCCAATAATTATCCTGTATATATTACAGTCAACTACACGATTCCTGCAGGGTGGTGGAATGGCTCATTTATGAAGTGCATGAACATCACAGTTGAAAATCCATCTGCTGATTATCTTGCTGGGTACTACAACAATGAAACAGATGTACTTCGCGGCAGGCCGCTTAACATCACAGTAACGTATGATGCAGACATGAAAACAGATTTCTCTGATTTGCGTTTTGTCAGGGCACCCTGCGGCTTCGATGGAACACTGCTCGACAGTGAGCTTGACACGTTCACAACTGCAACCTCAGCAGATTTTTGGGTCGAAACCCAATCCATACCTCCCGGCGGCACGGTTATGTCGGTTTACTACGATAACTCTGAAGCAGCACTGCTAAATACCAGCGGAATAAAGAACATATCGTATTCAATAAATGCCAGCTTTGGAGATGAGGAGATTCAATACATTCCCACACTCTCAGATGTAGATGGCAACTATAACTTCACATTTACCCCTCCTTCAGTCAATGGCACTTATATCGTTATAGTAAATGCAACATACGGTATATATATTGGCTCAACCAGCCAGACCCTGAATATCAGCACAATACCTATCCTGGTTTCAGAAACATTATTCCCAAACAAAACAACATCAGGAAGCAGCGTCATAGTATATGGTCACATCAATACCAGCATTGGAACAAATGTCACAAACACAACAATCTATATTTATCTAAATGGAACCCTGATAAATGTAACTTCCACAAACGTTTGGGCAGACTGGTGGAACTACAATTGGAGCTATAGAACAATGGTTGACCTTGAATTAAAAACCAGTACTAATCAAAACAACATAATAGCGCTGGTAAACCTAAGTACAGCACAGTACATAACAGCAGGACTGATGGAGTCAGACTGTGGTGATGTTAGATTTGCGGATACAAATAGAAGAGAACTGCCATATACTATAGATCCATTGACTTGTAATTCAACCAACACAACATTTTGGGTATGGGTTAATCTCACTTCCAACTCGAACACCACGATATATGCTTATTATGGAAACCCTTCAGCAACCCTGAAAACAGACTACGCAAACCCTGACAGCAACCTTGTACTATACCTGCATTTCGACAACTCCAGCACATACGGAGAGAACAGCAACAGAGTCTTTGATTTCTCGGGATATGGAAATAATGCAACATTAGGAGCAGGGAACGAATTTATCAACAAAACAGGAGGGAGATTCGGAGGTACTTTACAGGTTGACGGAACAGGAGACTACGCAAGAATTCCAGATTCAACCAGCCTTGACATTATCAATGGAATTACAATCACGGCTTGGATAAAAGTAAGAACCGCAGCAAATTATGCGACTATCATTGGTAAACGTGATCCCTCTGCAAAAGAAGGAAATTTTGCGTTCAGGACAGGATCAGCGGCTAGTGTAGATGAGCTTCAGTTCTACTGGTCAGTCAGCGGAGCCTGGCAGGTTTATGCCACAACAGATGCAGATTTAACCACCGGCACCTGGTACTTTGTTGCTGCAAGTTATAACAATTCAGAGATGAGGATATTAAGAAACGGCGTTAATCTCACCAAAAGTTGCGCAGCAGGAACCTGCTCAGGAAATCTCGAGAGCGATAATAATAATGTCAGCATTGGAAGACCTGGAGAGTATGCTGGCGAATATTTCAACGGACAAATAGATGAAGTCAGAATCTACAATCGCTCGTTGTCAGTTGACGAAGTCCTTGGAATCTACAACTCCACAAAGCCATACTTCCTTGAAAATGAAACCCTGACCAAAACAGACTCATCAGGCGATTACAACTTCACTTTCACCGCCCCTGCCACAAATGGAGTATATAACATAACCGTCAATCTTACCTATGATGAAGTAGTTGGCTCCAACAGCAAACTCCTCCTGATTGGACTTGAATGCGTTGATGATTTGTGGTGTAGCGATGGCTCTCAATGCATAAGCAATTATTGTTTCCTTACACAGGGCAGGCTGATAATCCAGAACAGCACTCCTGAAAACATAACTGTTATTGACAAGACAGGCCGGATGGCAATAAGAGGAACATTAACAGAGAGCTGTTCTAAGAATCCGACTGACGGAAACTATTTCTACATCAGGGACTCTTCAGATAATCCTGTTGCATGGATTAACAGCACCAATGGAAACATGTGCATAGATGGTTCCTTATCAGAAAACCAGGGAACAATAAGCTCTGATGGTGATGATTTCATCGTGCAGAATGAAACAGGAACAGCAGTCATGTATATCGACGGAGCTACAGGTGACATGTATCTTAACAGAAATCTTGTCCAGAATGCAAATATACCCTGAAAGCATAACCTTTAAATATATAATATACAAATATAGCTACCAATATAGTATTTTGTAATGATGTAGAATGAGAGAAAAGGAATTTTTCAGATGGCTTGCGCAGTCAGACCTCCTTGACTATGTGACAAAGCATTATCCATGCTTTCAGAGGATATTCAGGGAGTGCCTTAATGCAACAAACGAGAAGATCTTAATAATTGGCGACCTTGGCACTGAAGGAAGAAGAATCCCGCCAATTATGGCGGCATGCTATCATCTTGCTGCAAGAAAGCTTAACCTTGAGCCGTGCATGTTCATAAAGAGAGACTCCCTGGACAAGAGAGGAAGCAGTGAAATAGAAAACGCGCTTGTTGATTCCGGAGAAGGAAATATAATCTGCCTTTCTCTCTCAGGAAAGCTTGGCACAATAGATGCGATTGGAAAGAGCTTTAGGAGATTCACAGGGGAAAGAAAACATCGCTTTGTTTCTACTCCGGGATTAGATGCCTTGCCGACAAATTACATTGGCTGGATTGCTAAGACAATAAATGTCAACTATAATGACATCCACTGGCGCGGAGAGCGAATAAAAGGGATTTTTGACACTGGAAAAGAGCTTCATGTAAGAACAAGGGCAGGAACTGATTTGTACTATGGCATCAACGGGATGAAGGCAATAAACAACTCAGGAAGATATCATCAGCCGTGCCTGGGGGGCAATATGCCTGCCGGCGAGGTTTACATTCCATGCAGCAACAGCAAAGTTCATGGAAGGGTCGTGATTGATGCGTCAATAAGGACAGAGGACAAATCTATAATGGTCAACAACAAGGTAACACTTGACATTGAAAACGGCACAGTCATTAGCATAAAAGGAAGGAAAGAAGCTGAGCTTCTGCAGAGAGCAATTGAGTCTGTTGAAAAAGACTCCAACATGCCTGAAACGGCAAGAATGATAGGCGAGTTTGGCATTGGGATAAATCCGAATGCGAAGATTATCGGCTCGACATTGGTTAATGAAAAAGCCCTCGGGACAGCGCATATTGCCATTGGCTCAAACCACTGGTTCGGCGGCAGCATACATTCCCCCATACATCTCGACCAGGTTTTCTATGAGCCAATTGTCAAGGTGGATGGAAAGCTTCTTAACGGAAGATTTCTGATGTAAAATCAAATCTCATCTTTAATCATTTTGTCAATCAACTCTTTAGTCGAGAAAACTTCAACAAGCTTTTGTTTCTTGAGATGAGGATCATTCGACCAGACAAGTGCTCCAATTGAAAGCGCAAGAGCAACAAAAGGTGAATCTTCTGGGTCAAAAAGCTCTTTGATTGCTCTTTGAAGGAATTTTCTGTATTTTGATACCTCATGAAAATTAATCTTTGCTTCAATCGCATCCATCCTCATATCAAATTCTTGCCTCGACAATCCAGACTTCAGCAAGCACTCCTCCTTGTGTCTATTTAATTCTGATTTTAATTGTGTGGGAGCAATGAATTCTGTGTTCAAAAACGAAAAAAGATGCGAAGCAGAGGAATCTGGTTTCATCAAAGAGAAATAGATATTGGTGTTGAGTACAATTTTCATTTTAATTTGGAAAGAATCTTCCTGAAAGCTTCTTTCTTGGCTTTCCTGCCCAGTTGAACGCTCCAATTTATAAGATCTTCCTCGGATGCAATCTTGTCGCGAATCTCCTCAAGCCTGGATTTCTTAAGGAATGCTTCTCTTCCAACTTCCGACCAGTTGACCCAGGAAAACTTTTCCAGTCTTGCTTTCAGTTCGCTGTCCGTTGCAAAAGTGACGCTTGCCATTTATATCAGCCCCTTGCCATTTAACCTCTCAAGTTGCTCTAGCTTCTTAATTATCCCTCTTCGAACTACCTCGGCCACATTTATCTCCGGAT
>JAFGPE010000165.1 GCA_016926055.1 Candidatus Woesearchaeota archaeon | reverse complement strand
GATTGGGCATGTAGAGAGATATTTGAATAAGCGGAATAAATCTCTGCTATTGTGCTTTCCAATCCTCTTGAAAGTGGTTCTGTAGCATTTACATTTTCTTTTTTTTTCTCATATTCTTTTCCTGGTACCCGACCCTTCTTTTTCAGTTCAAATCTAGGAGTTTCTGAAGCTGGGTTTGTGCTGCCAGAATAGAGCACTTTGTACAATCTCTCTATAAGTTCAAACGCCTCTTTTTGATTAAGATTTTGAGTTATTGCAATTCGAGGCATGTTTCTACAGATGTACTTAGGAACCTTTCCGTTGAAAAGGTCAGCAAGCGTAATCTTATTTTGAGATCTATTTTTCACTTTGAGCCACATTTTGGAAGCGACTCGGTAGGCAAAGTCATCAGTGTACTGTGCTCTGTGTCTGTAAGTCGCTCCCTGGTTCATCAAATCGCCGAGCATATCAGCAATATCTCCGGGTTTAAAGTCATTGCCCTCGTAAGGCCTCTTTCCGGAATGATCGGGAATACTGTGCCTATCACGAAAAGGTGCGTAGGATTTTTTCCATCCTTGCCCATACATCTGTGCCATGCTGCTGTGAATATTCGCAGTTATAAATGCATTACTATTCTCGAGTAGATATGTCAACTTCAGAAACATATTTATACCACGATGCCAATAGCTTTTGCTTATGGGCAGAAAAAGAGGGCAGGCGGCTACAGAATACCTTATTCTTTCAGGTTTTGTATTTGTAGCGATAAGCGTAGGGGTGGCTATTCTTTATAGCTATGGCACAGAATCAATGAGGGATATTGCCTCAGCCCAGATGAGCAAGATTTGCCAGGACATTGCATCTACTTCAGAATCAGTCTATTATATGGGGGAGCCGGCGAGAAGAACCATTGATGCGAGTTTTCCTACGGGCGTGAAGAAGATGGAGGTTGAAAGAAACGATCCGGCGACAGGATGCACAGAGTGCACTGAGATAAGGTTTGACTTGCTGAAAGGCAAAGAGACTGAAAAAGTAATCTGTTCAACTAATGTGAATATCTCTGTGATTATTGACAACAAGAGCATTTCCCCAGGCCTGAAGCATATACGAGTTGACTCAAGGGGCGACTATGTCCTGTTAAACATGTCATCATAGCCAGGTATGCTAAGATGAAAAAAACTAAAACATCTCAGATTTCAATGGAGTTCATGACTATTGTGACGATAATGTTCTTTATATTTTCCGTATTCAGCGTCATAATAATAAACAGGATTGCAGAGAAGAAAAAGGAGAAGAGCTGGATAGAGCTTAAAACGCTGGGGGAAGACCTCAAATTGGAACTCGACATAGCGTCTGCCGTTGAGAACGGATACCATAGAACTTTTTGGATACCGCTCAGGGTTGACAGCAAGGCATACAATGTTTCGATACTTCAAGAATACGGCTCAAACAAGTCTGTACTGGCAATCTATTTTCTAAACTTCAGCTTAAGCGAGAGCTATTATCTGACTGTCCCGGCTAATATACTGGGAGAAATTCTGAAAGGGAACAACAACCTTAGCAAAATAAATGGAACAATCTGCCTTAACAAGTGCTAACATTTAAAAACCTAAATAACATTCCATCCATGATGAAAAAGAGGTCACAGACAATCTCAACAGACGTGGTTGTTGCCATAGTCTTATTCATGATAGCTTTTGTGTTTTTCTTTCAGATTATTTCAAAACAAAGCACAAGTTCTGCGTCCCTGAGAAGAGAAAGCGAAATGCTGCCTGTCAGGCTGACTAACCCTGGTCCAGACAGGCCTGCAGCTTTCATAGTTGAAAACAAGGTGGACAAGTCAAGGCTTAAGGAAGTTGCTGGAAAGAACTATAGCGAATTAAAGGAGGAGCTTAATCTCAAGCACGAATTCTGCCTCTATTTTGAGGATGAGCAGGGTAATCTTATTGACATATCAAAAGACACAGGAAGGAGCTGCATAGGAAGCTCAGCTGCTTCACTGAATGGAGTGCCTTGCGGATGAAAAAATCTCAAACATGGTCTACAGACGTGATGATAGCGACAGTGCTGTTCGTGATAATCTTCATAGGGCTGGTGTACATAGTCAGCATGAATGCTTCCTCGCGCGTTGTGAATGAACTCAAAGACGAAAGCAAAATAATCCCTGCGAAGATTGTTTACTCGCCCACAACAGCTGGAAACTTATCAACATCATTTATAGTTAACAACAAGGTGGACAAGGAAAGGCTCAGGGCAGTTTCTGAGCTTAGCTATGCTCAGATGAAGTCAGTTCTTGGAGTTAAGCACGATTTCTGCATATACCTTGAAGATGAATACGGCAACATGATTAACATATCTGATGTCACTGCGGATAAAAGCCCGTGTATCGGAAGCCCAAATGCAACATTAAACGGAGCTCCGTGTGGATGAAAAGATTTTTAATATAAAGCAGTTTTGCAATGACAATGAAAGAAAAAAGCCACGTTCTGGGCGGGCAGGCAGTTATCGAAGGAGTGATGATGAAGGGCAGGAGCAGTTATGCTGTTGCTGTGAGGCTTCAGAATGGAAAGATAAAAACAAAAACAGAAAAAACAAAAACCCTGACAAAAAACAGAATACTCAGTTTTCCTGTAATAAGGGGAATTGTGACGCTGGTTGAGCTGATGGTTGTCGGAATGAAGGTTCTTGCCTGGAGCGCTGACCAGCAGCTTGAGCCTGAACAGGAGGAAAAGCTTTCAGGATGGAGCGTTTTCTTTACAATCCTGCTCTCATTCTTGTTCGCGTTTCTGATTTTCAAACTTCTTCCGCTTGGCATAACAAAGTTGATATTTTTTCGCAGGGAGAACCAGCTTGTGTTTAACATCGTTGATGGCTTAATAAGAATATTTATTTTCTTCATCTACATCTGGACAATATCCCTCTTCAAGGACATTAGAAGGGTATTCGAGTACCACGGTGCAGAGCACAAAACTGTTTATTGTTTTGAGGCAGGGAAAAAATTAACTGTTGAAAATGTGAAGCGCTTTTCGACAAGGCATCCCAGATGCGGAACAAGCTTTATCATGATTGTACTTGTTGTTTCCATACTGATTTTTTCGTTGGTTCCTGTCAAGCTGCCTTTCTACCTGCTATTGCTGTACAGGACCCCTCTTTTGCTTCCAATTGCAGGGGTATCCTATGAATTGCTGAAGATAAGCTTTCGATTCAAGGACAATGCTTTTTTCAAGGTGCTGATTTTCCCCGGGCTTTTGTTCCAGAGAATCACAACAAGGGAGCCTGACAAGAGCCAGATTGAGGTTGCGATTGATTCCGCAAAATTGCTGCTGAAGAAAGAAAAAGATATTTAAACTCTAATAATATAATCCGCATAGGTGAATGCATGGGAAATAATGATGTTATCGCAAAAGAAGAGGAGATTCTTGAATCCATAAAGGAAGAGGAGAAAAAGGAAAGGGAGCTTCTCGAGAAAATAGAGAGGGAAGAGGAGAAGATCGAACTCGAGGAGGAAAGCATAAGGAAGATTGAAGAGAAGATAGAAGGGGAGATTGACAAAGCGAAAGGAACAAACCAAACTGCTTTAGTCAGGTGGAAACAAGAGATATGGGATGGCTGCAAATACAAATCAGAGAAGTTTTCTGAGCGCGAGGTCGCATTCATCTGCAATAAAACAAACAATGCGTGCACTTACAAGAATTGTCCGCTGGTTGAGTAACGAAATAATTGTTTCTTCTCGTTATGCGCTGGAATTATTACTGAAATTTCTACATGGCTCATGGCAACAGCAGGTAGTTCTGAGTTAATAAATATTTTTCTCTTGTTTTTTCCCGAAAGTTATATAAATCAACCGTTGTTCTTCGAGGATATATGCTAAGTGTAACTATAAACGGAACAAAGAAGCAGATCAGCGAGGGGACTAAGATAAAAGACCTTGTTGACAAGAAAGCGATAGCTGCAGAGATGGATGCTGTTGAGGTTGACTTATCCAGAAGCCTGACGAAAGAGGATGATGGTGCAAAAATCGAACCAATCTTCTTCGACTCAATGAAAGGGAAGGAAATATTCTGGCACAGTGCTTCTCATCTTATGACCCAGGCCATTTTAAGAATTTTTAAGAATCAGAATATTGGTTTGGGAGTAGGCATGCCTGTAGGAGATGGCTTCTATCAGGATTATGATATGGAAACCATACACCCTGAAGATTTGGAGAAGATAGAGCAAGAGATGCGAAAAATTGTGAATGAAGGGCTGGAGATAACCCAAAAAGATGTTCCAAAAAAAGAGGCACTTGAATTCTATAAAAATGACCCTTACAAGATTGAATTAACTAATGCAGTTGAAGGCAACGAAGTCAGCATGTACTCTCAGGGTGAATTCAAAAACCTATGCAAGGGTCCTCATGTCCCAAATACTTCACATATCAAAGCATTCAAATTAACAAGGATTGCAGGAGCTTATTGGAGAGGGGATTCTAAAAATAAGATGCTTACGAGGATTTATGGAATTGCATTTCCTGAAGAAAAACAATTGAAGGAATATCTTAATTTCATTGAGGAAGCAAAGAAGCGCGACCACAGGAAGCTCGGACAGGAGCTTGAGTTATTCTCGCTTGACGACGAGGCAGGTCCAGGGTTTCCGTTCTTCCATCCTAAAGGGATGATTATCTGGAATATCTTGCAGGACTTCTGGAGAAAAGAGCACACGAAGGAAGAATACCATGAAGTAAGAACCCCCATCATACTCAAGAAGGACCTCTGGCTGCAATCAGGACATTGGGACCATTATCGAGATAACATGTATTTCACAAAGATAGACAATGCTGATTTTGCAGTAAAGCCGATGAACTGTCCGGGAGGAATTCTCATCTATAAGAAAAGGCCTCACAGCTACAGAGAGCTTCCATTGAGGATTGGGGAGATGGGATTGGTTCATAGGCACGAGCTTTCAGGGGTTCTTGCCGGGTTATTCAGGGTGAGATGCTTTACACAGGACGATGCCCATATCTATTGTACCGAGGAGCAGGCTAAGGACGAGATAAAACGGATTATTGCTTTGATCGACAGATTCTACAAGGTATTCGGTTTCAATTATAAGGTGGAGCTATCGACGCAGCCCTCCGAGGGGATGGGCTCAGCAAAGCTGAAGAAAAAGTCAGAGGATGCTCTCAGGGAAGCGCTAGAGGAACTTAAGATTCCTTATGTTGTCAAGGAGGGCGAGGGTGCTTTTTACGGTCCAAAGATTGACTTTCATATTGAGGATTGTCTGAAACGGACATGGCAGTGCGGAACAATCCAGTTCGACTTCAACATGCCTGAGAGGTTTGACTTGAGGTATATGGCGGAGGACGGCACAGACAAACACAGGCCAGTCATGTTGCACAGGGTCATCTATGGCTCAATGGAAAGATTCCTTGGAATACTGATTGAACACTATGCAGGAAAATTCCCGTTATGGCTTGCGCCTGTCCAGATAAAAGTAATGACTGTATCTGATAAGTCGCTTGATTATGGAAATCAGGTTGTCAGGAAATTAATGGATCAGGAGTTCAGAGTTGAGTTAGATACGAGGGCAGAGTCGATTCCAAGAAAAGTAAGGGAGGCGCAGTTGCAGAAAATTCCATTGATGGTGACTGTTGGAGAGAAAGAGGCAGAGAAGAATGTTCTTGCTGTCCGAACACTCGATGGGAAGGTTCATTTTGATGTAACGATTGACGATTTCATTGCAAAGGTAAAAAAACTGGTTGATGAGAAGTCCCAGAAAACAGAGATGTGAGAATGGCGGCAAAGAAAAAGGCAAAAAAAACTGAAGCAAAGGAAGAAAAACAAATAGAGGTACTGCAACCAGAAATTAATATTGGCTTGGTCGGCCATGTCGACCATGGAAAGACTACACTTGTTAAATCGATATCCGGAAAATGGACAGATACTCATTCAGAGGAGATGAAGAGAGGGATTACAATAAGATTAGGTTATGCTGATTCTTCTGTTTACAAATGCCCGAAATGTAGCGAGGAGCCATATTGTCCTACTCCAAAATGCCCAAAGTGCGGGGAGGAGGCAGTCTTCCAGAGGATGATAAGCTTTGTTGATGCTCCCGGGCATGAAAGCCTGATGGCGACAATGCTGTCCGGGGCAACAATAATGGATGGTGCACTGCTTTTGATTGCTGCAAATGAAAAATGCCCCCAGCCGCAGACAAGGGAACACCTTATGGCTTTGGAGATAATGGGGATTGATAAGATTGTGATTGTCCAGAACAAGGTAGATGTTGTAAGCAATGAGCAAACGATGAAGAACTACCGGGAAATAAAGGAGTTTATCAAAGGAACAAAACTTGAGAATGCTCCAATAATCCCTGTGTCCGCCCAGCACAACATAAACATAGGATATCTTCTCGAGGCAATACAGGAGAAGATTCCAACCCCTGAAAGGGATCTGACAAAGGAACCAATGATGTTCGTCGCGAGGAGCTTCGATATCAACAAGCCCGGAATAAAGCCAGCGGATATAATGGGTGGTGTTCTTGGCGGGGCCATTGTGCAGGGAAAGCTCAATGCAGGAGACACAATTGAGATAAGGCCCGGAAGGGTTCTTGAAGAGGCGAACAAAAAAGTCCATAGACCGCTAAGGACAGACATAGTAAGCATAATGACTGGTGGCCACAAGGTTGAAGAGGCAGTTCCAGGAGGTTCTATTGGGGTGTTAACTAATCTCGATCCTTCGATTGTAAAGTCAGACAGTCTTACAGGTTCTGTTGTCGGTCTGCCGGATAAGCTGCCTCCTGTATGGTATGAATTTAAATTAAAAACAAAGCTTCTCGAGAGGGTTGTCGGAACAGAAAAAGGAGAAGCGGTTGAGCCGATAAAGATGGGCGAGATATTGATGCTTAATGTAAATTCTGCGGCAACAGTCGGCATAGTAAACCAGCTTGGCAAGGACATGGTAAAGTGCAAGCTAACGTTGCCAGTGTGCGCAGATGCCAATGCCCGAGTCACAATATCGAGAAGGATAGAGAACAGGTACAGATTAATTGGAGTCGGGATGATTGTGGAAGAATGATGTTCCTTGATAATATATATAAATACATAACCAGAACTTTCTCTTATGATTGAAAAGCAAGTAAAGGATACAATAAAGAAATACCATCTCATTGGCAAGAACGATAAGGTTTTTGTCGCCTGTTCTGGTGGCAAGGATTCAACCACTGCATTGTATTTGCTAAAGAAACTCGGTTATAGGCCGGAGGCACTGACAATCAACCTTGAAATAGGTGAATGGAGCAAAAGAAATCTTGAAAACATAAAGGAGTTCTGCGAAAAAGAAAAAATTCCATTGCATGTTGTCGAAATGAAAAATGAGTTTGGCTTTTCCATGTGCTACATCCGCTCCTTGATTCAGAAAAGGGCAAAGCTGAAAAACTGCACAATCTGCGGCACAATAAAGAGATGGCTGATGAACAAGAAGGCAAGAGAGCTTGGAGCGACAAAGTTGGTCACAGGACATAACCTCGACGACGAAGCAGAAACAACATTGATGAATTTTTTCAAGAACAACGCAAACGGCTTTACGACAATGGGACCCAAGACTGGAATAATAGATGACAGCAAGTTTGTGCAGAGAATAAAGCCATTGTATTTCTGCCTGAACAAGGATGTGACCGCTTATTCGAAGAAAATGAAGTTTCCTGTGCTGTATGAAAAATGCCCCTGCTCATCTGACTCGTTCAGGAGAAGCATACGGAATGAGCTGGATAAAATGGGGCCAAAAGCAAAAAGAAACATTGTCAATAATCTGCTGAAGATTCTTCCTGACATAAAGAAAAGCTATTTCCCAAATAGGAAGTTAAGGTACTGTTCTGTTTGCGGGGAGCCGTCAAGGAATGAAGTGTGCAAGGCTTGCAGCTTGATAAACATCATAAAAGAAAAATAAATCTCCACTCCCCACTCCCCATTGAAATCGGGTGCGCGCAGGGTATTTAAATGGAAAAATCATTCTTTCTGCATGAACATCCTTGAGAAGGCAAGAATCCTCAGCAATTCAGGAAGGTATGACAGTTGCGGCCCGAAGATGTGTGAAGTGAAGGTTGATTCAGGGCTTGGAGGAATCTATCATGCAAAGGCAGAGCACAAGACCTGCAGGTTGTTCAAGACATTGATGGATAACGACTGCAAGTTTGACTGCAAGTACTGCGCAAACAGGAACGGCTGTGAAAAAAAGAAGACAAGCTATGAGCCAAAGGAGCTTGCAACATTGTTTGAGCATCTGCACAAAACCCTTGCGGTTGACGGATTGTTCTTAAGCTCTGCTGTTTCCGGAAATCCTGACAAGGTAACGGAAAGGATGATTGAAGCTGTACGGATTCTAAGGTTTCAGTACAGGTTTCGGGGATATGTCCATTTCAAGATTCTTCCCGGAACAAGCTATGAAATGATAAAGCAGGCCTCTGAGCTCTCCACGAGGATGAGCATCAACGTTGAGGCTCCAAACAAGGATGTCCTGAACGAGTTAAGCAGTTGCAAGGATTACAAGAATGATATTTTGAGAAGACAGGCATGGATTTCAAGGGTAAGCAAGAACCAGACGACGCAGGTTATTGTGAATAAATTAGCAACAGATAAGGACATCCTTAGGATGGTTGACCGCGAGTATGAAATGCTGCACCTGAAAAGAGTCTATTATTCTGCATTCCGGCCTGTAAAAGGAACTCCTCTTGAGAATGAGAAAGCAGAACCCTTGCTAAGACAGAACCGTCTTTACAATGTTGATTTCCTTTTGAGGGTATATGGCTATGAAACAAAGGAGATTAATACAATAATGGATGATGAGATGCTGCCAAATGAAGACCCGAAAGTGGCATTGGCAAAAGCAACATTCGATGGTGCAATTGACATCAATGAAGCAAGCTATGATGAACTAATAAGGATACCAGGGATTGGGCCGAAGACGGCTAGAAGGATTCTCGCAGGAAACAAGATAAGGAAGTATGAGGACTTAAGGAAACTAGGTGGTTGGGTGGAGAGGGCAAAGCCCTTCATAGAGGTAGACGGGAAAAGGCAGACAATGATTGGGGAGTTCTGAATCAGTTGAACACTCTTTCTTCCCCATATGCTTTTAATATGCTCCTTAATCTTTCTTTAGCTGCGCGAATACGTGTTTTTACAGTATTAATTGAAATTCCAAGCTCTTTTGCAATTTCTTTATATGGTTTATATTTGTAATAATGCCCGATAACAACATCCCTATGTATTCGCGGAAGCCTGTCGATTGCTTTTCGAATTGATTCTGCATTCTCTTCAGCAATCAATTGTTCAAGGGGATTTATTGTTTGTGAGGACCAATTCAATACATTTTCCAAACTCACAAACTTTTTTCTTGTCGTTAAGTAATTTATCAAAGTATTTTTGGCCATTACGGTTGCCCATGCCGAGAACCGATACTCCGGATTGTATTTCTCAAGGTTATCAACCATTTTCATTGCGGTCTCTGTCGCCAATTCCTCGCTAATGTAATGTCTGTTTGTCTTTTCATAACCGCTCAATGAACGACTAAAAAATTTGTAAAACCATTTAAACAGATAAGAATAAAAGAAGTCTCCCTCTGGCGACTTAAACAGGCGTTTACCCTCTTCAGGATACTCTTTGATGAACTTGAATGGGTATCTCTTAATTTCTTTTTAATATCATACTCCATGGCGGTAGGGAACCTAACCGGGTATTTAAATATTATGACGAATGAATAAAAGAGATTCATAGCGTTTAGACAATTGACAAGTGACCCTGAACATTAACGAAAGAATAAAATTAGTAGTAAATCAATGTGCAGTTTAGTGAATAAATTTATAAATTAACTAAGATTAACTAGCCAAAAAGGTATCGCCTTGGGTTTTCTGAGGAGACTGGGGGATTTTGTTGCAAAATCAAGACAACATACTGCTAAAAATAGAGCCGCATGGAAAAGAACAAACTGTAACGATTTATTTAGTGGGCAAAAGCAAACCCCTGCGCGAAATAGTTAGCCTTATTCCATTGGTGGCAGAGGTTAGCTCGTCACCTGTCCTGATTACCGGCCCATCCGGCTCAGGCAAGGAGATCATTGCAAAAGCAATTCATTATGATTTTCGCAATCCTAGGAGAAATAATGCCTTTCATCATCTCAATTGCGCAGCGATCCCCGGGGAGCTTGTTGAAAGTGAACTTTTTGGTTACGAGAGAGGAGCTTTTACCGGGGCAAATTATAAAAAAGCCGGACTGCTTGAGTCTGTTAGAGAGGGAACATTGTTTCTTGATGAAATTGGCGATATGCTTCCCTACACTCAGGCAAAGCTGCTGGCTGCCCTGCAAAAAGGTGGCCATTTCAAAAGACTGGGTTCTTCAAATGGTGATCCAATTCATTTTAAAGGGAGGGTTATTGCCGCAACAAACCATGATCTTGATGAACTGGTCAGTAAGGGCAGGTTTAATGAGGCATTATATCATCGGCTTAACGCGTTAAGGATGGAAGTACCAGCTCTTAAGGAAAGGACAGAAGACATTGAGCCACTGATATTGCATTACCTGCATCTTGGCTGTGAGGAGCAAGAAAGAGTTGTCCCTGTCATTGATGGCGGTGTCATTGACCTTTTAAAGTCCCACCGAGTATTCGTCAGCGTCTGGAGCGCAGCGTAAGACCTGACGTCGAATCGGTGCTAGATAAATCGTAAGATTTAT
>JAFGPE010000164.1 GCA_016926055.1 Candidatus Woesearchaeota archaeon | reverse complement strand
CGGGCATATCTCGTTTCCTGTAACAGGGTCCTTTCCAATCACATCTATCAACAAATAGGTATCGTCTTCATCGGTTTCAACTTGGAACGGGCCCTGCTTCAATGTGCCGCTTCCATCGTAAATTGCAGCTCTTATATCTCCAGCAGTTCTGTCATTCCATGCAACGACAAACCAATCACTCGATTCTGAAAAATTCCTTACAGCAGCAACTGAGATTCTTGGCGTGTTCCCTGCGTCTGTGTCAACATCGGTGCCTGCTGCAACCAATACATCATCCTTTGTCCTTATTGTGAATTCAATATCGTCTGTTGTATCATTGTACCAAACAGCAACAAACTTATCGCCGTCAAGACCAGCAACATCCACTTGAGCATTTGCTCCTGTGTTTGCGGCAAGGGTCGCATCATCTGTTGAGACAAGACTGCCTGCTTCATTACGTATCTCGTATCTTACTGTATCTGAATCGTCATCATGCCAGACAACAACCCAGCGTGTCTCATTCAATGCAGCACAAGATATCAAATTGTTAAGATTCACATTTGGATCCATATCGTTGTCAATCTGTGTTTCACCTGCAGCATATGTCCCGTCAAAGTAAAATATTTGGAAGTCTGCATCATCGTCATTGTCATTAGCATAGCAGAGGACATATCTGTCGTTCAACACTGCAATTGCAGCGTCGTTGTTCTTTGTTCCGCCGACGTTAGCATCGGCATCTGTCGCAGTTACGATGCTGTTGCCGTATCTATCATATATCGCGTATTCAAGGTCGTCTCTGTTGTTAGGTCCAGCGTCATCCCATAGCAATGCCATTGCAAAGTTGCTGGAGTTAAATGAGCCGACTGTAACAAGCGTGTTATCTCCAACATCGCTTCTTACTGTAACGGGACCTGTCAATACCGTTCCATTCGGCCTGTAAACTGAATAATATACCTCATTGCCTCCCTCGTCACCCCACATCACAACAAATGATGTATAATCGAGAGGCGCTAATGCAACATCTACCGCCTCATCGTTCTCGAACTGTATTATTGGGTCAATTGCCATGAACCAAGGACGAGCTTCATTGAATGTTTTTCCTTCATATTGAACTAGAGATATGAATGAATATAATTCAGGAGTCACAAGCGGGGCCAATGCGGAATACGCGACAATTGTTCCGTTCACTATGCTGCTCCAAGTAAGGATTTTATTGTCTTCGTTTTCAGTTATTGTTGCTCCTGTTGAGTTTGTTATGGTGAAATTTGACGGCAGCATCTCTATGAAGTCAAATGTTGTTGCATTTGTGTATGAAACTATTTTTATTTCTGAATTGAATGGTCCCTGCCACGGGTCAATTGTGACGGGGGTGTTTCTTAAGATATCGAACTCGTAATAGCTTTCAACAACAAAGAATGAAATCATTGTGCTGTTGACATTGTTGGCAGTTGCTTCTACAGCCATGGAATAATTGCCTTCCTCGTCTATATTTGTGAATATTGCTTCGTAGATTCCTCTCTCCGTTTCCATTATTGTTCCAGCGTTGGTTGAATATTGATATCTTTTATTACTTGGAGAAACAATCTCAAGCGAGACTTTTGCCCTGCTTACAAGATAGCCGTCTGTGTCAAGAACAACCATGATTATTCCTGCATCTTCTCTTGGAAGATAAACTGATTTGTTTGTATTCACTGATGCAAGACCTGTTTCTGCGTAGCCAGGGTCTTCCGGAGTCAGTGCGATGGAATATTCTTTTCCAGGTGCGATATCTTTTATCTTGCTCCAGCTGCCACTGCATTCCTGGAGCTCAAAGCTCCATTCTTGGCATTTCCAAAGCTCATTGCCCTCTGCAACAGCAGTTATTATTCCGTTTGTGAAGTTTATTGCTGAAGGATCAACAGCAAACGCGGCCAGAACATTCTTTTTCTCAATCATTATCTTTTTTGTTGGAACCTCATCTATTCCAATGTCGACAGAAAGATTACCTTTCATTACAGCATCAAGTATGTTTATTCTTCTGATGTGGCCGCTAGCAGGGAAAATCTCAAGACTGTACTTGTCTTCTGTTACTTCCATTACATTCAAGTCAAAGTCAATCTTCCTGAAATTCTTGTTAGCCAGAAGCGCTTTTTCATCAGGTGCTCCTCCGCTTATCACAACGACTGCTGTTCTTCTGTCATAGGGGGTTTCTACGGGTTTTTCTTCAGGTTCTGAGGTAAAGCTGACTTCAATCTCTTCATCATCTTTATATTTTATTACAACCCTGTAAATTGTCTCCTTTGTGACCATGAACTTCAATGGCGACTTGGGCTCCCCGAGGAACACATACCTTTTGTCTTTCTCGAACAGGTAGATTGCTTCGACATCTTCTGCATCTGAGAACTTAAGCCAGGCAGCCTCTCCGACGCTATAGGATTCCTTTACAAACTTAGCATTCCTGATATTGGCTTCGACAACCGAAAACCTTTCTTCGTCAACCAGGCCAGAGCTGTTGACAAGGCTTATCTTATAATTTCCAAGCTTGTTCGGCTTGAAAACGATCGAATCACTTATTTGCCCAAGATAATTGAGCGTCGAATTATCCCCTTCGTAAAACACCACGAGCCTTTCTTCATTGTAACCGCGGATAGTTATATTGACACTCTCTCCAATCTTGATGGTGTTCTTGTTTATCTCGAGAGTTGCGGCACTGACACTTGAAATCATTAACAACAGGCTCAGAATTGCAAGGATTCTGTTCCGCGACATGAGGCGCCTATTCATTGACAAGCACCTCCTTTTCCCTCTGCAACTGCCCCATTATTTCAAAAAACCTTTCATAACCGTAGAGGACAACATACTCCTTCGGGAATTCTTTTCTAATTTCACTTGTTGTGAGGAGCTTAATCCTCGTTGATACGGATTCAGGCTTTCTTTCGACAACAGCAACGAGCTTTTTGTCTGAATATATCATGCTATGAAGAACTGTCTTTTCCCTTAATTCAAGAATCTGTTTTTCAGCAGTTATGCCAAGCTTCTTCTTTTTCTTAAGCTCGTTTAGTGTAAGAAGAATGACTGCTTTTTCATTGGTGAGATCTAAGAAGCACAGATGGGAGTTTCCGATTATGGTCCTTCTTAGGACGCCTTCATCAAGCATCTCGTTGACTTTTTTGTGGATATGCGGATAGCTTTTGTTCAGGAGCCTTGAAATCTGATGTATCGTGAGATAGCGCCGTCTATCAAAAAGCGCAATTATCTCTAGTTCCACCCTCTTTTCAGCTATCACTCTATCACTTAGGCCATTATATCAAATATGATATAATATTATACTAATAAAGATATAATGTAAGTATATAAATATTTCGGTTTAGAACAAGAGACAGCATAAAATAACTAGTCTATTCATTAAAGCCCCCTTTGGAGGGGAATAGATAAGCCTATATAAACTTTTTGTAACTATGCTTGATTGGCAACAAAGCTTTAAATAGACGTTATCACACCGATATGTCAATGCTTCCATACCTTGATTTTCTGGCGAGGATCTTTGCAGCTGCCTTATTTGGCGGCTTGATAGGGCTCGAGAGAGAGAAAGACAAGAAGGCTGCAGGCTTTAGGACCCATATTTTGGTGTGCCTTGGTTCTGCCTTGATGACCTGTCTTGCCGCAGCATCCATGAGTCAGGATCCAATGGGAAGAGACAGCGTTGCAAGGGTAGTTGCAGCAATAATAACCGGAATTGGCTTTCTCGGTGCAGGTAACATATTGAGAGAAAGGGATGAGCATCAGATTCACGGCTTGACAACAGCGGCTTCAATCTGGATTGTTGCAGGAATAGGCATAGGTGTAGGCCTTGGCTTCTACCTTTTTAGCTTTATTGTTACAGTGCTTGTAGTCCTTATCCTGATGATAAATGACTATAAATACCTTAGAATAGATGAATTAGAAGGAAAAATAAAGAAAAAGAAAACAGTAAAAAAATAAATTACTTTTTGAGAATCAGAATGGTCTTTTCTTTCTGTAGCATTCCTTGCAGTAGACAGGTCTGCCTTCCACTGGCTTGAAAGGAACTTCGCATTCTTGGCCGCATTCAGAGCATGTCGCTTTGTGCATCTCTCTCGGGCCACCAAAACTTCTCCTAGGTCCTCTATTGAACCTTCTTTGTCTAAAACTTCCGCCTCCGGAATTTCCTCCGAAGTCATTGCTTTCTGGTTGGGAATCTTCTCCCTCAAAATCTTCCATTTTTTCTTCCTCCTGTACTTAATTACTGGATTGCACCATTATGGTGCAATACCGCTGGATAACTTGCATCCCTTTATAAAGCTTTAGAAAAAACTGTACCACTTAACAGTTTTTGATAGCATTCGGTGATTACTTCAATACCGTTTGAAATAAAAATAATGTTTATATACTAGGCTTCATTACTGTCATGATGAGGTGACTATTATGAGAAGATTACTAATTATATTGGTTACATTATCATTGCTTGCATTCGGTTGCAGAGAACAGATAGCGGATTCAGGGGCTGATGCTCCGACAACAGTTTATGTATGTTCCCAGGAAGAGCTTTCAGCAAATATCTGCACAATGGATTATAGTCCTGTGTGCGGTGATGACGGAGTAACTTATGGAAATGGCTGTATGGCCTGTGCGAGCGGCGCAATAGCTTCATACACTTCAGGAGAGTGCGAGAAGCTTATCGGTGGCGACAAGGACGAGCACGGTTGCCTTGGTGCCGCGGGTTATAGTTGGTGCGAATCAAAACAGAAATGCCTGAGGGTGTGGGAGGAGGACTGCCCTGCCGCTGGGACGTCTGAAGCAGAGATGAAGGCGAGGGATGCTGCATTTGAACATATATATTCAATGGAGGAGTTCGGCTCAAGCCCGAAAATAGTCAGGGTCCTTGAGAAGACTTGCGCAGGATGCTTTGAAATCGAGTTATCGTTTAACACGAAAACAGAGCCAGTAAAAAGAGCGATGGTTACATTGACTCTAGATAACTGGAAAGTTACAGAACAGAATGTGCGGGAGGGAACAGCCATGTCGGCAGAAAGCTGCAGTGAAGAAGGCGGCACAGTGATGAAGATTGAACTCTGCTCAGCAGGAATCCTTGGTGAGATAGAGGGAAGAGAAGAGATTTGCTGCGGATGATCTGGCTACACAATCCTGATATGAATTGATTACGGCAACCAAGTCTTAGGATTTTTTATCTTATCAGGCAAGTACTTTTCCATGACATAATTAAGTCCCCACTTTGCCAGTGCCTGCTGCTCTGCCCTGACTTTCATATTGCTTAATTGCTTTATTGCAGCCTGCCATTCCTTGTGATTATGAACAAATGGGTCGTTCTTTAACGCATCCTTTCCCCTCTTGATGTCGACTTCTTTCAGAGGATGAGTCGGAAGCTTGTATTGAATGATGTCCTGAGGAGTAACTCCTATGAATTTTGCGCTCGGAACACAAAAATACCTGTTTATATGGGCCGCATTTCCGCTGCCTACCTTTAATGTCCTATAGATATTCATGAAGCCATAAAAATCACCATCGGTGAAAACATAAACAGGAAGCTTATTTTCGTCATTCAGCTTCCTCAGGAATCTTCTGCAGCTTCTTGTTGGAACGCCGCCCATGCTTACAAGAATGCAATTTGCTTTCTTCCAGTATTTGTGATTGTTCAATCTTTCAAACATGCCTGCAGTCTCGATTGCCAGAACAAATTTCGCCTTTGTTTCAAAGCGCAGTTGCTCGACAGAAGAAGGGACAGAATATGCCCCTGAGCCCATCTTCGTGCAGTCAATCTTCAGCTCTTTTCCTGTTTCCCTGTCTTTGTCAATGACAATGAGTTCTCCCGCAATTGCCCCGCCATGCTCTCCAGGGACAAAACCAATCTGCTCCCTGTTCACTTTCAGCATTGCTTCTATGTCATCCATCACAGTGTCAGATTCTGGTTGTTCATTGAATCTTGCATCCCCCCAGTTCTTGCTTACATAATATGCCTCTCTTTTTGTTGCAATATCATCCCCTTTCAGCAATTCATTTGAGAGTGCCATCATCCTTAATGTCTGGGCAAATGTCTTGATTGTCGAGGCAGTTAATGTTCTTTCCTTTTCCATTCCTACAAGCTCGAAGTAACCAACTTTGGGATCATAGCTTACGTTCTGAAGGCTTCTAATCGGCATATTCAATTGTGGTTGTTTCTTCTGGAGGATTGTTTTGTAGATATTATTCGCAATCTCCTTCATCTTTTCAAGAACCTTATTCATCTTCCTCCTCCTTTGAACGCTTCTTTGACATATCGGAATCGTCTTCCAAAGTTTCTTCCTTTTCAGGCTCCTCCTTGCCAATCTTTGCAAGCTCCTCATCATACTCCTTGTTCTCTATCTCGACCTTCTCCAATTTACCGCGGTGCTTTTCCAATATCTCCTTGAGTATCGAGGTTATTCTTGATTCTTCTGTCTTGCTGTAGCCAGTAAGTTCCCTAAGCGCTTCTGCGACGTGGGGAATGTATTTCTCTATATAGCTTCTCTTCTTGAGCTCATCTCCAACCCGTCTTTTCTTCATCAGATATCCGCCTAGTTTTCTTCCAACTTCCTGCAATGCCAGCTTTATTTCCTTCATTATCTCCGGATAATGCGCAATTGCCTCCTTGCTTTCAGAAGTGAATGGAACCCAGACTGAAGATATGTGAACGGCAATGGATGCAGCCCCAATCGGCAATGAGCCTTTGCTCTGGTTCAGGCCATATGACCTCCACACCGTAGAGATTATGGCCTTTGTTGTCGCGCATGCACCATCCTGGTATTGCAATGGAACCCTGTTCGCGAATCTCAGTAACCTTACTGGCTCATCTGCGCTTTGCTCTCCACCGTATGCAATCCCTGCTTCAATGACAAAAGGATTTCCCCTGTAGACCGCAGGAGGCCTTGTTGTGACAGCATAAAATTCAGCGTTGATTTCTTTCTTCAGCCCTTTTTCAAGAAGTTCCTCTCCCAGGGGGGAAATGCAGTCCGTCGGAGGAGAAATGATCTTTGTGTTCTGAATACCTTTTATCAGCTGCTCTATCATCTCCCTGGTCATGTCATCCGGCTTTGTGTTTGTGAGCAGGGATGCATTCTCACAAATCTGCTTTGCAGTATTTGAGCCAACCCTTGAGAATTCATTCATCAAAAAGCTTTGTAATGTCCTGTACTCTGTGTTCTTGAGCATGCTCATCAGGATTCCAAGCTCAACGCCATATGGATGAGGCTTAATCTCCATTGGCTTTGGAGGCATCTTGTCTGTCGCCCTCACAAGAAGAATCTGCTCTGCCTTTGGGTTTACATAGGTTATCGTTACATGAGGGTTGACAATCGCTGTTTCCTTAAGGTACTCATCAACAGACTGGGATCCTTTCTGATACGCTGCCTCAATCAACAGCTCGATCTTTGTTCCATGCTCCTTATTCCATTCGACTGCCTCTTCCTTCATTATATCAGGCCTGTTTGTCTGGGTGTCTATCTGAAGCTCATAATAATGTGCAGGCTCCTTCGGATCAATCTTCGATGTGATTTTTGCAGGCTTTCCTGTTGTCAATTGAGCATACATTACTGAGGCAGATATGCCAATTCCTTGCTGACCTCTCGACTGCGACAACTTATGGAACTTGCTTCCGTAGAGCAGCTTTGCGAAAATATTGGGAATTTGTTTCTTTACAATGCCCGGACCATTATCTTCTATAACGACCCTGAACCTGTCATTACCCATGTCAACAATCTCAACATTGATTTCGGGAAGTATGCCTGCTTCCTCGCAGGCATCCAAACCGTTGTCAACAGCCTCTTTCACTGTCGTGAGCAAAGCTTTTCTTTTGTTGTCAAAACCAAGAAGATGTCTGTTTTTTGCAAAGAACTCTGCAACAGAGATGTCTCTTTGCTTCTTCGCTAACTCGAGGGCAATCGGCTTGTTTATATCTGTCTTCTCTTCACCAAGCTTTTTTTGTTCATCTGCTACTCTGACCACCTTTTAAAACAAAATTAATTCTTTTAAAGCTTATTTATAAAATTATTGGTGAATGAAAATATATTATCTTTTCAGAATTATGATATTTCCCCTTCCCTTTTTTATCTTTTCAACCATTCCTTTGTGCTCAAGCTCTGCAATCATTAAGCTTATCTTTGCTTCCGAATAAGGCATCTCCTTCCTTATTTCCTTCTGGGTTGTTCTTCCGCCCTGTTTTCTTATTATCCCAATTATCTTCTTAACCTCATCCTCCCCTTCTACTGAACTATTTGTTTTCTTTCTTTTATTGATTAAAAGAGATATAATTGAAAAAATAATCGCTATTGCAGACACCAAAAGAGCTATCGGCAAAACATTGTTTTTCTTCTTCTCCTCGAAAAGCTCATTCCCGATTTCCGGGGTTTCATCATTTGTATCTATCTCAGGGTATAAAAACAAATCAATCCTGTACTTCCCGTCATCCTTTACAGTGATGTTCTCCTCTGCACAATAGGTTGTTGTGCCAACATCCTTCTTAGCGGTAATCCTATACTGTCCAACCGGAACATTAAACGAATAGCTGCCCTCTTTTGCAACAATCCTCTGCTCAGGAACAGTGTTTATTGTTACAACAATGTCCTTCACTTTTTCCAGGCTTAAATCATATATTTCTCCTGAAATCTCGGCAGCATAAGCGCAACTAATGCACAAGATAACAACAGCCAAAAACAGTAAACCTTTTTTCATCCTGTTGAAAAGCACATTGCTATTATATAAATCTTTTTAAACTGAACGGAGCAAGAATAAAGCTTTGTAAAGCTTCATAGCAACAAAATTTTGCTCTTTTCCTTTTTTCCGAAAGCATGTTTATAAATAAAGTTGCGATTCTTTATTCCAAGAAATTTAACAATTAAATAAATAAAAATCAAATTCGGAGGGAATAATATGAGAAAGTTAAGCGTTTTGATTGTTATGCTGATGTTTTTGCTCAGCATAGTGGCGGTTGCTTCAGCAGAGAATGGAGCAGTGGGAACAAATGTTGCTCTTGGTGGAGGCGTGACTGTTTCTTCAGATGTGAATGAAACTAATATGAATGAGACTGAAGAGACAGCCGACTCTGTAAATGAAACAACAGAGGAAGGGGAGACAACCGAGTCTGCATCTGAAACAGAAGAAGAGACTGATGAAACCGAGACAGAAGAGGAACAGGATGTGGATGTAAACAAGACAGATGATTCAAGTCAGGGCAAGGCCTATGGGCAAGAAATACAGAAATGCGTGAGATATATGACCAGTAACAGGGTCAGGGTTCCGATGAGGGTGTGCGAACGTCTGGTGAAAAGGGGCGAGCTTTGCAAGGAAGCTCTTACTAATGAAGGAGTTGCGGCAGATGAGGCAGATGCCATCTGCAATCGCTATGCTGTCCAGACAGGGCAAATGATTGCAGCAACTGCAGCAAAAGCAGCTGAATGGAAAGAGAGGAAAATGGATGAACTCAGAAAGAAGAGCAGCAAGGCAAAAGAGACTCTCAATTCGCTACCTGAAGAAACAATGAACCTTTTTGCATCGCTTCCTGCATCAGAACAAAACAAACTAATTAGGATGGAAAAAGAAATGGTCAAGGAGAAGCTCCAGAACATGAGGATTGTAAAAGTGAAAAAGGAGATGCTTTTCAAGCAGAGGCAAATAGCGAAGGATAAACTTGAGAAAGCAAAGGAAAGATTCGATGCTGCAAAAGAGAAATTCAAACAGGCAACTGAAAAATACCAGGAAATAAAACAGCAATTCCAGGAGGCAAAAGAGAAGATAAGCGGCTGCAGTGAAAACGAGACCGATGGGTGCAGGAAGCTCAATGAAGACCTGATTGTCAAATCAAAGGAACATCTTGCAAACACAATCGACAGGCTGACAAGCTATCTTGAAAAGCTGAAGGAGAAGATAAACTCGGCGGAGAATGTTCTGGAAGACGAGGCTGCTGCGGCAGTTGCAAAGATTGATGCAGGATTAACAAATCTTAATGAGCTTAAAACAAAGCTCGAATCTGCCCAGACAAAAGATGAGATAGTGTCGATAGCAAAAGAAGTAAGAACTGTTTGGAACAGAATAAAGAACAGGGCAAAGCTATACAGCTCAAAGCTGATATACAATCATGTGGGAGAGATAATACAGAGGAGCCAGAATCTTGAGAATAGGCTGTCTTGCTTGCTTGAAAAGATGAATGAGCAGGGAATCGAGGTTTCTGAATTGGATACAACGATGACAGCATTCAGCTCAGCTCTCGAACAGGCAAAAGCAAAGTATGATGAGGCAACAACCCTGCTGAAGACGGCGAAGGAGACAGATGGCAATTTCGGCAATGTTTCGCAACAGGCGAATGAGTTGCTGAAGGAAGCACAGGCAAAACTAAAGGAAGCTCATGATCTTCTGAAGGATATTGTTTCAGATATTAAGGATAAGGGGGGCGACATAAATTCCTGCAATGAAGAAGCAGAAGTTACAGCAGAGAACGAGACTATTGCAGAGGACGAAGCTTACCAGATTGTCGACACAACAGAAACAGTTCCTTTTGAGACAACAACTTAGTTTTATTTTTTATTTTATCGTGCTAAAATTTTGAGCAACAGGGATGTTTGGTACGCCAAGAAACATGGATGTTTCTTGAGCGTAATTACAAAAATTTATATAGAATAACAACAATGGTGATTTTATGAGGACGATAATAATCTTGGCATTGGTAATTTCGTTGCTGGCAGCGGGATGCGCAAAGGAAACATCTGAAACAAAAGACACAACAGAACCAGATTCTTCGATTACAGGTGATGTCGCTGCGGGGATTGATGAGGTGGATTCCTTGCAGAGGGAGCTTGATGATTCAGAGCTTGACAGCATCGACAATGATTTGAGTGAATTGAATTGGTAGATTAGAACTCAGTCAGCTTTTTTTCTCCTTTCTTAATTATAGTTGTCCTTCCGTCACTGCCTCCTGATATGAGCTCTGTTTTAATGTACCTCTCATCCGCCAGCTTTTTAATCTTCCTGTTAAATGCCTTGTAGTTCAATAGCCCGCCCTTCCCTTGGTATTGCTTGAATATGTCGCCAATCTTTTCGCCAGAATTATTCTTGATAGCATCCATTATCCGTTTTGTCTCTTCCTCGCCGTTAGCCTCTTCCTTGACCTCTGTATTTCCCATCTTTGCAACCGCATTCTCTGCATCCTTAACTTCAATTCTCCTTGAAGCACGATTCTCGGCTGCTCTTCCTGCCTCTTTTAGCATGAATAATCCCTGCCTGACATCCTTCAGCTCAAATGCCTTTTCGACTATCATGTTGAATGCATCCTGCTCGATTACATCATCAAAGAAGGCGTATTCAATCCTCTGCTTAAGGATACCTTTCAGTTCCTCTTTCGCATATGGCTTGAAATCTATAACTTCAGGCACCAATCTTGACCTTATCCTTGAATCCATGGTTGTTATGAACTCAGGATGGTTTGTTATCAGGATGATTGTTTTCCTGTAAATGTCCTCAAGCAGAGTGTAGAGGAAGTCAAAATCCTCTGCTTTGTCAATCTCATCAAAAACAAAAACAGCTGCTTTTTTGTTTAGGATCTTTGCGGCAATTGTAAATAACTCATCTGTCCTCTTGTTTTGGGTAAACTTAAACTCAACCTGCTCGCATATCGAGAGAATAATCTTGAAGCTTGTGTTGTTCTGCCAGCAGTTGACATAAATCGGAACAATCTCATCTGTCTTTTCCTCCAGCTCCTGCAACACGTGCCTGCATGCGACAGTCTTTCCAATGCCCTGCTTTCCGACAATAATTATGTTTTGTCCGTTCCTGCTGTTGAAAAGCGGCCTTATCGCCCCAGCAATCCTGAACTGCTCATTCTCTCGATACGGAATCAGCTTTGGAATAAAAGAGAAATCTAGGGCAATCTCGTTCTTGAACAACGATTCACCATCCTTTAATAGCTTGTCAAACACTCCCATGGGAAAGCGGATAGAGGAGGTGTTTTTATTATTTTTGGAAAAGAAGGCGAAGGATAGACATAAATCAGGTGCGTGGAGTTTTAGTGCGGTTTTTGTTATACATCATTGTTCAACCAATCCCTGTATCTCAGGTTTTATCATTTCTTCTTTTTCGTAGTCTTCTAATAATCTGTGGAACAATTCCCTGTATGATGATTTTAATACACTTTTTGGAGAAATGATAAATGTTTCTTTTATCTCGATTAAATCTCCTAACCTGGTTTGTAATATTTTGAAGTAATTTTCATATTCGTTGACGTTTCTAAATGCATAGATGATGATGTGAGTTACACTTGTCTGCG
>JAFGPE010000163.1 GCA_016926055.1 Candidatus Woesearchaeota archaeon | reverse complement strand
TGCCCTTGAAGCTTGCGGTCTTTAAATTAATATCTGCAACAACCTTTCCAATATTCACGCCCATGGGTCCAAGAGCTGGTCCTAATGGTGGAGCAGCTGTTGCTTTTCCGCCCTCTACAAGCACTTCTATCTTCTGCTTTGGCATTTTAACACGAGTGAACTACGGGTTATTTATAAGTGTTTTGCTTAAGTTATTATTCATCTGCTTCTTTCCCTTCCCCAGAAGCCTCGTCCCTTCTTATAACCTTTATAGCGTCCATCTTAAGAGTTATCGGGATGGGTACAGCTGCTTCCAGCAGCTCGACAACAACCTCTTCTTTTGTCTTGTCTATCCTTGTAATCTTGCACTTCTCCCTCTTGAATGGACCAGAGATTATCTCAGCAATGTCATTCTTCTTGATGTTCATGTCGCGCTTGGCCTGTTCGAGCATATGCTCGATTTCAGGGTACTTTATCTCGTTCGGAAGAATGCCCCTGGCATAGGGAACCCTGAATGCCGCCTGCTCTGCATCGCTCCTTGTAGCCGCTTCCATGAATATGTAGCCTCGCATGCCGTGTGGCCTTATTACTGAGTACACAGGCAGCTTTTTCTTTATAGCATGGCTGGTCAGGAAATCCATTACCTGGTCTTCCCTGTTTGCTGTTGTCCTTAATGCGAATATTTTGTTTCCATTCTGCGGTTGCCCCTGATTTTGTTCTTCTTCCATTTTTCCCTCTAAAAAAACACTACGTCCAACACATGTATGATAAACCCTATACACCCTATTATCAATATGCCTATTCCAGACACTTTGACAATTGTCTTGAATTCGAGCCTGTCAGGCTTTTTTGTCACCTTCAAAACCCTCATGCATTCAAAAAAGAATGTCTTCAATTTTTCCATAAATCCCATTTTAATCACTCTAGTCAACAAATTCTATTCCAAGTTCCTCGTCTGTTGTTTTGCTTTTTCTCTTCTTTAGCGCATGGCCAAGTATTTGCGTGGATCTGACGCCTGTAACAATGAGCATTGCCCTAATTGTGTTTGCAAGGTCATCCATTATCTGGGCACCCCATATGATTCTTGCATCCTCGTCCAGCTTCGCTGAAACAGTCTCTACGACCTTTCTTGCTTCCTCCAGCGTCATGTCCGGGCCACCGCATACGTTAATCAATGCGCCTGTTGCTCCGGCAATATCAACATCAAGCAATGGATTGCTGACTGCTTTTTCCACCGCCTCAACTGCCCTGTTTTCCGCATCTGACTCACCTACGCCAATCAGAGCCACCCCGCCGTCTTTCATTATGGTTCTTATGTCGGCAAAGTCAAGATTTACAAGCCCTGCCTTAGTGACAAGCTCTGCGATTCCCTTAACTGAATTCGTTAGTATCTCATCCGCAACCTTAAATGCGGTATGCAGCGGCAGATTCGGCGCCAGTTCAAGCAGCTTGTCGTTTGGAATGACAATCAGCGTGTCAACAAAGCTCTCCAGCTTTTCAAGGCCTATTATCGCGTTTTCATACCTTCTTTGGCCTTCCATTGTAAACGGCAACGTAACAACGCCGACAGTGAGCGCACCCATCTTCTTTGCAATCTCTGCAACAACAGGTGCTGCACCGGTTCCTGTTCCTCCTCCAAGGCCGCAGGTGATAAAGACCAGGTCAGAGCCTTCCAGCGCCTTTTTTATGTCGTGCTCGGATTCTTTTGCAGCATCTTCTCCGATCTTAGGCATTGAGCCTGCTCCAAGACCTCCTGTCAGCTCTCTTCCGAGAAGTATCTTCTTGCTGGCTGTCGTGTAAAGCAGGTCCTGAGCATCAGTGTTCAGCGCTATTGTTTCTGTGCCAGTTATTCCAACTTCAGTCATCCTGTTAATCGTATTATTTCCGCCACCGCCTGCCCCGACTACTTTTATGGCAGCCCTTTGCTTGGCAAGTAGCTTCTCCAGTTCCTCGTCGAGGATGCTTGGATTATAGTCCTTCTTCTCGCCCGATTCAATCGATACATTATTTCCTTGATTTATGATATCAGCCAAACTTCTCACCACCGCCGAATAGGTATGAGTTAATTATTATCTTACTAGTATTTATAGTTTGCGAAACAATCCTCGTCTATTGAAACCTTATATTAGTGATATCAGGAACAAGACTTTTTATTCGTTCTGCCAGTACGTTTTCAATCTCTTTCTGGAGCTTTTTCTTCAGAGTCACTATGGCGCTCTTCTCCACAACCTTAACATCAGCGTCCTGATTGAGTTCGTTTTTTATTATTGCCCTGATTTTATCCTCGCTCTGGTCAATGACCTTAACAAGATCGACAGTATACGCAACATCCTTTCCCGAGAGCGGATGATTAAAATCGACAAGGGTCCTTCCTCCTGTTACAGACCTTATTGTTCCCATTACGCCGTCGATGTTAATCTGAAGGCCAACCTCTGGTTCAATGCCTTCCTTCCTGAATCTAGCGGTCGAAATCAACTGAATCAATTTAGTGTCCTTCTTTCCAAATGCCTCTTCAGGACTTAGTGTGAAAGTATACTCGCTTCCAGGCTCCTTGCCGACCAGATTAGCATCTATCCCATTCAGTATCTGGTTCTCGCCGAGGCAGATTACCTTGTTGCCGAATGTTTCATCTTTGCTCCAGATTTTATTCTCCTTGGCAACCTTCTCGCTTGTAGTGTCAAACACTTCGCCTGAATCAGCAAGTCTGCCTGTGTACCCGATTTCCACAAAGTCTCCTTTTTTAACCTTCTCCATTTTACCTCACGTTTATTTCCGAGAGAAAATATAAGTGAAAGGATTGGGGATTTATTTATAAAGATTGTGGTTTTTTAGTATTTCTTTTCCAGCTTCAGATTATGTTCGGTTCCAAGACGTTGCCTGTATCCTTTGTAGTTATCAGAGGTATTATCCCTCTTTAATCTTGTCACTGCATCTTGAAATTTAAAGTATTTAAACTTA
>JAFGPE010000162.1 GCA_016926055.1 Candidatus Woesearchaeota archaeon | reverse complement strand
TTCTGACACCTCTTTTATCGACGATGCTTATGAATAATATCTAGAACTAACAAGTATTTATATCTTTCGTTTCAGAAGTCAGACTCAACTATGTATATATTCCTTCCAGAATATCTTAAAGCCCTCGGTGAACTTCATTCGTTTCTTCTCAAGCGCTTCATTTATCCTCTCTGGAGAAAAGAACTCAACATTCTCTATTTCATCTCTATCTATGTTGAAAGGGCCATCATGATGGCAGATAAACGCCTTTCTTATGACATTCTGCACAACAGACGGCGAATAAAACAAAAGCTTAACATCTGCTTTTATTCCAAGCTCCTCCTTCAATCCTCTTGTCGCGGCTTCCTCGTAGCTCTCCCCGGAAAGAACGTGCTCGCCAACAGAGACCTCCCAATTAAGGGGATATTTCTTTTTCTTCTTCGAGCGTTGCTGCAATAATATCTTTCCCTCGGAATTAAAAACGGCAACAAATATCTCCCTGTGCCTGAGGTTATACTTATGGGCTTTCTTCCTTGTCTCCTTTGCAATGACGTTGTCCTTTGCATCGACTATGTCGAGATACTCCATGTTAGAACTCCAGTGTTTTTTTCTGCGGCAGGGCAATTGGAGACTCACCACCATGCCATGTGAACCTTGGCCTTACTCGCATAGGATAAAGTTTCTCGTTGGTGTCGTCAAACACCAGTGCTGCTCCGTGAACTCTGGGCAGCTCATCAAGCTCCACATCAAGGCCTGCCCTCATGTAGCTCTGCATGATTACTCCAAGGGATTCAGTGTCAATCTTTGCAGTCAGCCTGTGGCTTATGACTGTGTCTGCCTGCGTCATCACGTCAGTATGAATCTTTCCGGGTTGCTGTGTCGCCAGGATAAGGGAGATTCCAGGCTGCCTTCCCTCCCTCAGGATTGTAATCAACGGGCCTGATGCTGTTGTTGTATAGTCGCGGGGCAATAACTCGTGTGCCTCATCAAGAACAAGCCAGACCAACGGCATTTCATTCTCCTCTTTTTTCTCCTCTTCAAAGTAGTGCGTTGCTTCCCGTATATTCTGATACTCCTCATCCTTTCTTGCGACCATCCTGTCGATGAAAAGCTTTTGCGAAATAAGTCCAACTACAACCGCCTTAATCTTCCAGCCGTCTGCAGCAGTTGCATAGCAGCTGACATCAAGGACGGTGACTTGCCCCGGGGCAGCCAAATCCTTTAATGGAGTGCCTTCCTTTGAGAAAACCCCCCAGTCGATAGCATTATTAAAACGATTCTCTGCAGCATCCTTCACGGTCTGCTCTGCTCTCTCATCAGACTGCAGCTCCTTGTTTATATCCTCAACAGAATAATCCTTTCCTGATTTCTTGAGCTTGTTTATTGTTCTCTCAATGAGAACACCAATCGTGTCGTTTATGTTTATGCCAAATGTGGTGCACCAGTCAGCAGCATCTAACTCAGATGGCTTTATTGAGAATGGATAGTCTGTAGGAATCCCTTTTTCCTTGTATTTTGCATAGTAGCCGACAGGTGTAAATATCTTCACGTCAAGAGGTTTTGCCTTTAATCCCCATTCATCAAGCAGCTGCTCATCTTTCTTGTTAGGATACTTCATTGTCCAGTAGATTCCCATTGTGTCGAGGAGAATGAAGCTCAGCCTTTTTCTTATCTCCGGCGGCAGGTCAGCCAGTCCTTCAGCGATGACGCCTAAAGTATAGCTATTGTGAACAATTATATCATTTGCCACGAAATTATGGAAGTCGGGAACACTGATGTCATAGACTGTAAAATTTCCTCCTAGTTTTTTCATATAGACTATCTCGTCCCAATAGATATCTGACTGAGCAAGGTTCATTAATGATTCATGGTTTTCAAGAAGAGCTATTTGAAGAAGCTTTTCCCTGGATGGCGAATAATTTATGTTTGTTCTGAATGATTCCGGGTTAGAGTATCCCATATCTCGCCCAAGCTTTGCCCAGTTACTAGGCCTGTATCTGTCCCATATTTCTTTCGGAACAGTATCCAGATTAGGATTTGACTTTAAGGACTCAACTTCTTTTAATGCAATTTTCTGCTTCTTTTCTTTTAGACCGAAGAATCCTATTTCGTGCAGGAACTTTGTTAATGACTGCCCCATTATTTCCAGTTCATAGCTTTCAAATATTTCGGAGTCTTTCTTTATTATCTTTTTTCTAATGGTTGACAGTATTTCATACCTCAGGAGAAGATGATGAATTTGTCGAATCATCAATTTTGATGCTGAAGCATACGATATTCTCCATTGATGCGTGTTCTTGTCAAAATACAACGATCCATCGCAACTGAACAACCTATTAAGGAAGAGAGCAAGCTGCACCTTAGGAAGTTTGAATATTATTCCAGGAATGAATTTGTCTGGAGACAACACGTTGTACAATTGTAATTCTTGCAGCCATTTTCTTATAGGCGTAGGATTAGTTTTAAACATAGTTCCTTTTGAAAAACATCCTTTGTTGTCTCTTTTGATATTTGTTTGCCCCGATTTTTTTTCCGTTCCGATTACTCTAAAACACCCCTGTTTTGAATGCTGTTTAACCATGAGGTGTGAATCGAAGCCATCTATTGAATTCTTAAAATCATTTACTATTATTTCATCCGAGTTGGAGAAGAGAACAAATTTGTTACTCAGGTGCCCTTCCGCGATTAAATACGCAAGAAGCTTTATTTCACATTCTCTCAAAGAGCATTCACCAAATAGATTGAATTTTCTAGGCGTTGCAATCCTGGAGCCGGAACCAAGTTCTTTTGCAGGAATCCATCCATTAATCGTCAAAAGAGGGTGCTCGGGCGTTAATTTTATCTCTTTTCCAGATCTCAGCTTTAAATGCAATAATTCATTTACTTCTCTCTTAAAGAAGTTTGTTTTCAAGGTTTTCGCCATCTTTAGTTTATTATTCAGGCTGATGACATCTCTATCGTCATTTTCCAAGTCTCTTATCGGGATTTGAGTGCCGTCTGACAAGGTAATCAAAGTATCGCCATGAAGACATTTCCCACCACCTCTTTTGCCGCAGACCATTACGACGTGGGACCTCGAGATATCAAGAAGAATCCTGTTTGAAAGAGAGGTAACCCTTCCCATCTTTATGTAGTGCTTCCCAAGAAGAATCGTTCCCTTATCTCCGAATTTCTCCCTGTCCTTATCACTCCTGCCTATGACTATGTCATACATAATACATATTCATGAAATGATTTATTTAAATATTTATTGAAAAATCAGTAGGGTATTGTGGAGAACTAGCGTTACATCAGATACTATTTTTTATTCTTCCTATAATCCTCAATGGCCTTCTTCAGAGCATCGGCAGCGAGAACAGAGCAGTGGATTTTCGCAGGCGGCAATCCGCCAAGTTCATTAACAACATTTTTGTTTGTAACCTTGAGTGCCTCATCAAGAGTCTTTCCCCTTACCATCTCGCACAAAACATCAGAAGATGCGATTGCAGAAACGCAGCCGAATGTCTTTACCTTCACATCCTCTAGGAACTCCTTTCCTTCCTTGTTCTTTCCAACTTTGATGTAGATTTCCATAACGTCGCCGCATACAGGGTTTCCGACCTTGCCTGTGCCATCAGCATTCTTTATGTCTCCTGTGAACTTCGGGTTCTTGAAGTGTTCCATTACTTTCCCACTGTACATCCTATTCACCTTTAGTGAGGGGGCTGATTTCTCTTAAATTTTCCACAACCTCTTTTACCGCTTTGACAGTATAATCAACCTCTT
>JAFGPE010000161.1 GCA_016926055.1 Candidatus Woesearchaeota archaeon | reverse complement strand
CTGTAAACTGTGTTTGAACATACTGTTTATCGACGAGAACTACTATAAATAACTATCGAAAATTCTCAGAGGGTTTCATAAGAGCCTCGGTTTTCAAAAGGTTTTTATATACTTAGGTTCTTTTATACGTTATGGTAGGCAACATCTCTAATTATACAAAGGCGGATATTCTTCGATGCTTTTTTCTTGTTTCGGAGAATGTCAGCAGGGATGAACTGGTAAGAAAACTGGACATCGGGGAAGGAACAGTGAGGACTTTGCTTGATATATTGAAGGGAAAAAGCTTGGTTTCCTCGACTAAACAAGGCCATTTTTTGACAGAAAAAGGCGCGAGTTTGTTGATTAAAATAAAAGAGAATATTGAGTTCCCAAGAGAATTTAAAACAAAAAAATTATTTCCAAACTATAAAAAGGTTGCTCTTCTTGTGAGGAAGCATGGCCCAATTAAAAGCGTTGTTGCAACCAGGGACGTTGCAGTGAAAAATGGTGCGGAGGGGGCGCTGATTTTGGTATATGAAGACAGGTTGAAATTTCCAGACGGAAAGATTACCATGGAGACACCCGACTTGGAAGAAGTCTATGATTTTAAGAATAAAGACATTTTAATTGTAACGTTCGGCAGTTCACTGAGGTGGTGTGAGGTTGCGGCAATCTCTGTTGCTTTTGAACTTAATGGATTCTTAAAACAAAATATTTTTAAATGAGTGTCCTTAGAATCCTAAATATGGACCAAAAAAAGATAAAAAAGCTAGCATGGATTCTCGTCAACCATTCTACAAAGGTAAGGCCTGGAGATAGTGTGATAATCCAGGGCTTTATACAGGCAAAGCCTCTTCTCAGGGAGGTTTACAGGGAAGTGCTTAGGAAAGGAGCTTACCCCCGCTTAAAGGTCAGTTTTGAGGATTTTGCCTATGACTATTATGAGCTTGCCTCTGACAGGCAGCTGAAGCATCTGTCGAAGATAGACCTCTACGAGATAGATCATGTTGACGTTGTCATAGCAATAGGAGGCAATCTTAACTCAAGATATCTTTCAGGCATTGACTCGAGGAAGTTCTCCTTGAGAAACAAATCCCTTGAGCCTTTGTTCAATAAGCGTGTTGATAATACGAGGTGGGTCGCGACAAGATTTCCTGCTACAGGACTTGCGCAAAATGCAGGGATGAGCATCCAGCAGTACTCTGGCTTTCTGTTCAGGGCAACCAATAAGGACTGGAACAGGGAAAAAAGGAAACAGATGAAGATAAAAAATCTCTTTGACAGAGCAAGGAAGGTGAGGATTGTTGGCAGGGAAACAGACATAACTATTGATATTTCAAACAGAAAAGGAATACTCTGCTACGGTCAGTTCAATATGCCTGATGGCGAGGTATTTTATTCTCCTAATGAAAGAAAGACAGAAGGCCACATACTGTTTAATTATCCTGCAATCTACAACGGCCACGAAGTGGAGAATGTAAAGTTGTGGTTTAAGAAGGGAAAGGTTGTAAAGTTCACTTGCTCCAGTAACAGGAAGTTCTTTCAGCAGATGATTGACACGGACGATGGCGCAAGGTATCTTGGTGAACTGGGAATTGGAATGAACGACCAGATAAGGAATTTTACAAAGGATGTTCTTCTGGACGAGAAGATGGGTGGCACAATCCACCTTGCTCTAGGCCGCGCTTACAAGGAGAACGGCGGCACTAATAAATCTGCAATCCACTGGGACATAGTCAAGGACTTAAGAAAGAAGCACGGCGGTGGCGAGATTTATGTTGATGGAAGATTAGTTAATAAGGATGGAGAATGGAAGTTCTAATCTGTTTAGTTTAATAGAAAGTCAGATATATACCTCGTAATAATCCATTGCGTTATCAAGCGTTTGTTCTAGGAGGGTTTGATAATCCGGAAGTCTTCTTTCTCCAAGACTCTGACTTTGTAGGGTTTGCCGTACTTTTCTGCTGTGGCTCTTCTCTTATGACCTTCAAAAACCATATGCCTTGTGGAAAAAGCAACTCTTAACGGATGATTCTCAGACTAGAATATTGAAACAACTATTTATATTTGTTGTTTTTCAGTAATTCTTCGCAAAGTATGTCCAGAACTTGGCCTTGTTCTTGCACTGCACACAATTTCCAGCAATCTTCTCCTGATTGAATGGGATGCATCTTGATGTTGCCCCTCCAGTCTTGTCCTTTATCCAGTCTTCACATTCCTCCTCGCCGCAGAATGGAGCCAGGACAAGTTTTCTCTTTCCAATAGCCTTCATGAAGTCATCCCAATTGTCCACTTTTACAGTGCTTTCTTCTAAGAACTTCTTTGCCTTGTCATAGATGCTTTTTTGAATATCATCCAATAGTTGCTTTACTTCCATTTTAACTTCAGAATCCTTAATAATCTTCTTCTCTCCTGTATCCCTTCTCACAAGGACAAGTTGCTTCTTCTCAACATCCTTCGGACCAATCTCTATCCTTACTGGAACTCCCTTTACTTCCCATTCATTAAACTTCCATCCAGGTGAATATTCCTCTCTCAGGTCAATCTTTACTTCAAAGTCATGCAGTTCCTTTTTCACTTTCTCCGCTTCTTTTAATACAGCATCTTTTGTTTTCTCAAAGATGATTGGAACAATAACTGCTTGTATCGGTGCAACCCTGGGAGGCAAAACCAGGCCCTTGTCATCTGAATGAGTCATGACTGCTGCACCTATCAATCTAGTGGAGAATCCCCATGAGCTTTGCCATGGGAGATGGCTTTTCTCGTCTTTGCCAAGGAAGCTTATCCCAAACACCTTTGCAAATCCCTGGCCAAGATTATGGGATGTGCCCATCTGGAGTGCCTTTCCATCCGGCATAAATGCTTCCATTGTTGTGGTGTACTTTGCTCCTGCAAACCTCTCCTTTTCAGTTTTCTTGCCAAGAATTACCGGAACTGCAAGCAATTCTTCTACAACCTTCCTGTACTCCTCGAGAATCATCATCACTTCCTTGTCGCATTCCTGCTCTGTTTCATAGACGCAATGGCCTTCCTGCCAAAGAAACTCGCGGCTTCTGAGAAACAGCTTTACGTCACTGACCTCCCATCTCACAATATTGCACCATTGGTTAATCCTTAACGGCAAATCCCTCCAGCTTCTGATCCATCGGGAATAACTGTCATACATTATTGTTTCAGAGGTCGGCCTTAATGCCAGCTTCTGTCCTTCTTCATCCTTTTTCTCCACCCATGCAACCTCTGGCGAGAATCCTTCTGCGTGCTCTGCTTCCTTCTTGAAGAATGCTTCGGGAATGAACATCGGGAAATATGCATTACTTACTCCCATCTTCGCGATTCTCTCATTGAAGAAATCCATTATCTTCTGCCAGATTGCATATCCGTTTGGCCTTATCACCATGCAACCCTTGATTGGAGAATAATCAGCCAGTTCTGCCTTTATTATAACCTGCGAATACCATTCAGGCATATCTTCATTCTTCTTTACGGTGATTCCATCTTCCTTTGCCATGAAACGAAATAATCTGCTTGGATATATAAAGGTTTTTGAAATTTAATCTAAATTTCTTCAGAGAATTTTTCATACCGGGCTGCGCAATTTCACCCTATATGGCTCAGTTCTTCCCATTTGATATTCTTCCTTTCGCTTAGAAGATTTTGGAATGCCGAGAATATCACGATATTTTGCTATTACTCTTCTTGACAGACTTTTACCAGATGCTGCTGCAAACTCAGCATCAGTATATGCTTTTTTTCCTTTCATCTCTTCATTCAGCATCTTGTTCCAGCTTGGAAAGAATGCGTATTTTTTCACTTGCCATGTCATAACAATGAAGTCATTTGCCAGAAACAGCTTTTTTTTCCCCAGACTATTTTTTACTTCGATATAGCGATTTTTGAGCATTCGCGAAATGGTTGAAGTGCTGACATTCAAGTCTCTTGCAAGGTCTTTTTGTTCGTACTTCTGTAGTTTTGTGAGGTCAAATTCCGCCAGGTATTCTTTTTGTTTTTCTCTCAAACTAGCATAGGCTCTTTTCAGTTTTTTTGTTTTCCAGTTAAGATAGTCGGTTAATTTCACTGCGAGTCCTGAAGCAAGCGGATATTTTTCTTTGTCAAAATCCTTTCTTTGTTCCAATGGATTGTTGAGTTGTTCTGAGAACACTAGTTCAGCATCCTCTCCTCTTCGGGCAATGAATGTTGCATCAGCTTCTTCATCAATATCTAAAACCTCTTCCAGGGCACTCTTTTGCTCTGTTTGGACCTTCTGCGCATCATCAGAATTCACTAGAGTCGAATATATCCTCTTGACTTGCTCATCTGTACCGTTGCTGTAATTTTTCCCGAGAATTTCTTCAATTGAATCAGGATTTTCTGAGAGGGCTTTAGCTACTGCAGAGACAACCTTGTCTTGAAGTTCCAGCATGCTGCCGAAATAAGTATGTCTGGGTTTTGATGCTGTGCTCATAGAGATGCGAGATGACTCGGAGTTTATAAATCTTTCTGATATTTTACTACTGTCTGATAACAATAATTATTGGCAAACGAATGGATAAGAATTCTGTCAAACGAAGCAGCTTAATTCACGCTGAAATCAATCTTGTTGTGAGCCATGACGACGATGCTGACCTTGAGCTTTTCTGTGTACTCGTTTATTTCACCTATTATTTCGTTCCCGGATTTGAACTTGGACAATTCAGGGATGCCAATAAAAACAAGGTCGGCGTTCTCTGACTTGGCATTTATTATCTTCTTCACATCATCCTCCCTGCCCCTTATAAAATGAAGCTTTACATTTTCAATCCTCGATTCTTCAATCAGGCTACGCAGCTGCCTTTCATCATCCTCCGAGTTCTGATTGGCATCTATTATTTTGAATACCCGTATTATGCTGTCAGCCTCGAGCCACTTATTTGAATGAGTTACCAGGTAAGCGAGCAGCAGCATAAGATTTCCGTTCTTCTGCGACCTCCACCATACGTCAACCTTTCTGAAATCAGAAAAGCCGCTCTGGTTCCTCAGGACCAATACGTTTTTCTTAAGCACCACCATCTCATTCATAAGCTTGTCTATCTTTATCTGCTTATCATAATCAATCAGAACCGTGTTGAATGGAAGGTTTCCTATGGCTTCTGACTGCATCAGGGCACTGATTGTGTCCTCAAAATTGTCAGCCATGAGAATTTTCGGGAATATATCGAGTTTATACTCGTCAACATAGGAAAGCAGGCTGGCTTCAAGCTTCTTTCTCTCTTCCGCATCGCTTTTCACATCACCTTTTTTAAGAAAATATAACTTTATGATGCTTCTTCTCGAGCCAATCCAGTGAAGCAAGCTGGCTATTGCTGTCTTGTTAAGGTCATTTGCACAGAAAGCAAGGATTGTCGGTCTCCAGTTCTTCTTGCTCTTTTCAGATAAATCTATTCTTTTTATCAGCAGCCTTAGCAACTGGAAGAAAACTCCCTCCCACACTCCTTCAAACTTCATTGATTTCTTAGACCTGAGTAGAAGATAGAAGATTGCGGCCTGTATGACTACAACAATGATAAGAACTTTCAGGCTGAACAGGTACATTACAGTGTAGGCGGCAATCACGCCATACAGCGAAATGATTGCAGGGGCATTAAAGAGGGGCCTGTAACTCGGGTTCTGCGAGATTTTTTCAAAAAAAGCAGCGCCATTTATCCACCCGTATACTGAAAGGAAGAATATTGATACGACTTTGGATACAAAATAAAGGTCGCCCAGAAGAATAATTGTAATGGCGATAAGCAAACTGAAGAATACCGCCATCCTGGGCTCTAGATTTTTGCCGTGTTTTTTGCCAAATATATTAAACCATCTCGGGAATATCCTGTCCTCGACCATTGCCGAAAGACATCTTGGTGCAGTCATGAGACAGCTAAGTGCAGATGATGATGTGGCCATCACAACACCGATTAGCACGAATTCTGGCAGTAGGGCTATGCTTTGAACGACATGTGGATTGGAAAACAGCTCAGATGCAGGGGCGGAAATAGCATATTTGAAAGCCATCCCTATATATATCAGCATGGTGATGATTATTGCAATAAATGTTCCTTTGACAAGACTTTTTCGGGGGTTTTTTAGCTCGCCACTCATTCCAACTCCGGCATCTATGCCTGTCACAGCAGGAAAGTACATTGCAAATGCCACCCAGAACGGAATAAGGGGGGTGGTGAACATAACAGAAGTTAGGGGTTGGGTGTTTGGCGCCATGAATATAGAAAGCAGGCTAAGGATTATTGCTCCAAATATTATGTATTGTATCTTGACAACAAAATGGGCTCCAACTAGAACAATTATCCCGAATATCGCCATGGATATAAGAGCTATGTGTGATTCATGGAGAAAAATGCCGTAGGAAGAGAGAATGCTTCCTATCCCTCTTGCAAATGCTATCGAGTAGAAGCTGGATGCTATTGTCTGAGCAAGGAAGAGCTGGATTCCTATGCTGCCTCCAAACTCAGAGCCGAGACTTCTTGATATCAGATAATAAAGTCCACCTCCTCTTACCTTTATGTTTGTTGCAATTGCAGAGATTGAAAAGGCTGTAGCAAGGGTTACCGTGTGAGCTATCACTATTAT
>JAFGPE010000160.1 GCA_016926055.1 Candidatus Woesearchaeota archaeon | reverse complement strand
ATCGCGTACAACATCGACAGGTGCATCAGAACAGGAGTAATGATGCTTCGCATCATACTCCTCAAATTGAGGGTTTCATATTAGCCTATATTTTCTGGAAAACTATATTAACTGCTGTTTTAATCTGTTATTCATGAACAAGCTGCAAAAAGGCGCAAAAGCCGCTCTCTTAAAGAGCATTGCTCTGAAAAGTCATGAATCCCTTCTAGTAGTCACCGACACAAGGAAGTTCTCTCTCGCGATGGCTTTTTTCATTGAGGCAAATAAGTTAACAAAGAACACTAAGCTCATTTCAATGGCTCCGAGAAAAGTAAACGGGGAAGAGCCGCCTGCAGATATTGTAACTGAAATGAAAAAATATGATGCTCTTTTACTAATAACTGATAAATCTCTTTCTCACACAAGGGCGAGGATAAATGCCTCGAGGAAAGGCGCGAGGATAGCATCTATGCCCGGGATAACAAAGGAAATAATTGAGCGTTGCTTGGATGCCGATTATGACAGAATAAAGAAACTTACAAACAAGCTTGCAGACATTGTTGATAAAGCATCTTCTGTTAGAATAACGACGAAAAAAGGAACAGACATCTCATTCTCCATAAGGGGCAGAAAATCACATGGAAGAAACTCAGGCATTTTCAAAAATAAAGGCGAGTGGGGTAATCTGCCTGAAGGAGAGGTTTGCCTTGCTCCTGTCGAAGGAACGGCCAACGGCATAATTGTCTGCGATACAACTGACCCGATGAAGAATGAATTATTGTCAAAGTCAATCACAATCAAAGTAAAGAACGGTTTTGCAGTTTATATCTCTGATAAAAATATCTTCTCTGAACTTAAGAAACTAGGAAAAAATTCATTGAATGTAGCAGAGCTTGGCATCGGCACAAACTACAAGGCAAGAATCTCGGGGAATGTCATCGAGGACGAGAAGGTATTGGGAACATGCCATATCGCTCTTGGGAATAGCCTTTCGTTGGGTGGAAAAGTTCATGCCAAATCCCATTTGGACTTTGTGTTAAGAGAACCAACAATACTTCTTGATGAAAAGGTTGTGATGTCCGAAGGAAAGCTAAGGAAATGAATCCTGGCCGAAAGAAATAAAAACCTCAGAACAAAAGAACTTTGAATAAAATGGAAAGTTTCCTCGAGATAAGCTTGATTATCGGTATAGCAACTCTTTTGGGCATTATCATGAAACTATTGAAGCAGCCGCTGATAATTGCCTATATAATAACTGGGATAATTGCGGGGCCTGCTGTCATGAATGTCCTTGGCTCCACTGAAACAATCAGTGTGTTCTCGCATATAGGTGTTGCTTTGCTTCTCTTCATTGTGGGTCTTAATCTGAATCCCCGAGTTGCCAAGGATGTCGGGAAGGTATCAATCCTGACCGGTGTTACCCAGGTTTTGTTCACATCAATAGTCGGGTTCTTCTTGTGCAGGATTTTGGGATTCTCAGTTATCTCTTCTCTTTATGTTTCAGTTGCACTTTCCTTTAGCAGTACGATAATAATAATGAAGCTTCTGTCAGACAAGGGCGATGTTGAAAAGCTGTACGGGAGGGTTGCAGTGGGCTTCCTCATAGTTCAGGACTTGATTGCCATCATGGTTCTTATGCTGATTTCTTCATTGCACAAAGAGCTAAGCATCTCATCTTTCTTCTCAGACACTATGCTGAAGGGAATAGGGCTTCTGGTGCTGCTGCTGTTCATAGGATACCATGTTCTTCCAAGGCTGACCTCGCTTATTGCCAAGTCCCAGGAACTTCTGTTGATGTTTTGCGTGGGTTGGGCTCTGGCGCTCTCTGCTATCTTTTATCACTTGAACTTCTCGATGGAAATAGGGGCGCTGCTTGCAGGCATAACCCTTTCCCTGTCTCCCTACCGTTACGAAATAGGCTGCAAGATGAGACCCCTTAGGGATTTTTTCCTTGTTTTGTTTTTCATCTTGCTCGGTTCCCAGATGACTTTTGCAAATATCCGGAGCCAGATTCTGCCTGTCATTTTATGTTCGCTTTTTGTGCTGATAGGGAACCCATTGATAGTTATGATAATAATGGGCATCACAGGATACAGTAAGAGAAGCAGCTTTCTTGCAGGATTAACTGTGGCCCAGATAAGCGAATTCTCATTGATACTGGTTGCACTTGGAGTGAATCTAGGCCATCTTCAGAAAAGCATCTTGTCAATTGTAACTTCAGTCGGGCTTATAACTATTGCTTTCTCAGCCTACCTTATAACCTATGGTGACAAGATATTCCCACATTTCTCAAAATATCTTACAGTGTTTGAAAGAAAAGGGAGAAAAGTTGATGAGCATAAATATCATCCTGATGAAAGATACGAGGTGCTGCTTTTCGGCTATAACAGTATTGGCCATGACCTTCTTGAATCATTCCACAGGATAAGAAAGAAGTTTTTGGTTGTGGACTATAATCCTGAAACTGTTGTTGCCCTTGCCAAGGAAGGAGTGAATTGCAGATATGGTGACATGAATGACTCGGAGCTTCTAAAGGAACTTGACCTCGCCAAGGCTAAGATGATAATATCGACGGCAACAGACTTTGAAGCAAATATGCTTTTGATAAACAAGGCCAGAGAGATAAACTCTAAGGCAATAATCATTGTTGTTTCCCATGAGATCGATGAGGCAATGGAGCTTTACGAGAGAGGTGCAACCTATGTCATAATGCCCCACTTCCTCGGTGGCAGCCATGCCTCAACGCTGATTGAAAAGCACAAGTTCAACCTTGAGAAGTTCATGGAGGAGCAGGTTGCCCATGTCGAGCATCTAAAAAAGAAGAAGCTTAGAGGTCATGAGCATCCAAAGCATTTGCTCTGATGCGGATTTAATTTCACAAGTTTTAAAAATAGCATTTCTTTCTTGTCCTGAGGTGATGGATATGAAGATTTACACTGTGCTTTTATTGATGGTTTTGATAGGTTTGGCTGGTTGCGTAAAGGATAATGAAACAAGCGAGGTTGCCAGGCTGGACTACAGCTTTGACAGAAATCTCAGCAGTGAGCTTTTTTCGGTTCATTATCTCGGCTACAGCTCTTTTCTGATACAGGAAAAGGAAAACTCAACAGCAATCTACTTTAATCCCTATCATCTCAGGGAAGGTTTGCCAAAGGCAGACTATATCCTTATAACAAACCCCGATGCTGATGTCTGCAGTCTGCCTGATGTGGAGAAGCTTGTTAAACAATATACTACCGTAGTAACAACTCCTGATTGCAAGGATAAGCTTTCTTCCCTCCAGAATTCATTTATCGCCGTTAAGCCGGGTGACATACAGATGATTAATGATGATATTATCATCATCTCCACCCCAGCATACAACCTTAATCCTGAAAGAGGCCATCCGCAAGAGAAGAATTGGGTTGGCTTTTTCATCAAGTACCATAATCGCTACTATTATCATGCAGGCGACACGGATTATCTTCCTTTTATGAAGGAGCTTGGCAGAGTTCATGTTGCAATGCTTCCTGTAAACGGCATTGACTCAATGAGCGTAGAGGAGACAATAAACGCAACTTATGATATTGATGCCCTTTCCTCCGTAGCAATGGATTATCTTGAAAAGACTGATGATCCGGATGAGATTGAGGAGAAATGGCTTGAAGGTGTCAAGTTCGGCTTTCCTTTCGTGATGAAGCCATATGAATAAGATTGGATTGTTAGGCGTATCGTTGAGTGTATTTGTTATTTTGTTTCTTTTATTCTTCTCAATAAGAAATGTTGTGTTCGACTATAACTTTTATCAGAAAGAACACGAGAAAAACCTTGTTTATAGCGAGCTGAACAGGAGCGAAGCAGAATCCGCCACGGCCAACATCATAGGCTATTTAAAGGGAAGGGAGGACCTGTCTAATTTCTTCAACAGCCGGGAGAAAGCCCACATGGCCGATGTAAAAAATCTGTTTGACAGGCTGAATTTCTATTATTATCTTTGCTTGCTTCTTGTTATCGCAAATATTTATCTTCTCTCAAGGAAAAAGGATTTTCTTGGCAATGTTGCAGATTCCTTTCTCTTTAGCACAGCAGGAGTTATGTTTATTTCGTTAATTATCTTCTTTTTTAGGAGCAATTTCTCGAATTGGTTTACTGATTTCCATCTCCTGTTCTTCACTAACGATTTATGGCTTTTGAATCCGGAAACAGACAAGCTTATTGTGCTTCTTCCGGAGCAGTTCTTCTACGATGCTTTCTTCCAGATTGTGGTGAGGCTGGTCACCTCGCTGCTGTTCCTTTCAGTTATCGCACTTCTCATTAAATTCTACTCAAGAAAAAGATCAGGCTCTTCCCTTTGATTCTCCACTTATTATTCCGCCGCCGATAAGATGGGCGACCCTTATCGGTTCAGGTATGAATGATCTGGTAGTGCAAACCCTTATTATTTTTGTCGCAGTTTCAATGTCGATTCCAACTATCTGGATGTATATCTTTCCTACTTTGTGGATTTTCCCTGCTTTCTCAAGAAGCTTAATCTTGTTCTCCTTGCCGATTTTCTTCAAAACAGATTTTATCTCGTCAAGATTCGGATAGTCCCTCATTACAACAATGACGGGAAGCCCTGTTTCATTATTGAGCTTCTGCACATCTACAACATTGAATCCGCCAACAGCAATGCCATCCAGCATCATTACCTGGAGCTGGGGCTTGAACTTGCTTCTGTTTACCATATTGATTATCTTTGCAGTTGAGTTGTTGCCATCAACCCTGATTTTTGTGGACAGAACACCGTCAATAAACTGCCCTCCCCTGAACATTGTCCCGACTACAATGGTATTGCCTTTTTTGTACTTGTCAAAGGGCGCATCATCTATACCCAGAACTCTAATCTCCTTTTTGATGTTGTCCATGCCGAAGCAAGCTAATCTAAGTTGTTTTTTAAGCTTTTTGGTTTAAGTATGCAAAAGATTTAAATAGCTGCTTTCGATGGATTGATCAGTAGGATGTTGATACGATGAAAAAAGCAATGCTCTTTATTTTCATGATGGTTTTGCTGACTTCGTTTGTTTTCGCAGCAAATAGCTGCAGCATGGAGCATCCCGTTTATTGTCTGGATTCAAAAGTGACTAATGATGAAATAAGCATAATGATACAATTCCCGCCGGATGAAATAAACATCCTTGATGGCGCAATCATTGTAGACAACCATTTATGCAGGCAAAACGAGTACCTTGATTTTACCAAGAGTCCCATGATAATGGCCTGCTCAAAAAAGTCAGATACCGGCAAGTCAATTAAGGGAGATGTTATCCTTCTTGCTCAGGACAAAGAGGGCAACCAGAAGAATTATACCGGGAGTTTTGAAAGAAAAGCGGAGTATATCAAGCCGATTGATATTGACCAGGTATTGCCGGAAAATGTTATCGGATGCACGTTTCGCGATCCGAATCTTGCTTGTATCGATTTTAAGGTCGATATCAGGATTGCAGAGATTTTAATTCAGAAAGCAGACAGCAAGGCATTGGCCGATTTAACCATTATTGTGAATGGAAAGGATTGCGAGCAAATCGGGGCATGGGATTTATCTGCCAATCCCCTGTTGGTTAAATGCGCAATAAGGAATATCGACAGGAAAGCTGAAGGAAAGATTCAGGTAGCGTATTATGACAGCAATGACAATCTTAAAACAACCGAAGGCTTTTTCAGAGGTTATGTGGGGATTCCTGTCAAAGAGGATACAAAAAAACTGTTGGAAGATGTTACGGCAAAAATATATATTCCAAGATCAGTACAGAAGATTACGCCGGAAATTAAAGATATTGAGCCTAAAATTATTGTGTATCGGAATGTGTGTGAAGGGTGCTTAAAAGACAATAAGTGTTATCCATATGGGTTGAGATTGGATGAAAAATATTGTGATGTTACAAAAGAACTATTGCTGCAAAAAGAAAGACAGGAACCATGTAATGACAATTTTGAATGCAAGACAAATGTTTGCAGGGATGGCCTCTGCAAAAACAGCTGTGAAGGATGCCAAACCGATAAGGATTGCGTTTCTTATGGCACCAGGTTTCAATCGAAGTACTGTAGCATTGATGGCATAATTCTCGATGAAAAGCAGGTTGGTTTAGATTGCAGCAATAATTATGAATGCTCCAGCAATTTATGTGTAAACAACAAATGTGTGAGCCAAGATTTCATTCAAAAATTGTTGGTTTGGTTCAGGAGATTATTTCGAGGATAAAGCAGTTTTTTGTTTCAGCAGTTTCCTAGGAACTTGTCTTTCTGCACAGGCTCATAAAACCAGAGTGCCCTATGCCTTCTGACTTCGGCCTTATCTTTCTCCCCTCGACATCCCAGTCCCTGAGGATTATCTCTGCTGTTTTTATGTAAAACAGCTTCCTGTTCTTCTTAACCTCGTTGACAAAGTCGCTTACCTGCGGGATTGTGGGTGAGTAGGAAACAAGAAACCCTCCCGCCTTCAGCGCCTTTTCTGCATGCTTAACCGCAAGCCACGGCTCGGGAAGATCCAGTGTTATCAGGTCAAGATTCTTCTCTGTGATGCCATCATAGATATTCTTATTATAGATTTTTACATTCTTCATCCCGAGAAATTCAATATTTGATTTTGCAATGTTGTAAAAATCGTTTCTTATTTCATAGGAAATGACCTCCTTGCAGATGTTTGCAAGGAATAATGTTAACGCTCCAGAGCCGGTCCCAGCGTCAAGCACCTTTGATTTATTGTCGATGCCTGTCTCTGCAACAATAAATCCGATGTCCTTTCTGGGTATTATCTGCGGCCCCCTTTTGATTCTCTTGTAGCAGTCGATAAATGATGGAGAAAGAATTGAAAGCTCCTTTCCTGTGTTCGTCTTCACCTTTCCTGTCTTTTTCTTCAGGTCTGTTTTCTTCACAAACCCGAACTGGCAGTGGAAGTCAGCGTTTAGGTCCTTGACATAGAAAATCTTCCCGTCTTCTGTTGCAAGAATCCTTTTTATCTGTTGCATGCATGGGAGTAATTGCTGTCAGTTTAAAAAGATTACTTAGAAACATTAATATATTCTATTTGCGTTTATCCATCCATGGTCGACATATTTTTGATAAAGCTCATGGTATCTGTAGCCTTGGTCGTGCTTCTTTCCATCATAACAGAGCACATAAGCCCGAGGATTTCAGGAATGATTTCAGGATTGCCGACAGGCACAGCAATAATCCTTTTCTTTATTGGCTTGGAGCAGGGTGCAGGATTTGCAAAAAGCACTTCAGTGTATAATCTTGCAGGCATAACCTCAATGCAGATATTTCTCTACGGCTATTATTTTGCTTCAAAAAGAGCGAACAGGTTCAGAATCATAATATCAGCGTTCGGAGCATTAATTCCGTTCTCCGTCGCCCTTATCCTACTGAAGCAGATACACTTTAATGTCTTCACAGCACTAATTCCTTCAATAGGCACGCTGATTTTGTTTTCATATCTCTACAAAAAAACTCCTGATTCAAGAATAAAGAAACCTATTAAATTCAGCCTCACTGTTCTGTTGGCAAGGGCAATTGTCGCATCTTCAATTATTCTTCTGATAACAGAGCTTGCAAGGCTTGTTGGTCCGGAATGGACAGGGCTTTTTTCATCAATACCCACAACAGTATTCCCTCTCCTGATAATAATTCACCATAGCTATGGCAAGGATCATATTCACACAATCATCAAGAACCTGACAGGCACGCTTCCGACATTAGCCCTTTATTGCCTTGCTGTCTTTTTCGCCTATCCGCTGCTTGGAGTCTACTGGGGTACAGCGATAGCGTATGGAACCACAGCCATCTACTTAATGGTTTTTTTCTTCGTATTTAGAAACTAATTCACCGGTATATTGTCTCAAGCCATTATTATTCAAGGCTGCAACAAAACACAACAGCGATATCTTTCCTATTGTTTCGAGTTTTTGTTTTTCTTCTTGTTCATCACCTTTGAGTGCATATTTTTTTATTGTTAGTTCAAGTTCTATTAGTTTATAGGTTGTTTCAATATATTCCGCGACCTTTTCATTCTTTTTAATTATGTAAGGAGTATGATTAGGTTCAAGAATATGTTTAATTGCTTCATTAATATTTTCAACCGGGTCAATGTCTTCTCGGACCAAAACATTTCTATTCTGTTCAACTAACGAAGCTATGCCCTTATAATCCGGAGGTTGTTGCTCGTGTAGTTTCTGAATTTTCGTATGTAAGTCTTCTACACCCATAGTTTTTACTTCCATGGCTATACCTCAGCTATTATTGTTTGTCAACGAATTAACTGAATAAGAAGCGGGGGGAGGGATTTTCCCGCCATAAATCCCCTGTGGGATTTAATGCGTCTTGAACCCTCGAATAACCGCTATCAACCAATCATCTCCTTTCGGATCATCATAGCAGGTCTGCAGGCGGTCGCCTTAGCCGCTGGGCCACCCCCGCGCTTCAACAAAAGGGAGTTTTAAATATGTTTAAAAAGCTTATGGTGAGAAAAATCTGAATTCCCTTCCCACTAAAACGAAAAGAATAATCGGAACAGTAATCGTGATAAACGTTGGGTTCTGAGCATTACTGGAAAAGAAAACATTGTAGAATTTAGTCGAGAAGAGAATGTGGTTTTCGTTATAAAAGGGTGACAGCTTCGCGTGTTTCCCGTACTTTAATACAGTACACCACGCAACGGAGGCCTGCTTGACTTCCGAGTTCGAGATGGGATCGGGTAGGACCAGGCCCCTATGGCCGTCTAAATGCTGGAGAATCTGAGGTGGTTTTTAAAGTTTACGGTTGAAACTTTAATCACTGCACGATAGTTATGTGAGGAAAAATTTATAAAGCCCTTCAGAATCCTGGAATGCATAATGGAAAGCCGAGCTGATTTCATAAGGAAGTCAATCCTGAGGGTAGCTGGAACTTCTTATTTGATTGAAGAAGGCCTTTCTTCAATTATTCAAGCAGCCATCCCCAAACATCTGGAAATAACTACAATTGAGGGCTACAGATTCAAGAGAATGAGTTTTTTGAATAATGACCTTGAACTATATTACATCCCAAATACGCATTGCCAAACTGATATCGATAATGATCTGGATGTTGTTTTGAAATTGATTAGAACAAACAGGATTCAGGCATTCACAGACGAAGGTCTAGAAATATCGCCAAATTTTGCATACGACCCACCACATATAAAGAATATTTACCCTGAAAATCTTTCCGAGCTTTTAATCTCTAGAAACATATGTGTCTTTGGATCCCAGGATTATGAAGCATACAAAAATGCATTAGACAACACAGTTGCATACTTTAAAAAAAGTTATGTATCCCTATTTCTGGAAAATGGCAAATATCTTCTCACTAAGTCAGAATCTTCTCCCAAATTGAAAAGTTTAGTCGATAATCTGATTATTCGATTTGGTGAAACATACGAGCAGTACAGGGCTGATGTCGAAGAACATGAGGGAACGTATGGTCAAATAAGCGAAGAGAAGGCATTTTATCTACTCAAGGAAGGTAGAGAGGCACCAACATTCTTGTCTATCAAAGAAGCCATGAATCGGGGATATCACAAAATTGCGGTTATATACGGTAGGCATCATGCAGAAAATTTTATCTCACATTTTGAAAATATGTGCAACATTTATCTCGGGCAGGAAAATGAATCATATTATTGTGAGCCTGAGGATTCGAATATACCTGACTCAGTTAAGGATGTTGTTATTAACTTGAAGATTTTGTCCGATTATTGTCAGAAGGTTATGGACGGCATCGAATAGTAACTATTAACCACTTACTAATAGTAAAAAACCGAAAGATTTATATACTCGTAATACGTTATGTCTGATTGGATGAGGCACAGAATCAGTATTACGCTGGATGAGGATACCCTTCTTAGGGTTAGAGAGCTTCTTAGATCAAAGACCTATCGAAACAAATCCCATTTCTTTGAGATTGCAGCAAATAATCTCCTGGAGGTTATGCAATGAGTGGTTCATTGAGAGATCTTATCGAGAACACATCCCGAACTAAGCCAACTAATGTCTCTCCCAGATTAAATGATTTCAGAACGATTAAGAGATACTCTTCTAAACAAAAAGAAATTGCGCAAAAGCTCGCTGATACTTGGATGCAGAAAGCAATTGTTTGTTCTCAAACAGACAAGTATTCAAGCCCACAGCGTGAATTTGGAGCGGTCATCGATTTCTTAATAAAAGCATCTGAACACGGGTCTCTCCAAAAATACCTTGACAGGTACTTGGATGATCCTAGCTCAAGAAGGTTTGTCTCCCAAACCTTACAAAGATACGATAATCCAACATTCAACAGTCTTTTAAACTGGGTGAAAGAAGAGCATATCGATCCAAACGATCTTAGACAGGCAGACAGGTTAATTTATCAAAGTCTTGAGAATGCAGAACTTTTAAGTAAAAAAAAGCTTAATGAAAAGATTAAATATTTTCTTGAGCAAGAATTTCCCGGTATTGACCAAAGCAAACTTGAGGACTACCTTGGAAAAATCTCTGATAGAATTCTTGAATTGCAAAAGCTTTCCGCAGGATATTCATCAAAGAATGTTCTCAGATTGGATAACTATGTTATTAAGATTGATGATTTTAAAAGGGCAAATCTGGAGCACAAGATTCTTTCTCTTGATCTTGGCGAGTTTTCAAATTATTGCCCAAAACCAATTAGTGCACCTGTTTCAATTGGAGGTTTTGGTATCTGGAGAATGAATGATCTTAAGAAGGAAAAGCCGGGTTATGAAAAAACCGGAATTGCTGATGAACTGGAGCATTACATGAAATTAATTGCCCTGTTTCATACTAATGCAACGAAGGCTGTTAAGAAGAACGGGATCGTGCTTCCAGTCGGTCACTCTTCAAATATGAACTACATAGATGAAGCTAAGATGATTTTTGACCGCACGGGCGTTCCTTTAAATGGTGAAAAAAATAAGCTGGATAATCTTAAATCCCCTGTTAATGATATCCAGAATTACATTATTGAAAACGCTGATACTGTTATCATGGGTGACCTAAAGATCCCTGAAAATACTGTTAATGGATATATTGTTGACTTTGGATCAGTGAGATGGGGTAGCCCTGCAGAGGATCTGGCAAGAGCCTTCATATCAAAAGGTCTTGATTATCAGGATATAGTCAAATACACCAATAAATACATCCAGTTTAGGTGTCAGGTAGATCCTGAATTCAGAGAAGATATGTATAAACAATCTCAGTTGCACTCATTAGTCGCAGCTGCGAGTATCAATGAGAATATGAGGTTTTCTCGTTCTATGAACAAAAGGATTGGTATTCTTAAACCCTCTAAAGTTCTAACGAGGACACGAGATCACATTCATAATGCTTACAGTGTTCTGAAAGACAATAAGCTAAATCTGAACCGACTTCTGATTTATTGCTAGAACCGGAATTAATAATCCATGAATTATTTCAACTATTAATCCTACCCTGTCTACCATGCCTTTTTCATCTGATTTAGCTTTTTGTATCTGTTTTTGTATTGTGTATCTCAATTTTGATATTCTTTTTAGGGTTTCAACATTAAAATCAAAAAATAGATTATGAAACAACCTGAAATATTCTGTGACTGAAATTATGATTTTGATTGTTTCTTGACTGGGTTCGCTATTTATTTTAAGAATGTCCTGGCAGCAAAATCTTACCTGATCAATTATTTCATCAAGAGACATTATAATGTGGAATAGATTATTTCTTTCAACGGGTTCTCTAAGTTGTTTTTTGTTCAGAAGTCTCAAACAGTAGTTTAGAAATTTGTCAATATTGTCATGCCTTTCAGATGCTTTGCTTAGCTCAGAATAGTTTTTGCTTTTTAATCCATCTGTAAGCGCATTCATAAATTCAAGAGATAGGAAGAATATTCTTCTCATGACATTGTTAAAGCCGCTCTCTGATTCGGTTGTGATATCTTTTAGCAGGTAGTATTTTTCTCCTTGACTCACCACTTCAATTCCTATCAGACGTTCAACGTACTTGTTTATATGTTCAGATATCTTTACTATCTTGTTTTTTTCGTAGTCAAGGAATTCATCATTTTCAAATTCAATCCTTATTTCATCATAACCGCTGTGGTATGATGCCAACAATAATCTAAGGAAGGATGATCTGTCATAATTAGTTGCATTTAGGGTAATTGTCAACGATTCTTGAGTTTTAGAGGGTTTGGGAAGTATTGTAAGTGTTTGTTCAGTCTCACTCACCTCTACCTCATCCCCCGGTTTTAGGTTGTTTCTCTCTGCCCACTTCTTTGGGATGCAGAGGGTAAGTCCTCCTGCACCTTGCTTGATGATCTTCCTTCGCATAAAGCTACTGGTGTTCCATTCTTATTCTTAAATATTTCGATTTTTATATGTTTTATATTAT
>JAFGPE010000159.1 GCA_016926055.1 Candidatus Woesearchaeota archaeon | reverse complement strand
TCGTGTTTCTGCTCACGCCAGTCTGAAAAGCAGAAGCCGCAGTCCATGTTGCATCTGGACGAGACCTCAAAAGTGACATACTTGATTTTGGGTTCCATTTTAGCCGCCCCTGTTGAGCCGGCCTATATCTGACCTTAGGCGTGCAATCTCTTCATCAAAAGTTATGCAATCTCCATTTATGTCCATGTGTCCGAATTCTGTCCCTCTTTGCTCTGCTTCCTGCGCACCAGCAAGGTTGACAGCACCGACGGATTTCACCCTTACGATTTTGTAGCCATTGTGCTTCAACTGTCCCATCTTTAGGTGGTTGTTTGTGAGGAAGATTATGTTTTTGCTGACGCCAAGATAGTCCAGTATTGTGAATGTTATCTTGTATCCTACATTGTTGTTTTCCCTGCGCGGGTCTGGTGTGATTCCTATTGCTTCAAATCCGCCCCACATAGTTGTGTTCTTTATCTGCTCGGATGAGTATTCTCCCCTGTGTCGCATTGATGCTCTTGTGAACAGGTCAAATGCAAACTCGTTATCTGTGTATCCGCTTCCCATGCCGTTTTGGGTATCTATGTGCATCATGACAAATCCAGGACCGTTGTTCTTTGCGATATGCTTTCCGTCCTTGTACTCGAATTGTGACTGCACCCATCTCTCGAAATCAGCACCGTTTTTCTGCTCGGGTGGAGTTATTCTGTTGAACTCTGCCGCAACTTCACGGACGCTCTCCCATTGGTGATGGCAGTTGCACCTCTGTGAGCCAAAGATGAATGATGGTGTGCATGCAGATTCGCTTCGTAAGACAATGTTTCTATCGTAGACGTTTCCGACAAGGCCCACATTCACGAGTTCAATGCCGAGCCCTGGCATGTATACGCAAAAGCCTATGTGCCGGGTAATACAAGGTGTGTGTGTCCTTGGGGAAAGTGAGTATAATGTTGCGCCCTTGTTGCAGATTATCAGTGCACCTGTCTCTTTGTGCAGGGCTGCCTCGTAGATGTCGCAGAGATCCTCTTTTGCTTTTCTGTGGCTAAGAGCTGCACCAAAGCAATTCAGGACTTCATAGAGTAGAGCCTTATCAGTTATTCTGAATAATTTGATATCTGTTGCGTCATCCGCAGCCATTTCTGCGAGTTTCAGATAGAGTTTTTTCTTGGCATCAATCCCCTTGGAGAATCTCTCCATCCCATTGATTAACGCATAGATGTTTTCAGCCATCATTTTTACCACCATTTAATAGTGATTTTTATTCATCATTTATAAAGCTTTCCTTTTTGTTCCTGCCAGTCTTTCAGGATGCTGTAGTGGTCGAATGCAAACATGTCTTTGTGCAAATCAACCTCGTCAGGAGCCATGAGAAACACCTGTGTTTTGCCAGGCTCAGAGCGCATAGTGCCGCTTGCTGTGCCATACACAACAGTCGATATTTTTGGCCCTCTAGGATCTCTGTTTGGTGCATCATAAGTGCCCAATACACCATCAACAACCAATGCAAGCCCAGTTTCTTCCTGAAATTCCCTTTTGGCACAATCTTCAACGCTTTCAAACAGTTCACCGCCACCTACTCGGTCTCTGCGTCCACCTGGAAACGCAAATCCCTTTGGGAAACCCAATCTCTCGACTAAAACCAGTTTTCCCTCATATAGGGCGATTGCATCCGCACAATATTCCAAATCCATTTTTCCAACCTCCAACTTAACGTTGTTATTACGTTAATTTGTATAACACAACTTCTATATATACTTTACGTTTATAGAACGTAAAGATAACGTAGAAAATACGTAAGATATATAAATAACCGTTGCTTCAGATTGCATTATGACAGAGAAAGACTATGAAAAAGCCAGGATTGCTGTTGACGCAGTTATCTTCACAGTGCAAGACAAGTCCCTGAAAGTCCTGCTTCACGCAAGAGAAAAGGAACCTTTCAAAGATAAGAAAGAACTTCCTGGTGGGTTGATTAGAGGCAATGAAACCGCCGAAGATACACTAAAAAGAAAATTACAGGAAATAATAGGGCAGCAGGACATATTCTTCCAACAATTCTTCAGCTTTACAGAACCTTCACGAGACCCAAGAGAGAGAACAATCTCAATAGGATTTATTGCATTAGTCAATTCAGAGAATATCGGACACATCAATGAATGGTATGCCTTTGGTTCTTTGCCGGAACTTGCATTTGATCACAAGAAAATCATATCACGCGCAAAACATTACCTGAAAGAAAATGTAAGCTCACTAATAGTAAAACAATTCATGCCAAAACAATTTCCATTAAATAAGCTGCAAGAGATATATGAACTCATTGAGGAAATAAAATATGATAACAGGAATTTCAGGAAGAAGATGATAACTTCAGGCATTGTTGAGGAGACACCTGACATAGAAAAGAATGTGTCACATCGACCTGCAAAACTGTACTCATTCAAAATTTGAATTTCACATATTTTTTCTGCCCTACTACGGATTCAATATCTGAATTGTTCTAGGTTTCCTTCTCATGTCCTATGACATCCCTCCACCATTGCAGCATAAGGAGAAGATCATCTTCGGTTTGACCTTCTCCCAGTTAGCGTATGCTCTGCCTGCTTTCCTGCTGATTTTCCTGGTTATCTTCAAGACGCCTCTGAGCATTGAGGTTTCAGGAACAATCTCCGTCCTTGTTGCTTTCGCAGCTGCGTTTTTCATGTTTTTTGATGGACTGGCAAGAGTCAGGAACTGGATCAGCTACCTAAGGAACCCGCAAGTGGAAGTTCTGAGCAAGCTCTTGAAGCAGATAGTTGACATAAAGAAGATTGAGAAGGACACAGTGCATCAGTCGAAATCCAAGCTTGCCGTGCTTGAAGTTATTCCTATGAACTTCATGCTTAAGACTGAAGAGGAAAAGACATCAATCCTGGTCAATTTTCAGAAGTTCCTTAATGGCCTTGATTTCCCTGTGCAGATTCACATATCAAGCAATCCGATAACACTTACTGAGCATTTTAAGCATGTTGATGGAAAATTCAAGGAGAAAATCGCGGAAATCAGCCAGAAGAAACCAATTGATGAAAAGGAACGGGTTTCTCAGGCAGCGGAAATCAGTTACCTTAATGGGCTGGTGAATTCGTATTGTGATTTTGTGCGTAAATCCATTGAAAAAAACGGAATCCAGAACAGGAAATTCCATATCATCATCAGAGAAAGGGATGACATCGGCATGCAGGCAAGAATATGCACCGAGAATCTGGCCAATCTTGGTCTAAAAGTTAAGCGGCTCAATGATGAAGAGATAGGAACGATGTTTTTCTCATATATCGCTAATAAAAAGCAGAAGGAGCCTGGCGAAGATGTTACTGATGTCGCGCATTTTCTCCTTTCACCGGGAAAAGTCAGCTTTCATCCTGACTATTTCACGACAGATGACCAGTTCTGCAAGGTAATAACAGTCACCGGCTACCCTCATAGCGTCGAGATGGGGTTTCTGGACAAGATAATCAGCTCAGGAGACAAATATGACATTGTTATTCACATTGAGCCTTATCCTATCGAATTCACAATGGTTGAACTGAACAGGGACTTGCAGAAGCAACAGGCAGACCTCTATGCCGACTCTAAAAAAGGCATCCTGAACCCGAGCCTTGAGATAAAATTCAACTCAACAAAGAAAGTGCTGGAAGATTTGCAGAAGGGAAAGCAGAAACTCTTTGACGTCTCGCTTTATGTCATGTGCAAGGGAAAAGACAAGAAAGAGGTTGACCTGCTTGCGAAACGAATCAAAGCATCTCTTGACGGACTGATGATACAGAACAGGGTTCCGATGTTCCAGATGATTGATTCTTACGCAAGCATGCTTCCATTGGCCAATAATCCTCTCAGGATAAAAAGGAATGTCCATACCGAGGGATTAGCCGCATTCTTTCCTTTCTCAAGCCCATTCCTAGATATCCATAACGACGGTGTCCTTCTTGGATTAAACAAGAACAAGATACCCTACATAAAGGATATTTTCAGGCTCGCAAATGCGAATGGCCTGATCCTTGCGACCTCTGGCTCGGGCAAGAGTTATTTCACAAAACTATTGCTGTCGCGGCAGTTCATGAACGGCTGCGACGTCATCATAATTGACCCACAGGGCGAATATTTGGCTATAACTGAGCATTATAAGGGTGAGTGCATAACAATCTCTAAGGATTCAAAGACAATGATCAACCCATTAGATTTGATGGGGCACGAATATATCGAGAAGAGATTATCTCTGATGGATTTGTTCTATATCATGTTCAGGGACATAAATGAACTCCAGAAATCAATTCTTGACAAGGCTGTCGATATGACCTATGAAAATAGAGGCATAACCCGTGATGATTATGAAAGCCATGTACCCCCAACAATGTCTGAATTGTTCGATATGCTTCAACGACTTGAAAAAGGTACTGTTCAACAAGAAAAAGTAACATACAGGGCATTATTGAACAGAATTCAAATGTACACAACAAAAGGGGTTTTTGGCTTTCTCGACAGGCAGACACAGATAAATTTCGATAACCGGTTTGTGTGCTTCAATATAGGAAGCCTGCCAAAACAGGTCAAACCAGTCATGATGTACCTAATCCTTGATTATGTCTTCATGCGAATGAAAGGAAGCCAAAGACGCAAGCTGTTGGTCATTGATGAAGCCTGGTCAATGCTGCAAACCGCAGAGGAATCATCATACATCTTTGAGATAGTCAAGACCTGCCGAAAATACAACCTTGGCTTGCTTATGATCACTCAGGACGTGGCAGACCTTGTATCTTCCCGGGCAGGCCACGCAGTTCTGGCTAATAGCTCATATACATTTTTACTGCGCCAGAAGCCAGCCATCATCAGCAACGTCGTCAAAACCTTCAACCTGAGCCAGGCAGAACGCGACTTTCTCGTTTCTGCGACCCTGGGGAGCGGCATCCTCATCCTGGAGAACGAACATCAGGAGCTGGAGGTGATCGCTTCCCCAGAGGAACACAAACTCATCACGACCAATCCTGACGAGCTAATCAGGATGACAGAACAGAAAGAACCAAAAGAATCTCCGACCAAGAAAGAATCTGAAAAAGCCGACCTCGACCTGACAAGGCTCGTATTTCCGGCAAAAGGCCTGACAATCTTACAACAGACCATCCTTAATAATCATGAGTACGTGATGAAGAAAGGACACGGGCTTACCTCAGGCCCCCATACGTATTATGTGAAGCAGCGCCATCCAGAATCATTAGAACATAGCCTATTAGTAGGCTTATGCCTCGAAGAAATAAGAAAATACACCGATAAGGTCGCGACTTACCAAACAAGACAACCAGACATCATATTTGAAAACAAAATCGGCCAAAAGATAGCCCTGGAAATAGAAACCGGTCTGGAATTCAGCAAGCACCAGGACAGGTTAGAGCAGAAATTCGAGGAGTTAAGAAGAACAATGCCCAACAGATGCTACATAGTGCTCACCGATAAGAAAGTAAGAAACAGATATTACCGATTCGGGCTTCCAGTGATGTTCAGGGAAGACATAACCAAATTTGTCACCTTGCAATTCAGCGGCCAGTCTAACCTCAATATAGGGAAGGCTTTAAAGGTGACAAGTAGCTGAATATAGTAGCCATAAGTCCTATAACGTCAATATAAAAGGTGACGGGTAAGGTGGCAATTAAACGGATATTACCTGTACAGGTCATTCTGCAATATGCCTACAGGGATAGGATTTATAAAGGATAATCGTTTTAAACCAGTTTTAAGGTAAGTTTCATGGTCTATGAAATGGAGAGTCCATGGCCGATGTTCATAATAAGACTCAGAGAAGTTTTAACATGTCTAGGATTAGGTCTAAAAACACAAAGCCCGAGATCATTGTTCGTAAACAACTATATGCAAAAGGACTAAGAGGATTCAGGGTGTATAATCATAGCATTATCGGAAAACCTGATGTAACTTTTCGGAAGCAGAAGGTTGTGATTTTCATCGATGGGTGCTTCTGGCATAAGTGTCCTCGCTGCTTTGTGAAACCAAAAACCGGGACTGGCTTTTGGATGAAGAAAATAAGTGGCAACGTTAAAAGAGACAGTATAGTTAATCAATCGCTAGAAAAAGACGGTTGGACAATCTTGCGATTTTGGGAACACGAAGTTTGCCACAATCCTGAGAAGGTGACCGGAAGGATATCGCAAGTGCTCCAAAAGAGGGATAAATTTGGCTTACAAAATACTTGACTTGTTCGCCGGAGTTGGTGGATTGTCTCTTGGTTTTGAGATGATTCAAGATAGTAATATGAATTCTGTTTTTGAATTATTCAGAGCAGTTGAAATAGATAAATTTGCTTGTGAAACTCTTAGAAAAAGATATGGTGCTGATAAGGTAATTGAAGGGGATATTACTAAGAAAAAAGTTTCGAGAAAAATAATCGATGAGTGTAAAGGTAAAATTTCTGTTGTTGTAGGCGGTATTCCCTGTCAGTCTTTCTCATTAATTGGTCCGAGATCAGGATATGGTAAACGTCTTGAGAGATTCAAAAAAGATAAGAGGGACAATCTTTATAAACATTTTAGAAAAATTGTAAAGAATCTTAGACCAAATGTGATAGTGATAGAAAATGTCAAAGGAATTCTTTCAAAGAAAGATTCCCGAGGTAATAAAATTATTGATAAGTTAATATCCGATTTTGAGAATTTGAATTATATATTCAATAACTCCACTGGAGAAAAGTGGCATTTGGTTAATTCAGCTGACTTTGGTGTGCCTCAGAAGAGAGAAAGAGTCATTTTGATTGGAATAAAAAAATCAAAAAACTGTGCTAGTATCCCCTTCATGCAACCAACTCATTATGACCCTTCTTCAAGCAAATCAGAACAGATGCAGCTTCAAGGTTTGAAACCTTATGTGA
>JAFGPE010000158.1 GCA_016926055.1 Candidatus Woesearchaeota archaeon | reverse complement strand
GAAACAAGGCTCAAAAGATAGAAATTATAGCCTTAAGCATTTCCTAACTGGTTGATACCCCGCAGCTTGCTGCGGGGAGGTTCATTATCTGTTAAAGAGTTGTTGTCTTCTTTAGGGCAATCGTCTCTTGGGAAAAAAGGGCCTGTTTGGATGAATGTCGGTACAGAAAAAATTATTGATTTTCTGAATAAATTTAAAATTGATTATAGCGTAAGAAATATTTCGTTACCTCTTATTTCCTCCTATATCAAACATCAGACCGAGAAAGGAGAACTTGTTAGATGGACTGTGGCAATTCGTGGCAGAGAAGCGAGAGATGCCAAACTTGACTTGGGCGAAGTCGATTGGGGTTTACTTACCGGAAAGATACCGCAAATGAGTCGTTCTAGATATCGAAATACTAATTCATTAGGTGTTATCACAAGTCCCGGTGACGAAACTATCGGTCTTTCTGAAGAAAAAATTGAACAAACAAAACAAATCTCTCAGGAGAAAGATGAAGCGGAAAATAAGACCGCTCGTAGAGTTCGTTCGCCTGAAGAAGGATTACTCATTATTTACCCTATTAGCAGGAATTCAAGACCACAAAAGGAAAATAGCTCTATGCGTGGACCTCTCTATGAGGATTTAAAAGATCCGCGTGCTCGTGATCTGATAGGTATCGCATTATCTTTTCCGTTCTCAGAGCACCCTCAACCTGTTGAAACTTATCTTGAAGGTACTAGAGCTTGGAAACCGGTGGAAGAATGAATATCAATGTGCACATCTGGGAAACGTTGAAGTCAGAATCACCTGAGGGAGATATATTAGCAGCCCGTTTAGCATTGCCCGAAATTTCAAGAAAACTGTATGCTGGTTTTGATGCAGAAGGATTACACCACTTTTTGATACCTGTAAATGAAGGTGACGGTGAATTAAATGATTCTAACAGTAGAGGTTTATCTGTAAATACCAGAAACCTGAAAGTTTCAGGTTCGGAACCAAAAAAATATATCGATATAACCTGCCATGATGTAGCAGGTCATCTGATTTTTGATGTTATTGGTGGTGAAATCGCCGAAAAAATTGAATCGGGCCAGCCTCACGACATCATTCGTAAGGTGTTAAATAAATGGAGATATTTCTGGGGACATCAGCCAGCAGATATTCTGTCATATGAAGAATTAATTGGTTTGACTGCGGAACTCTGGTTTTTGTATCATTGGCTAATTCCGAAAACGGATATTTCAACTGCGGTGCAGAGATGGCGTGGCCCTTATAAAAGCAGACACGATTTTGAATGGCTCAGAAAATCTGTAGAAGTTAAGGCCACAACAAATGTACAAAGTCGTATACATGTAATCCACGGCATAGAGCAATTATCCCCTCCGGAAAATGGAGAGTTGTTCCTTTTCAGTCTCAAACTTCGTGAAGAACAGGGAGCAGAAACCACGTTACCGAAACTTGTAGCTGCCTGTCAGGATTTTTTAAAGGAAAATCTTGACGCATTAACTGACTTTGAAAATGCTTTAGCTCTTACAGGATACTCACCAATGCACAACGAAAAGTATGAAAGCTTCCATTTCAGAGTTGTAGATGAAAAGTTATTTACTGTAAATAATCGTTTTCCAAAAATTACGAAAGAATCATTTTCGGATGGAATTCCCGCAGGAGTTATTGATATTGAATATTCTATAAATTTAGATGGATTTGAAGATTTATGCGTGGCTAAATCCCCACAGGACAAAGTGGACTTATAAATAACATATCTGAATAAAGTAATAAACAACATATATTTTTTTCAATCTCTCATACTCACCCTTTGCCATATCCTGTGCTTCCGGCAGGATTATCCTCTTCCAATCCTTCTCCGCCATTAATCATAATTTCTTCAGAAGCCTAATTCCATCTTTCGTTATCTTAACCTTATTCTCTTTTGTGATAATAACCGCATTGAACAGCTTCAAGTCATCACAATGATCCCTGACGCTTTGCCAGTTCGTGTTCGCTTTTCGCTCCAGATCTCCATAAGTATGTTCTTCACCATCACTTAGAACATCCAATATGCGTTTCCTTACTTCTTTTGATGTTCTTTTTGCCATGCAACAATATTGTGGAAATGTTTATATATTGGTATTCCCCAATATTGTGGAAAAAATACTTGTAATCAAAGTTCATATAAAACAAACAATATACTAACGATAATAATAAAAAAAGAGGTGATGAACATGACGGGCGCACCGGGACCCAAATACACCATCAACGATTTTCAGGGAGCGAACATGGAGCAGAAGTCATTCAACGCAATGGTAGCAATAGCGAATGAGCTGCACAACATCTACTCAGTGCTTTGGGAGATAAAAGAGAGAAAATAAAATGGAAAACAGCATTCAGTGTGGTACTGAATCTGATATTGGTAACCATCAGGCGTTCGGATTGGTCTGGTTGATTTGTGAAGTCGATAATAAGAGTAAGTCCATACCTGATTGGTGCAGGAATAGGAATCCCAAGCGGATGCCTTCAGTCTTCTGCCTTGATACCGTGCCAGGGACGCAATGCCCCAATATACGGATAAAGACGCTTCCTTACGCCGTGATAGACAGGTATCTTAATAGAATGAAGAAAGAGCTGGATAACACATCGATGCAGGTAAGCATGAGACAGGTGGCGCTCGAAAAGGAAATCAATAAGATGAAAAGGAACGAAATCAGTGTTCCGGATGGTTATGTGAGGGATTTGCACATAATACGCAATCATGGCATAAAGTTAAGGTTATCAAAGGAGGAAAAAGACGACCTCTTGTTCAAATGCAAACAAAAGGGATTCTCAAGCGCGAGTTCATACATAAGATGGTACATGATAGCGAATAATGATATACACGAAGATCTTGCAGAAATCAAAAGGATGGTTAAAAATGGAAGAGAAACTGCCTGAATGGTTCAGGATACTGCAGAAGCTTCTCAGGGAAAGGGAAGAAAAAAGCAAGGAAGAAGAAGGCAAGCCGGATACAGGAAACCATCCAAAGACAGTGGTTGGTTGAAGAAAAAATGTCATTGGAAACAAAAGAGCTGCGTATACGTGTTACAGAGGAGCAATATTCAATTATCATGACCCGGGCCCAGCTTTGCGGTTGCTATTCAATAAGCGCGTATGTGCGTGACAAACTCCTAAGGACCCCGCACTGGACAGAGCAGATGCTCATCGAGATATACTATGCCCTGCGGGGGAGGACGTCCTGATGGTGATGACCCGGGATATCCGCATCAAGGTAACCGCCTTGCAGTACGAGATAATAAAAAGCAAGGCGCAGGTCGCCGGCTTCAGGTCGTTGAGCCACTATATCAGGGAGACCGTCTTTAATACTGATTTCTCCGCAGAAAAGCTGATAAGGCAGATCCACGAGCTTGTCGTCAAAGACAAAGAATGTAAAGATGCGGCTTGCAGGGGGTATGATGAGATTTTCAAGGAAATGGAAAAGTGGATTGGAAAGACGTATGGCAGGAAATGCCCTAATCACAGACCGGGCTGCCTGGCATGGAGCGAATGGGAGCAGTTCAAGCTTAAATGGGTTAAGAAAAATTTGTAGGTCTGATAATATTTTGTATTCTCCTAATCATTCTCTGCTCTTCTAGGGATTTCAAACTCCATAAATACTCCTCCCGCAGTCAAGCACGAGTTTCTAATCCGAAAGAAACTATGATTCTATTAACTCAGGAATCTCTCAGGCATCTGCCCCCGTTGTTCTAGTAAGAACTTATACCGCTTCTCAAATGCCTTCCTGACCTCAGGCAGCACCATCTTTTTGTTCCAGTCCTTTGTTGCCTTCCTGATATTATCCTGCATCAGTTCCTGATAGTCCTTGTTCGGGTTCTCGTACCACCACATTGAGAAGAAGTGCCTGATGAAGTGGGATGCCTCATCACTTGCTATCAGATAACCCTGCCATCTTGTACAAAGCACAGGTTTTTTCATATACTTCCCTGATTTCTCTTGAAGGATTGGTCAGTTCCCCATAAATCTCTCTTGCAGCATCTCTCAATCCAAGAAGGTGTGTGCGTGTAATCTCATTAGTTGATTCGCTTCCGCCTCCTAGCCTGGCCGCGAGTTGCCTAGATTGGTAAAGTATCGCTTCCAGCTCTTTCTCAGGGTTATCCACCATAGATGCTCCTTCCTCCATCAAGGACTAGGTTCTGGCCTGTGACAAACTTTGATTCATTTGATGCAAGATAGAGTATTGCGTAGGCAACATCTGTAGGAGTGCCTACCTTACCCATCGGATGCAGTGCAAAAAGTTTCTCTTCAAGTTCTGGCTCCCGGCCAAACAATTCTCTTATCATCCGCGTCTCTGTGACTGAGGGGGATACAGAGTTCACCCGGATTCCATATTTCGCGTATTCAGTAGCCATCGCTCTTGTTGCAGATATGACCGCTCCTTTTGATGCTGTGTAAGCGATTTCGTTTTCGGCTCCGAGTAGTCCAAGAATAGAAGCAACATTTACTATGCTTCCGCTTCTTTGCACAAACATTTTTCGGAGTGCGTATTTTGACATTAGCAGAGTTCCTTTCACATTCACGCGCAGGGTCTCGTCAAGCGTTGCCTCATCAATATCAGTCAATGGCTTCTCAGGTAGGAGTATTCCCGCGTTATTGACCAGGATGTCAAGCCTTCCGTACATGTCAACAGCGGTCTCAACAGCTGCGCTGGCCTGCTCTGAAATCGCGATGTCAGCGGTGCAGTAGCTGTGGCCCGTCTCCTTTAGTGGCTGCTCCATGCGCCCGACAAGAAGGAGCTTGGCGCCTTCTGCAGCGAACAGGTCAGCGGTGGCTTTGCCTATGCCTGTCCCGCCGCCAGTTATGATTGCTACTTTATCCTTGAGTCTTTCCAACTTGGAACCTCCAGAATGAGCCTTTGAAGGCTTTTAGCCCCCTTTTTCAAATAGTTAATGCAGTGGTTTATATAATCCTTTCGACACGTTTATATAAATAAAGGCCTCTGAAGCAGTATGCTCATCAAAAAAGAGAATGCAAGAGAGAAGGCGAATTCTAAGGAATGCACAGTCTGGGAGTATGACTTCCCAAGCAAGAGTCTGGGTTTCGCAACCGCCAAGATCAACGGAAGGTATCCGGAGAAGGGCAAGGCCATGAACACAATATGCGATGAGATGTACTACGTCATCTCAGGAGAGGCCGTTGTGCATACAGCAGATGGAGAATTCAAGATCAAGCAGGGTGACGCATTCTTATTTGAGAAAAACAAGTGGTACTGGGTTGAATGCAAGAAACTGTTCATAGCATTGCCGACTGCACCCGCATGGTATTTTGAGCAGTATAAGCAACTTGAGTAAAGATTTGTGTTGACCACAGATTATCTTGTTTGCCTGACAAAGAAAACTGCAAAAACCAATTGTACTAGTAATATGATGAGCGAATAAATGAGCCAGTTCTGCGATTTATCGGATAACTCTCTGCACTCTTTCTTCTTTTCGGAGATTGATTCTGTCCAGTCTTGGGCTTGGTCGTTGCTATACATGAACTGATCTCTCTTTGCTTTACTCATATTCTCTTTTTCTTCTGCACGAGTCGTGTCATTTTTCAGGAGAAACTCAAGCACTTCCATATAAAGAACATTTCTGTCTGAAAGCGCCACTGTTGATTCATATTGCGCTTCCAGTTTGTTATCGTAAAGACCATCAAGAACATTATAACAGTCTGTTGCCTTGTTCCCTTGGCAACTACTCAAAATAAGGAATACTGTAACTAAGGCTGAAAAGAGTATTATGCCTGCTTCCGCTCTAGGTTTGGTGATATTCTTCTTTTCTGCCATACTCGTTAATCAACTGTTTAATGTATTTAAGGCTATCTGAGTGACTTTAAGAAGCGTTTTTGATTAGCCGGTCTTGCAAGGATAAAACACGCACTTGTGCTCTTTCGTGACCTGCATCGCAGCCTCGTTTGCTATTAGTTTCTCGAATTTCGAGTTTATCGTGTCAGTTATTGTGCTGAATTCATCGAGTGTCCTGGTGTGGAATTCTACCATGAGCGACCAGTTGCCTACACCCTTGACGATGTAGAACACCTTTGACTCGTTCTTAAGGAAGTTTAGGAAATCTTCCTTCTCCTTGTCTGTTAAGTAATTGAACTGGAATAGCATTATGTGCCAGGAGTAGCCTGCTTTCCCCACATCAAGCAATGGCTTGTACGCCTGTATGACTCCTGACTTCTCCAGTTTCTTCATGGAGTGCCTGACCATCTCAAGCGTAAGGCCTGTTTTCTCTGCGAGGACATTCTTGGGTATGCGGGCATCTTTGGCCAGCACTTCAAGCACTTTCAGGTCAGTATCTTTCATCTCAATCTCCTGTTTCTTGCCGAGATGCGTCTGTTTTGAGTATGCTGCCTTCGGTGCGTTTAATACTTCCTTGTATGGAAGCTGGTAGGCGTCCAAAACAATGAACAGGTCGTATCTTATCACCTTGTCTCCTAGTATCCTCAGAACTTTTGCCAATGCGCTGTTGAATTTTGCAGGGTCTTCTGCCATAAAGCAGACCACAAACTTCCACTCGCCTCGTGATGAGACAAACCATCCTACTTCGGGAATGTGGTTTATCTCTTCAATCACGTGCTTTTCTTCTTCCTTTGAGTATTGCTTGAGCTTGAAGAAGACATCATAGAATGTGTATCGCAGCCTTTGAATGTCGATGAAAGATATGAATTGCTTGATCAGTCCTTTGCTGAGCATGTTGTTTATCCGGTAGTTTACTACCTCCTTCGAGATACCGGTCTTGTCAGCAATCTCTGCCGCGCTCTGCCTTGCGTTGTTGTCAAGCTCCTGGATGATCTTCTGGT
>JAFGPE010000157.1 GCA_016926055.1 Candidatus Woesearchaeota archaeon | reverse complement strand
GACTTCAATTCCAAGGTCTTTAGCAATTGTCATTACAGAATCCCTGGTGATGCCCTCGAGTATTGCTGCTTTCGGAGGAGTATAGACTACTCCTGCTCTCACTATAAAAATGTTCTCTCCAGAGCATTCTGAAACAAATCCCTGCGTATCAAGCAAAATTGCTTCGTCATAGCCATCATTGACCGCCTCCATCTTAGCAAGAGTGGAGTTCGGATAATTGCCACAAATCTTGGCTTTTGTCATCATCACATTGACGTGGTGTCTTGAAAAGGAGCTGATTTTTGCAGAGATTCCGTTCTTCACTCCTTCCTCTCCAAGGTATTTTCCCCACTTCCATACAGCAATGCCGTAGCCAACCTTTGAGTTCTTCACATTAATTCCCATGACACCATAATCATAATAAATCATTGGCCTTATGTAGCATTCCTTGAGCTTGTTTGCTTTTATCGTCTCAATGATTGCCTTCTTACTCTGCTCAGCAGTGTAAGGAACATTCATTCCAAGAATTTTTGCAGAATCATGCAGCCTTTTTACATGCTCTTGCAATCTGAAGACCGCTGGACCTTTTTTTGTACTGTAGCACCTTATTCCTTCGAAGACGCCTGTACCGTAATGAAAGCTCTGCGTAAGGAAATGAACATTTGCATCATCCCAGTCGATTAATCTCCCATTCATCCAGATTTTATCAACCTTGTCCATATTATCTACCTCAGTACTGCGCCAGTACTGGCGCTTTCAACCATCATCGAGTATCTTTTCAGCCATCCCGATTTTATCTTTGGCTGGAAATTTGGAGTATTATTCAGCCTGTCGTTGATTTCTTCTTCAGACAAATCAATCTCCAGCTTCTTTTTGTTTATATCTATCCTGATAATGTCTCCATCCTTTAGTGCAGCAATCGGCCCTTTTGAGGCGGCTTCAGGACTCACGTGACCTATGCACAAGCCCCTTGTACCACCGGAAAATCTGCCGTCTGTAATCAATGCAACCTTTTCCATAAGGCCCATTCCAACCAAGGTGGCAGTCGGTGCAAGCATCTCCGGCATCCCCGGGCCGCCTTTTGGTCCTTCATATCTTATTACAACAACATCTCCCTGATTGACTTTTCCGGCAAGAATGCCTTTCTCTGCATCCTCCTGGCTCTCAAATATTATGGCCTTACCTGAAAATTCAAGCATTTCCTTGGGAACGCCAGCTGTCTTGATGACAGCGCCTTCCGGAGCAAGGTTGCCATGCAGGATAGCAAGACCTCCTGTTTTTGAGTACGGATCGCTAACGGTTCTTATTATATTTTTGTCTTTAACCTCCTTGTCTTTGATATTTTCCCCAATTGTCTTCATCGTTACAGTTTTGCAATCCATATTGAGCAGCCCTTTTATCTTTGACAATTCATTCATTATTGCAGAAACGCCTCCCGCTTTATCGACATCCTCTATGTGAATATCCGGCCTAGACGGACTCACTTTGCAGATGTTAGGGGTCATTTCGGACAGCTGATTAATCCTTTTCAAATCATAATCTATTTCTGCCTCATTTGCAACAGCGAGCGCATGAAGAACGGTGTTTGTGGAGCCACCCATAGCCATATCCAAGCAAAATGCATTGTCTACTGACTCTTTTGTGATTATGTCCCTGGGCCTTATGCCATTTTTTACAAGTTCAACTATTATCTTACCTGCTTCTTCAACTAGTTCTTTTCTTCTTTCATCGACTGCAAGTATTGTTCCGTTGCCAGGCAGTGCAATTCCAAGCGCCTCACACAGACAGTTCATTGAATTCGCTGTGAACATTCCTGCACAGCTGCCGCAGGTCGGACAGGCCTTTTCCTCTATCTCGCTGAATTCCTTCTCTGATATCTTACCTGCCCTTAATGAGCCAACGCCCTCAAAGACAGAAATCAGGTCGCAGCTTTTTCCACTCGACAGCTTGCCTGCCTTCATTGGACCGCCTGAAACAAATATCGTTGGAACATTCAGGCGGACAGATGCCATCAGCATTCCCGGAACAATCTTGTCACAGTTAGGAATACAAACCATTCCATCCAGGCAGTGCGCTTTAATCATTGACTCGACCGAATCTGCAATCAGCTCTCTTGATGCAAGCGAATATCTCATCCCGATATGGCCCATTGCAATACCGTCGCAGATTCCTATTGTGTTGAATTCAAAAGGAATTCCTCCTGCCTTCCTGACAGCCTCCTTTGCAATCCTGCCAAGCTCTTGCAAATGCACATGGCCCGGAACTGTGTCTGTATATGAATTAACTATTGCAATGAAGGGCTTCCCAAAGTCATTTGTTCTTAGTCCGCACGCTCTTAACAAGCTTCTTTGCGGTGCATGTTCAAATCCTTTCTTTATTTTGTCTGAATTCATTTTGGTTCAAGCAGATTGAATCCTGTTTTTTCATCCATCTTCCTCGAGGCATTCACATCAAGCTCAAGTATTATTGCCTCAATTACAATGTACACTTCTGTACCTGATCTGATGCAGCCCACCAGGACTTTTTTCCCTTTTCCGAGACCTGCATGGAGGTGCACCTTGGGCTTTCCGTTTTCTGGAAATATTGTTGCCAGACCAACAACCTCTCTTCCATCATTAAACGATAACTCATGTATCTCCTGCGGAATCACGGGCTTCTTAGGTCCTAAAACAATACTTGCATTTTTCAATGCACCAATGAGGTGAATCACTCCCCTTTTTATATCTTCCTTCTCCAGCAGCCCTTGTAGTTCTTTAAGTAAATCATCACCGTGCTCGAATTTTACTACAAATACCCGTTTGATTTTTCCCTTGGCATACTTCATTTCTTCTTAAACAGTTCCCGAATCTCCTTTCCGACTTTTTCAATAGGGTGGTTAGCCGCCTCTTCGCGGAGCTTCTTCATGTTTGGCAAACCTTTCTTGTATTCCTCAATCCATTCCTTTGCAAACTTCCCTGACTCAACATCCTTCAGCATCTGCTTCATATTGGCTCTCACTTCAGGGGTTATTATCTTCTTTCCCCTACTCAAGCCGCCATACTCTGCAGTGTTCGAGACAACATGCCACATGTAGGAAAGTCCGCCCTCGTAAACAAGGTCAACGATAAGCTTCATCTCGTGCAGGCACTCAAAGTAAGCCATCTCGGGAGGGTACCCTGCCTCAACCAAGGTTTCAAATCCTGCCTTGATTAACTCGGATAAGCCTCCGCAGAGGACTGCCTGCTCCCCGAACAAGTCTTCATAAACTTCCTGCTCGAAAGTGCATTCAAGAACGCCTGCCCGCGTAAGCCCACATCCTTTTGCCATTGCAAGCACAATATCCCTTGCGTTTCCTGTTGCATCCTGATGAACCGCAATGAGACCAGGAACGCCAAATCCCTCGAGAAATCTTTTTCTCTCTTCTGTTCCCGGCGATTTTGGCGCAACCATTATTACATTAACGTTCTTTGGAGGGACAATTGCCTTGAACGCAATATTGAAGCCGTGACTGAAGCAAAGGCTTTTTCCCTCGCTCATATGTGCCTTGATCTGGCCCTCATAAACACTTGCCTGAACCTCGTCGGGAAGAAGCACATGGATTATGTCTGCTTTTTCTGCTGCTTTGTCTATCGGCAGAACCTCGAACCCGTCAGCTTTTGCCTTCTCCCAGCTAGGGTTTTTCTTTCCGCCAAGAATCTCTGTTTCACCAATCACGACAGTCACTCCTGAATCCTTCAGGCAATTTGCCTGGGCATTCCCTTGGGCCCCGTAGCCCATTATTGCAACGGTCTTTCCACTAAGCACACCCAAATCCGCATCATCTTCCATCAATACCTTTACCATTTTATTCCCTCCTATTCGATTCTTTTTGCGATTGCATCGCCCATATTGGAACAGCTGTTTGTTCCGCCAAGGTCCTTTGTCCTTACCTTGCCTTCCTTTAAGACAGATTCTATTGCATCAATAATCTTTTTTGCCGATTCCATTCTTCCAACCTGCTCAAGCATCAATGCACCTGCCCATATTGTTGCAATCGGGTTAATCGTGTTTTTTCCCTTGTATTTTGGCGCAGAGCCGTGTATAGGCTCAAACATTGAAATACCTTCGGGGTTTATATTTGCTCCAGGTGCCAAGCCGAGGCCGCCCTGAATCATTGCGCCAAGGTCAGTTATAATGTCGCCAAACATGTTGGGGCTTACAATGACCTGATAGTGTTCTGGCTGCTTGACAAACCACATTGTAATTGCATCTACAAAATTAAACTCGGTTTGGATTCCAGGATATTGTCTCGAAACGTTCTCGAATGATTTCCTCCACAAGCCATAGATGTTGTTGAGCACGTTTGCCTTATCAACCGACGTAACAAGCGTTTTATTCTTTCTTTTAGCGAGCTCAAAAGCATATTTTATTACGCGCTCACATCCTTTCCTGCTAAGCATTCCAATCTGATAAGCGACTTCATCTGTATCGCTGTCAACGTCGAGATTGAATTTTACCTTGTAAAGCTCCCTTAGTACTTCAAGCCCTTGTTTTGTTCTGCCTTTTTTCACGCTTCCTCCAATACCAACATAAAAGTCCTCTGTGTTCTCCCTGACAATGTCAAAGTTTATATCCTTTGCAGTCTTGCTTTTCAGCGGGCATTCGACTCCTTCAAGAAGCCTAACTGGCCTAAGATTGATATACTGGTCATAATAGAACCTTGTCTTCAAAAGGATTCCTTTCTCCAGGATTCCCGGCTCGACCCTTGGATCACCTAACGCACCAAGATAGATTGCCTCGCATGTCTTTTTTATTTCTTCCAGAGTGTCTTCTGTAATCAATTCCTTTGTTTCAAGGTATTTGTCTGCACCGTTATCATACTTGACCCATTCTATCTCAAAATTATCAACTTCAGATGCTTTTTCAATTACCTTGACACCTTCAGCAATTATCTCTGGTCCAACGCCGTCGCCAGGCATCAGTGCAATCTTGTGTTTCATGTTATCATCCTCACAGTAAATTCAACAACCCGCCTTTCTCTATAAGCTCTTTTGCGAAGCCAGCATATGGAACAAAAGGGTATTCCTCGTCCCGCGTATGGTTGATTATTTTTCCTTTCTCAAGCTGGATTTCCAATTCGTCATTATCCTTTGCTTTTCTGACTGCATCCTTGCATTCAATCGCAACAAATCCATTGTTTATGCAGTTCCTGAAAAAAATCCTTGCAAAGCTTTCTGCAATTACTGCCATTATTCCTGCTCCTCTTAATGCCCAGACAGCATGCTCCCTTGACGAGCCACAGCCGAAGTCTGCTCCAGCCACAATGAAATTTCCGTGCTTTACCTTTTTTACAAAATCCCCGTCGATGTCCTCCATCGCATGCCTTGCAAGTTCCTTTTCATCATCGGTGTTGAGATAGCGAGCCGGAATAATCTCATCTGTATTTATGTGATTTCTTGCATAAACATGAGCATGTCCTTTCATCTTAACATCACCTATACTCTTCCCTTGGCGGGGAAAAGGTGTCTATCCATTCAGCATCAGCCATTATTTCCATTGCATGAGTTTGACCTCCCTTGACAACATAGCTGTCTCTGGAGCACAATACTCCATCTTCTTTTCCATCAATAAATAACTTGAATCTGCCCTTGATAACATATCCAATCTGTTCAGCCGGATGATTGTGAGCAGGAACCTTGTCGCCTTTGGAGCCCCGCATAATTGTGCACATTATTCTATCACCTGTTGCAAGTGTCTTGAACCTGACTCCGTAAGCCTTTCTCTCCTGACAATCACTTTCTTTAATTATCATAAGTAATCCCTCGGGTCAGTTATTCTTCCTTCTATTGCAGAGGCAGCGACTGTTGCAGGGCTTGCAAGATATACTTCTGACTTTACGTGGCCCATCCTGCCGACAAAATTCCTGTTTGTAGATGAGATGCATCTTTCCCCTGCAGCAAGTATTCCCATGTGGCCGCCAAGACAAGCACCACAGGTTGGAGTAGAGACCGCTGCCCCGAAAGCAATAAAGTCATCAATTAAACCTTCCTTGTTTGCCTGCTTATAGACTTCTGTTGTCGCAGGAACAACAATCATTCTTGTCCCTTTCTTGATTCTTTCCCCTTTGATTATCCTTGCAGCAACCCTTAAATCTTCTATTCTTCCATTTGTGCAGCTGCCAAGGTATGCCTGGTCAATCTTTATGTCTTTTAATTTTGATGCTTTCTTTACATTGCTTGGCAAACTTGGACATGCGACAAGTGGCTCAAGCTCGCCTGCATCGACATCTATTTTTTCAGAGTATTTTGCATCCTCGTCAGAGTTTAACATGACAAATTTCTCCTTTGCTCGTTTTTTTAAATAATTCTTTGTTTCGTTATCTGGAGCAATTATCCCTGACTTGGCTCCTGCCTCTATCGCCATATTGGTTACAGTCATTCTTGCCTCTGTTGAAAGTTTTTCCATTGCCTTTCCGCAAAATTCCATGGCCTTGTATAGTGCTCCGTCTACGCCAATCCTCGAGATTACATGAATTATCAAGTCTTTTGAATAAACACCTTTTCCGAGCGTTCCATTGACTGTAAAGAGCATCGATTCAGGCACCCTGAACCAGAGCTTTCCAGTCGCAATTGCATATGCTATGTCTGTTGAGCCGATCCCGGTTGAGAAAGCACCCAATGCGCCATATGTGCAAGTATGGGAATCTGCTCCGACTATGACCTGCCCCGGAAGAACATGACCCTGTTCAGGCAGAATGGCGTGGCAAACGCCGTGATTGCCAACTTCATAATAATTCTCTATTTCATGCTTTCTTGCCCATTCCCTCAGCCTTTTTGCAAGTTCTGCTGACTGTATGTCCTTATTTGGTATGAAATGGTCAGGGGTTACAATTATCTTTTTCCTGTCAAAGACCCTGTCCTTGCCAAGCTTCTGGAGCATGGAGATTGCAGGAGGTGTCGTAACATCGTGGCACATGATGATGTCTAACTTTGCATTGATTATCTTTCCAGGAATAACCTTTTCGTCAGCATGGCTTTCCAGTATCTTTTCAGTTATTGTCTGCCCCATGCTGAGGCATAATGGATAGGTAATATTTAAATATATGTTGTACTTATCTTGTACAACAAGATGGAGAAGTTTGTGCTTATGAAGGCAGGATTGACAGAGAATGAGTCTGAGGTATACCTAGCTCTGCTAAAGAGAGGACAATCCCTTGCAGGAGAGCTTGCCAATGAAACAACAGTATCGAGGCCACATGTCTATGATTCGCTGAACAAGCTGATAGAAAAAGGGCTTGCATCCTACGTCATAAAGGACAACAGGAAGTTCTTCAAGGCAGCAAACCCTAAAGAGCTTATCAAGTTCCTCGAGGAGGAGAAGGACAAGATAAATGAAAAGCAGAAGGAGATAGAGGGCTTTCTTCCATCGCTATTAAAGCTTCAGAAAACCAAGATGCCGAAATCATCAGTGGAGTTCTACGAAGGAAAAGAAGGGCTGAAAACTGTTCTCATGGATATAATCAATGTCGGCAAGGACTTTGTAGCATTTGGCGCAACGCACAGATTTGAGAAAGTCTTGCCGGTCTTTTCAAAGATTTTCGTCAAGAAGAGGGAGAGGAAGAACATCAAAGCGAGGATCCTTGTCGTAGAAGGGGAAAATCCGATTAAAACAAGTCTCAACGAATACCGCTGGATACCAAAGGAATACTCGCTGCCAAGCGCAACAATCGCGTACGGCGATAACACAGCGATTCTTCTTTACTCCGATGAGCCTTTTGGCATAATAATCAAGAACAGGGAGATTGCAGAAAGCTACAGGCATTACTTCGAATTGCTGTGGAGGACGAAGAAATAATTCCGTGGAACGGAAATCTTTCTATTTCTCCCCATTCCCTCCTCTCTGTATCGCTGTTGTCCCTGTCCTGCTTATGTCTTTTATGCCATATGGCTTCATTAGTTCGAGGAATGCATCGTTCTTCTGGGGCTTTCCAACGAGCTGGATTATGGCACTCTTCGGAGTAATGTCCACTATCGGGGCCTTGTAGACCTGTGCATAGTGCATGATGTCTGTTTTTGCCTTTTCGTTTGAAAGGGAAACCTTCACAAGGCAAAGCTCCCTTGTAACAGATTCATCATCCTTCATCTCTATTGTCTTGAAAACATCCACAAGCTTATTCACTTGCTTTTCAATCTGCTCAACAGTCCTGTCGTCGCCTTTCACAGTTATGACTATCTTCGAAACCTTCGGCGTTTGAGTCTTTCCGACTGTTATCGTGTCTATGTTAAAGCCTCTTCTTGCAAACAATCCAGATATCCTTGTCATGACCCCTGGCTCATCCTCGACAAGCATTGAGATTATGTGTTTGTGCTGCTGTGTCATCAGAAAAACACCCCCTTCGCATTCATACAGCCGCCAAATGCTTCCTTAAGATGGCCTCCCGGAGGCAGCATTGGCAATATGTTGGATTCTGGTTCGACATAAACATCCAAGACCATTGTCTCCTTGCTCCTTATCGATTCCTTCAGCGCATCCTGGATCTTAGCTGGCTTCTCCACTCTTATCCCTCCAAGGCCGAATGCCTCTGCAATCTTAACGAAGTCAGAATGTCTTCCAAGCTTTACTTGAGAATACCTCTTGCTGTAATAAATCTCAAGCCACTGCCTAACCATTCCAAGATATGAATTATTGAAGACTACAGGTATCACTTTTATATTTTCCTCCTTCAGCGTTGCAAGCTCCTGTATGTTCATGAGGAATGAGCCATCACCATCGATATCAAATACATTCGTGTCAGGCACCGCAACCTTTGCTCCCATCGCTGCCGGCAGGCCAAATCCCATTGTTCCGGCACCTCCCGAGGTTATAAATGTTCTTGGCTTCATCCTGTCTATGAAATGGGTCGCAAACATCTGATGCTGGCCCACTCCTGTGACAACTATATCGTCTGTCTTGAGTATTCTGTTAAGCTCGAAGAGGAGCTTTTTTGGTTCTATTGGCTCTTTTTTTGAATCCATGTTGCACCTGCACAATTGGTTAAGCTCTTTCATTCTCTTTGACCATTCTGTTTCTGTCTTCTTTTTCAGTTTTTCATTCATGACAACAATCAAATCGCTCAATACTGATTTTGAATCGCCGACAATTGGCACATCAACCTCTATATTTTTTCCAATCTCTGCAGCGTCAATGTCAATGTGAATGACTTTTGCCTTCTCTGCATAGGAGCTCGTGTTTCCTGTTATCCTGTCTGAAAAACGGCAGCCGACTGCCATGACTAAGTCAGCATTAATAACGGCATAGTTTGCAGCCTTTCTGCCATGCATTCCCACCTGCCCTATGGCAAGAGGATGGTCCTCTGGAATAATGCCCTTGCCCATTATTGTTGTAGCTGTTGGAATCATGAAGGTATCCATTAATACCGTCACTTCCTTTGCAGCGTTGGCTATTATTGTACCTCCGCCTGCAATCACAACAGGTCGCTCTGCTGCAAGAATCATGTCTGCTGCTTTCTTTATCTGGTTTATATTTCCCCTGTAGACCGGCTTGAAGCTCGGAATATCAACCTTTTTTGGAGCTTCCTTTGTAACCTCGCCAACCTGGCAATCCTTGGGAAGGTCTATATAGACTGGCCCGGGTCTTCCTTCTGCTGAAATCCTGAATGCCTTCAGGATTGTTGGAACAACATCATTTGCCTTCTTTATCTGGAAGCTATGCTTTGTTATTGGCAAGGTTATTCCCATCATATCTGCTTCCTGAAAGGCGTCATTTCCAATCAGGCTCATAGACACTTGCCCTCCAAAAGCAATTATCGGGCTCGAATCCATGTATGCAGTCATTATCCCTGTAACAAGGTTTGTTGCTCCAGGACCAGAGGTCGCGATGCAGATTCCTGGTTTGCCAGATGCTCTTGCATACCCGTCTGCTGCGTGGGCTGCTCCCTGCTCATGCCTTACAAGGATGTTTTTTATCTTTCCCTCGAACCTAAGGAATTCATCAAATAACGGAATGACTGCGCCACCTGGAAAACCAAATGTAGTGTGCACTCCGCTTCCAATTAAAGTTTTAACTATTGCTTCGCTTCCTTTCATTTTCTCCTCACGCTCTTTGCAGTTAATGTCTTGTTGACTCCCTTTATCAATGCCTGCACCGAGGCCATTATTACGTCCTCGTTGACTGCCTGCGAATAGAAGACATTTTTATTCTTGTCCTCTAGCTTTATTGTTACATCTGCCAATGCATCTGTGCCTCCTGTTATCGCCTTGAGGCTGTATTCCCTGAGCTTTACCTCAGGGCCAGTAATTGAAAGTATTGCTTTTGAAGCAGCGTCAACTGGACCAACGCCAGCTGCTGAGCCAAGCTTCTTCTTGCCATCTATAACGAGGCCTACTGTTGCGCTCGGCGTTATCCTGTTTCCCGACAAGACAGATATCTCGCTCAACTTGATTCTCTGCTCCTTCTCAGAAAGCTTGTTAAGCACATCAAGTGCTATTGCCTGTATATCGTCGTCATGTATGTCTTTTTTCTTGTCCGCAAGATCCTTTATCTTGCCCATTATTTCCTTTAGTTGTTTCTCTGATACCTTGAAGCCGAATCTGGAGATTATCTCCATTACCGCATGTTTCCCCGAGTGCTTGCCTATGACAAGGTTCTCTCCTTCCCAGCCAACATCCTCTGGCTTCATTATCTCATAGGTCTTCTTGTTTGTTATAACGCCGTGCTGGTGGATTCCTGCCTCATGAGCAAACGCGTTCATGCCAACTATTGCCTTATTCCTCTGGACAGCAATTCCTGTAAGGCTGCTGACTAATTTGCTTGTCTTGAATATCTCCATTGTGTTTATTCTCGTCTGTGCCCTGAAAAAATCCTTTCTTGTCTTAAGATTCATAACTACTTCCTCTAAGGAAGCATTTCCTGCCCTTTCTCCAAGGCCATTTACACAGCATTCAATCTGAGTGGCCCCTGCCATGACTCCAGCAAGGGAGTTTGCGACAGCCATTCCCAAATCATTGTGGCAGTGGACGCTTATGGTGATGCGGTCAGGGATTTCTTCCCTAAGGTGCCTTATCCTTTCTGCAAATTCATCCGGTTCTGCATAACCAACAGTATCAGGAACATTGATTGTTGTTGCTCCGGCAGCAATTGCTGTTTTTGCTACTTCAATCATGTATTCAACACTTGTTCTCGAGGCATCTTCAGGCGAAAACTCTATGTCATCGACAAATGATTTTGCGTATTTCACAGATTCATAGACCTTCTTTTTTAACTCTTCCTTCGACATCCTGAGCTTGTTTTTCAGGTGGACATCGCTGGTTGCGATGAACACATGGATTCTTTTCCTTTTTGCAGGCTTTAACGCATCCCTTGCCGCATCTATGTCAGCTTTATTGCATCTTGCCAATCCGCATATTATCGGCTTTCTCACCTTCTTCGCGATTAACTTCACTGCCTCAAAGTCGCCTTTGCTGGCTATTGGGAAACCTGCTTCGATTATGTCAACTCCAAGTTTTGATAGTTGAGCAGCTATCACGAGCTTCTCATTAACACTCATTGATGCACCAGGGCTTTGTTCCCCGTCCCTTAAAGTTGTGTCGAATACCCTTATGGCACTTATCATTTTTCCTCCGCTTGTTTTTTAATCCTCTATCTAGCCTTTTAAGTGCGAGCCAGAATCATTTTTGACCCGCACCAATTAAATAAGGACTAGAAGAACTACCAAGACCAATACTAATCCGACCTGGTAGCTTATGTTCATGTCTGTAGGTTTGTAATAGGTTATATAAAAATCTTTCGGAAGGAAATCATATTTGTATCTTCGAGAACAAATATGCCCCTATTGCGAGGAAGACAGCCACGACGCTGCCCAGTACAATTAAATCTAGGCCTATGCCAAAATGGCTTGCACCTATGAATGATGCTCTCAGCCCATCAACGCCATATGCAAGGGGATTAACCTTCGCGATTAGAGCTATTCCTTTTGGCAATCCGTCAAAAGGAAACAATGCTCCTGACAAAAAGAACACGGGCATTATGAAAAAATTAACAATCAGCTGAAAACCATGCATGTCTTCCAACAGTGATGCAATTGCTGTTCCTATTGCCGTGAACAATGTTGCAATCAATGCCATGAATAAGATGGCGAGGGGAATAGTATATGTGCTATTTGGCCTGAATCCTGCAATCAAAGATATTAGCATGACAATTATGCCCTGCATAACTGCAACTGTTGCTCCGCCGAGAGTCCTTCCAATCATTATCTTCATTCTCGAAACAGGCGCAACAAGTATTTCCTTCAGGAAGCCGAACTGTCTGTCCCAGATGACCTCTATTCCTGTAAACGTTGCAGTGAAAAGGATACTCATCGCTATGATTCCAGGCGCAAGGAACTGTATATAATCCCCGCCACCTGCCTTCTGGTAGATTGGACCAAATCCAAAGCCAAGAGCAATTAGGAACAATATTGGCTGTCCCAGTGAGCCGATGATTCTTGCCCTTGAGCGAAGATATCTCTTGAGCTGCCTTATCCACATTACATAAATTGTCTTCATCTGCGCCACACCCTTGCCCTCATCCTCAGGTTGTCAATCGGTTTTGCTTCTTCAGCCCGTATATCCCTTCCAGTCAATTTGATGAATGCCTTCTCCAGTGAGCCCGATTTTGTTTTTCTCTTCAGCCCATCGGCTGTTCCTTTCGCAACAATTTTCCCATGGTCAATTACCGCAAGATTATTCGCAACCTGCTCTGCCTCCTCCATGTAATGTGTCGTAAAGAATACAGTTATTCTCTCCTTTTTGTTTAATTTTTTAATGTGCTCCCAGATATGGTTTCTGGTTTGCGGATCAAGGCCTGTAGTCGGCTCGTCAAGGAATAGTATTTTTGGGTGGTGAAGCAAGCCGCGGGCAATCTCTAATCTTCTTTTCATCCCGCCAGAGAAATGCTTGACAAGGTCATCCTTCCTGTCCCATAACTCGACCATCCTGAGAAGCTCTTCTGTCCTGGCTCTTCTCGTCTTCTTCTGGATCGAATACATAATTCCATGATACTCCATGTTCTCCATTGCTGTTAATTCATCGTCTATGCTTGGGTCCTGGAATACTATCCCAAAGCTTTTCCTGACAAGGTTCGGCTCAGAGGCAGGGTTGAAGCTGTTCATCACAATCTTTCCTGAGTCAGGCTTAAGAAGGGTTGTAAGCATCTTTATTGTCGTGGATTTTCCTGCGCCGTTCGGTCCTAGAAATGCAAATATCTCGCCTTTCGTTACGCTGAATGAAACATCATTCACTGCCTTTATGCCGTCAAAGCTCTTGCAAAGTCCTTTGACCTCGATTATTTTGCCCATGTGGCATCAGAAAAAGATTCTGTTTAAAAAGATTATCTTTCAGGAAGATTTATGAAGTGTGATATTTTTTTATCGTTTTAACTATATCAGGAAGAGCTGCATTTATTTGCGACTCCAGATCGGCCTTGTTTAAATCTATTTTTCCGTTAAGGAATACCGGGGTCGCACCATCAGCGATTAATTCGGGCAGAGGCAACTCTGAAATAATGGCAAAAGCATACTTCGGGAGCTTTGGTACAATCTTTCTAACTTTCTTTCTTAAGAAATCATACTCCCTGTATGCTCTCCATAGGGCACCATTTAACTGCAATCTTGATTTATTCCTTCTCTCTAAAGGTTTATGTCCTTTATGGATATTCTCATCCTTTTTTAAATTACGTTCAATAAAGAACTGAAGATATTATTCATCATTCCAGCCATTTGTCCAAGGCCTGTTCGGTTTCTTCAGCCGAGCAGCAGAGTCAAATTCAACATAAAGTGAGTCAGTTATCCCTCTGTCAATTAGAATTCTCTCGCTAGTAGGTCTTTTTCTGATATATGTGTATGTTCTGACTGGAGCAACAATTTTTATTGTTAATCCTTTGCATGCAGGCGGCTCTTCAAATATAATTGGTTCAAATTCAAGATTTTCAGTATAAAATTGTTTTCCAGACGCTATTATTCCTAAATCTTCGCACACCTTTGTCAATTCTGAAAGATACGATATTGCGTCATAGCTCCTTACTACTTGAGCTCCTTTATCCAGTTTTTTAACAATTGTGTTTCCACATCGATTGACTGAATCCACTAATTCTTTTGCGTCGACTCTATCCCTCTCAGGGATTGGGCATATTTCGGTTAAAAAGTTATTTCTAGTCTCTAGAAAATTCCTTGCTTCACGTAGGTAAAAATCTACAATGGTCTTTTCAGCATAATTCAGATTACTCATTTAATGCAACTGTTTTTGTCTGTTTTATAAATGTACCGCTTAACTTCGTAAGTTTTATAAGATTAGTTGAATTCGCTAACGGTATGAATGTCGACAATTTATTAAAGATAGCACAGGCATTTATTACGAAGAATGAGAGTTTATACCGGCACGAATTGAACAGAACTTCACCTAAAAACTCGCTGAAAGTCAAGGAGGCTGGAGATCTTTACAAAAAGCTGAGTTTAGAAGGAAATCGTCTTCTCAAACGCAGTGATTCCATGAAGATAAGGGAAATCACATGGGCTTGCCAGCTTCTCAGCACAATTGCCTTTGGAAGACAATTCTATAAATCAATTGAACTTGTAAAGCCTGTAGCTGTTGAAAAAAACGGAGTAGACTATGTGCTGGCGATGAGAATCAACGAATACCTAATGAGGAGTGCTTTTGACAGAAGAGATTCTCAGCTTGAGCGGGTATTTGATGTACTGCACATTGGGCATTCATTTGATAATAAGTGCAAATGGATTTATCAGAGTACCGATTCCGTAATTGTGAAAATGATTAATCAATACAGGGGCGGCAACATCTACAAAACTATTGCATGGAATGGATTTGAGATTAACGAAGAAGGGAATTTTTTTGCCAGAGTGCTTCCTGGAATTCCCGAACACAAAGGAAACTCCCTTTCAATCATAATACAGAGACACAAAGATGAAAAAGGAAGAATTCCTGCAACAATTCCCTTCTACGCTGGAACTGCAAAAGAAATAACTCTTGACGCCGCAGGCCTTGAGCGGCAGATAAGGGACGCTGTTGATTATATTAAAACAACTGTCAATTGATAAACGCCAATAATGCCATTTACTCCTTCACAAGCTTTATAAAACAATCTAGATTCGCCAGCGTTATGAGAAAAGTAATCATTTTACTTTTGCTGGCATTGATTCTTGTAGGTTGTAAGCCGAAGGAATCCACTACATCTACAACAAATGCTGCGCTGCCGACTGTTCCCTCGGACTGCATTGAAGCAACAGCCGGCACATCTGAAAGATATGAGCAGAACCATGTCTACAAATGCGGCGAATCGACGATAGGGCTTACACTTATGTTAAAAGAGGAATTCGCAACAGCAGAGATGGATTCTTTCCTTAACCTAACTAATAATTACGTTCCGAAGGAAGGTGAAACCATTCTTGAGAAAACAACAAAAGAGTGCAATGGCAGAAGATATTTCCACATGGTTTCCAAAGTCAATGAAACCGAGAAATCAGCGATGTTCCTGCAGGAAGGAAGGCTTCTCGTGACAATATCTGGTAATGCAAATGAGATAGCAGAGGAAATGAAGCTGCTGTGCAAATAGCTCTTTTCGCGAAAATAATTTATAATGAGGGGTTCTGTCTGGCAGAAATGGTAAGAATAAATCTCGTTGAACCGAAAAAACTAACAGACCAGCACCTTGTTGCAGAGTACAATGAAATTCTAATGCTGATTGGTCATGTAAGAAAACATCCGGAGATAAAGGCAATGCCGAAGGAATACATCCTTGGCAAGGGACACATTTTGTTCTTCAAGAACAAACTTGTGTATCTGAAGAAACGTCATGAACTTATTAAAAATGAGATGCTTAGAAGGGGATTTAAGCCGAAGAAGACGATAAGG
>JAFGPE010000156.1 GCA_016926055.1 Candidatus Woesearchaeota archaeon | reverse complement strand
TTTCTATAGGCAATAAAAAGAAAAAGTTTTCGCTAGTTCGTGTCAAGCCCACCAGTCACAGACTGGTGGAACTGCTGGATTAGAAATTGCAATATCGCCATTCTCTCTTGCTGATTCAGGGAGTTCTACCACGAGAGCCGAAACACTAACACACATCAACAATAATGCTGCCAGATATATTGTTCTTTTCATTTTTCCTTATTAACTATTACCAAGTACACCTCGTTTCCCAGATACTCCTTGGGGCAGTCAACCTTTGCCCCTGTGCCAAATTTTGTTACCCTTCTTTTGATAAATGCGTCTATGTTTTTCAGAGTCAATTCTGTGCTAATGTTTATCTTAGTCTTCTTCAAACAAGCAGCCTCTATTTAATATATATCTAATTAATATAAGATATATATAAAGATTGCGTTAGTTTCCTCTATTAAAACTCTTCCAAATCACTTAAACAATTTTTTCAGAACATCAAGTGTGTAAAGAATCATCGCCTGTGCCTGCTGCCTTGTTGGATGGAAATTATTGCCATGCTTATGAACTGATGTTATCCTCACCTGGTTTATCAGATGAATCTGCTCGGTTATGCCGGGATCAAAGTTGAAATTCTTCTCCCTTAACTTTGCAATCAGCTTACCAAGGCCGATTCCGGGCTGGGTCTCAAGTATGTCCTGCCTAGTTATCTCGAAGTATTTTCTGTGCAAGGCAATCTCGAGAACCCTGCCGCAGAGTATTGTGACAGAGCGAAAGCAGATCGCATTAAAGCATCTTTCTATCTCCTGTAAATCCAATGAAACGTCCTTACTTATCTCGGGAGGAAGCCTAGGTATCCTTATCCTGAATGTTTCTTTTTCCTTCAGGGTGCTTATTTCCTTCTTTGCTTCTGCTATAAGCTTCAGCACGTCTGCTTTTTTCTTCTCGGCATATCTTTTCTCAACCCCCCACATTATTTCCTTAATCCTTCTTGCCTTCTCCTTCTCCTCTGCCGTCTTTAATTGAAATATTGCCTCTGGCTCAAATAGCTTCAATTCATTGATACAGCTATCCGCGCCTGAAAGAAAATACTGCTGCTTATTCCTGCTGAAACTAAAAAGCCTTTCACGGGTTGCCTCTTTCTTTGTTTCAGGCTCAATCCTCTTCAGGAAATCATTCAGCCTTTCGAGTGTTTCTATCAGCTTTTTTCTTGACATTCCTCTTGCTCTTCTTCAGGTATTTTGTTTTTAATCGCACATACTGCACAGGATTTTTTATCCTTGCACACAACTCATCCGGAAAGCACACATTGAATGCCTTATAATACATATCATTGCTGCAGTTCGGAGGCAGGACTTTTTTGCCGAGCTTTTTATGATAGCGAAGGTGGCCAGTTATATTCACCTCCCTTAGTTGCTCCCTGTTCTTCTTGTTCCATTCGGTGAGCAGCTTCTCAACATCTTCATGATTCCAGCCAACACTTGTCAGGAAGTTTGTCATGATAAAAACAGACCTCTTCTTTCCGTCCTCTATTCCCTGGAGAATTTTCAACATGCAAGGCGGGAAGAAGTCAGGGGAAACTGCATTCTGGAAAATTTCAAAGTCCTTCTCAAGCCCCTGCTTCTTTTTCTCCTCCTCTATTCTCGGCTTATAGTCGAAGGCCTGCACAAGAAGCGTGTTTGCTTCTCCCGCAACAATGCTTTTCCTGTCGAGAAACCTTATGTTGCCAACATTTAAGCCTGTCGGCTTTGCCATGCTCTTGTCAAATTCAAGAATCTTTTCCGGATTTACAGGAACAGACGCCAAGCCAGATTTCTCATGTAGAGAGTAAACGCTCCTGTAAAGGTGCCTGCCCGATATGAGGACTGCGTCAATCGCAAGGTTTACTTTTTCAATAAAATTCCTTGAACCGCATTTCTTGCACCTATTGGTCTGGGTTGTCTCGATTCTCTTCATATGTACCTTACATTTCTCACAGATCATGAATCTTGCATCACCCTCTGAAACAATCTTTTTTTCACAGCCAGGGCAGATGAACTCTGTTTTTTTTGTTTTCAGCTCTGCCTTGTTTCCGCACTTCCCGCAAATTAACGCGACAAGGTTCTTATCGGCATTCTTTAATTCAACAAATCCCTTAATACCCATTATCCTCCTGGAAAGTTCATAATTATTTTCAGGAGAATCGATATACTGGCATATGTAGCTTAAAATCCTTCGCGTCGCCTCTGGAAACAAGGTTCTTGTTTCTTTGCCATATACCTTCTCAGGAAATGACTCGAAAGGAACTGCAATATGAAACCCCTTATTTCCTGAAAACTTTGCAGAGACTGATTTTATCCCGTGGTTTCTTAATGCCCTGACAATGGCATCGGCTATTATTTTTGTTCCTTCCCAAAGCTCAAAGTCGACATCAATAATTAAGTCCCAGCCAGTCCTCAATGAATCAAGCTCTTCCTGCTTGAGCTCGGGCTTCAGCTGCATGGGATTTTTCCAGTGCTCCTCTGATATATGGAAAGAGGTTGCTCCCTTCTTTACAAGCTCAATAACATCATTCGGATAAACAAGGGCATCAGGCCTTTTTCCAAAGCCTTTGTCCGCATATCTGATTCCGACTTCTGCATTCAGGGAATTATCTATTATCGCCTGCTGTATCTCCTTTCTTTTGTAGTGAAGAAGCAATGTGCTTAGATGAATCATATTCTTTTAGAAAGTTTTTTAATATTTAATAGTTTGCGGTTTTAAAATGGACACAATATCTGAATGGGTTGAAGAAATCAATAAAAGCGATAAATTGATAATAGTGGAAGGAAAAAAGGACCTGGGGGCATTAAGGGGTGTTGGAATCAGGAACAGGGTTGAAACCCTTGATGGAAATCCTCTTTACAAAGTTGCAGAGGACACTGCTCCTTACAAATACATAATAATCCTTACTGACCTCGACAAGGAAGGAAGAAAGATTTATGGCAGGCTTTCTGCATATCTCCAAAGCCATGGCTGTGAGATTGACAACAGGTTCAGGGAATTTCTCCTTAAGAAGACAAAGCTGAGGCAGATAGAGGGAATAAAAACATATTCCGAAAGAGAAAGCTAATCTTTTTCGTCCGACGTACTTACTTTCAGCTCTATGATGTCAAAATTAGAGTTATCGGGAACAATCTTGAAGCTGTTGTAATCATAGTCAACATAGTTGTTGATATTCCTTGTCCAGCTCTTCTCAAAGGTCGACATTGCTATCCTGTGGCCGTTGATAAAGATGTCTGCCTGCTTAAGGTTCTTGTCGTTAAAGAAGCTCAGGTCAAGGAATAGTGTCAGGTTGCCTGCAGTTATATCATCAAATATGCTCTGGTTAAGCTCGAAGCTGTATGTTGGATATTCAAATTTCTTGAGCTCTGTTTTTACAATTATATTATCAATCAGGTAGCTACCTTTCCTTGTTGTAAACAGGATATCGTTCTCGCCAGCATTAAGATAGCCGATTGAGAAATACTTCTTGTTCAGGATGCCGCAGTCAGGTATTCCTGAGAATATGTTGTGGTTATTCACCCTTATCTCGAGAAGCCCCACATCATTAGGCCTGCACTCTGGATTGAACTTAAGGGTAACTGTATCGAGGTTCCTGTATTCGAACTCTGAAAGCATGAAGATGTTTTTGCTCTCCTGCCTCGAAGTATCAGTAACCTCTCCTATTATCTTGAAGTTGGTTATGCTGTATTCGTTTGTTGACCAGAACTTCCAGCCAACGCTTGAGACGAAGAACTCCAGGGTATTCTGTGAGGCAACATACTCCTTCGGTATCTTGATTGGAGACGGGTTGGATGATTTTATTTCTTCCTCGAAAGCAGTCTTTCCATTCAGTTTTATTGTCAGAATGCCCTTGTGCTTCTCTGCAACAAAGCTAAGCATGAGGTCGTCTGTATTTGCAACATCATCAATCTTGAAGTCCAATGTGTAGAATTTCTTGTCAAAGACACCGTTCTTTACGTAAAAAGAGCCTGCTGTTTTGAGCTCCTTTGAATTTTCAGTGCTATAGAGAAAAACAGGGCTTATATCATGATCATATTCATTGAACTGCTGATAATCAAGCCTTCCCGGATGCTCAAGAAGGAAGGTCAGATTGTCCTCTACAGTTGAAGTTGACTGGCTACCCTCGACTTCATCTTCAAGAAGCTTCTTTCGCTCATCAGGCGGTATGAGAATGATATAAAGGACAATAAGCAAGCCGATTACTGCAATCAGGCCTGCCGCGCTGCCGCCGCTCTGTCCCTTCTTACCTCTTTTCCTGGGCATAAAGCGATATTGAAACTATTAGTATTTAATGTTTTCTATTTTCATCAGTTTTAAATATATGCTATGATTAGTTGGCTCTATGAAGATAATTCACCAGGATTTAAGGAAGGGTATTGTTAAGACAAAAGCAGAAAACCTCGATGATTTATGGTATTTAAGCCACATCATTGACAAGGGCGATTTGATTAGCGGCAAAGCCGAAAGGAAAATCCAGCTCGCATCTGATTCTGAGAAATCCAATCAGGTTAAAAAAACAGTATTTGTGAAGATTAAGGCAGAGAAACTGGATTTAGAAAAGGACACTCTTCGGATAAATGGCACCATAGAAGAAGGCCAGGAGGATGTGCCGAAAGGAAGCCATCAGACAATTGAAGTCCGACAGGAAACAATAATCTCCATAGAAAAGGAAAAATGGCTTGGCTTTCAGATTGAGAAATTAAAGCAGGCCCAGGTTGAGCGCTCAAGCATTCTGATGTGCGTCCATGACAGGGAAGAAGCCTATTTTGCTCTGCTGAAGAGAAGCAATTATCAGCTGCTCGCTCATATGAAGGGCGATGTCGATAAAAAAGGGGATGACACGAAAAAGAAGGGCGACTTTTATTCTGAAATCATAGAGCAGATAAGAGAATACAAAACAAGATACAAAGCAAGCAGCATAATTGTGGCAAGCCCTGCATTCTTCAAGGAGGATCTTTTTAAGCAGATAAAAGACGAACTCGGGCAGTCAATTACCCTTGCAACATGCTCATCTGTATCCGAAAGCTCCTTTGACGAGCTGATGAAAAGAGAGGAAACAAGAAATGTTCTAAAGCAGGATATTGTTGCGAAGGAAACTGTTCTTGTTGAGGAGTTCTTTACAAACATATCCAAATCAGATTTGGCTGTCTATGGTGTTGAGGAAACTGAAAAGGCTGTTCAAGCAGGCGCAGCTGAAAAGCTCTTGGTGACTGATTTTATGATTTATAAATCAAGGGAATCGGGAAATTACGAGCGCATCGATAAACTCATGAGGGCAGTTGAATCAATGAAGGGAAAGGTCAATATTATCTCTTCAGAGCACGATGCTGGAAAAAGGCTGGACGGTATTGGAGGAATAGGGGCAATATTAAGGTATAAGATGAATTATTGAATAAAAAGCTTTATAAACCCAGATTCTTTGGAACCTTTTATGACCGACGAGAAGCCCTTACAAGGATTGGAGCATGAGGAGAAGATTAAGAAGTGTCCTGACTGCGGTAGCAAGGACCTTGGCTATAAGGATGAGGAAAGATACTGCAAGAAGTGTGGCCTTGTTTTTGACTAGATATTGAAGAAGTTCTTTCCAGCCCTTATAATTGAATTCTTTGTTTTACCATCAAGAAGATTCATTGTTTTAATGAATGGCGCATAGTCATCAGTGTTGCTACCATGGAAATCAGAATTAAGAAGTGTCATACCTGTGCTGTCATCCAACAGCATCATTGCATCCCCTGGCGAAATATTGTCCTTTCGCATCCTCTCTGGAATGCATCTTGGATGAATGCCTATGGTCCTGTATACAACTACGCCCCTGCTCCTCCATTCTGCCATCATCTTTTCCTACCTTGAGAAGTATGATTCAACATCCAATACTGACAACGGTTGTTCTTTCATGAAAGCCTGCGTTATTGCTGTTATTTTGTTCTTCAAAAGAATCCTTGAAAAGGAGAAATCCGGAACAAGGTCAAGATGCATGTGGGAATCTATCATTTTCAATCAGCAATATCAAGTCTTGCAACTAATGTTCCGGGGTTCAATGGGATAAGATACTGCTTTGACTTTACTGTTTTCGGAGAGAAGCCGCCAGGATAATTTGTTATCGTTATCGGAGGAAAGCTGTTGACGCTAAAAGCATAGTATTTCTCCTGTGCGCCGAGGCTGTCCCTCAGTATTTCCTCAATTTTACTCGCTGCATAAGTACAGGAATCCTGTGCATCACAATTAATCGAATTCATCAAAGCACAGTCCTGCAGCAGCTCGGCAAAGTTCGTTTTTTTGCATCCTGACGAGGTTTTCATCAGCGTATTAAGGAAAGAGCCTGCAAGCTCGCTCTCCACAAATTCCTTCCTTGCTGTAGAGGGCTCCTTGATTACAAAAAACCTCAATGATATCAGCGCAACCAATGTGAGCAGGACAACAACAATCGCTAAACCAAGTATCTCCATCTGGGCTTTGCCTCGAAAATGAAATGGTCTCGGGGATTTTAAGGGCTTCATTTGAATACCTCTACCTTCAGCAATCCGAATGAATATTCATTGCCCTTTTCAGCCATAGGCTCGAATATAGTTACAGGAATCAGGGTGTTCGTTCTAGAGGTATAGCTTTTAGGCAGGTTAGAGTATATTTCATATGTTTGCACAGGAGCAGAAGGATTTCCCTGAGGAAAGACAACACTCACAGTGATGTTGCTGTACAAAAACAGGTTGTAATAGACATCTACCTGATTAGCCTCAAGAATACTTTTGCTTTTCTCTAATTTTATCCTGTCAAAGCAGCTGTGTACAGGGATGTTATCGTTGCTGCACGATATCTCCGGCAGGAACATCGCCCTCATCGCTATCTCATTTGCGCTCAGGTCAGACTGCTCCTTTTCCTTTCCCTGATTCCTGCTTCTCTCGAATCCGAAAAATACTATCATCCCTATGATTATCAAAATCATGAAAACAACTAACACGGTTATTGTTTCTCCGATTTGAATCTGGGACTTTTTCATTTTAATATAACAACGGACAACTCTTTGTTGAAAGAAGTTTGTTGTAATTCCTTATTTTCACTGCCATAGCATATGTGCTTTCAACTCTTTGTTCAAGGTCATTGTTGCCAAGACCAACAATCATTTCGTTAATAACAAGGTTGTCTGTAAAATAATTTCCGCAGTCGGTTCCGTGAGATTTGTCTTTGAAGTCTTCTGCCCTCTCATAAGTTATGTTAGCAATTATTCTTAACCTATCCAGAGCGGCATCTAAACCGCACTCATAGGCTTCCTTTGAGTCAGAGAATACCGCACCAAGGATTGTGGAGGTACCAATGTAATACGATGTTGATTTTTCCGAAAATGATTTTCCATTCCACTCATAGAACTTTATTGTACCCCTGCCAGACAACCCTCCTGCCACAGGAATTATATTTACAGCAGTTATTTCTCCCTTCTTTATTTTTTTTCCGCAATCATTGATGGTGACAGGATCCTCGTTCACAAGAACAAACCTCACCTTATAATTGCTTTTGTCATTCAGGCTGTTGCAGTCAGAGACCAATTCCTTTGTGATGTTATCCGGCATGCTTGGATTCTTAGGGTCAGAGAAAAGCCTTCCAACGTCAGGGTTCTTTGGGTTTCCTTCATAGAACACATACCTCACATCCGGCGCAGTTATCAGAAGAAGGTTCACTGCCTTGAACGGCATGCTGAATTCCTCTGAAGAGACATAAATCATGTTTTTCTTTGATTTCAGCAGCTCAGGGGCAAAAGCCCCTTTCATCCGTATAGGCTCAAGGTTGCCTATCCTGAAGCCCTCGCAGTCGAATCTTATCTCAATATCGGGGATTGTTATAGGATACTGTGTTGAGGTGCTTTGCTGTGCTGTTGTTAGTATTGACTGGAGCTTTATCTTGATATCCGCATCTAGGGAATCCTTCGCAAGAAGCCTTTGCTTCTGGACTACAAAAACAAAGAATGCGACAATCAATGCACCGACAACTAGCACAAATATCCAGTTCAGCTGCACATCTACAATGCCCCTTTTTCGTCTCATCTTAGCCCTGAGAAAGTTCAGCATATCTTCCTTTTCCTTCTATTCTTAGTTTTATCCTTGAGTTGGTAATGTCGGGGCAGAGATAACCCTCCTCTTCAGTAACTCCCTTCAAAGCCACCACAAAATACGGCAGACCTGTATTTTCATTTCCTATGAAGAATGCCTCTGTCTTCTTTCCCAGAAGAAATGCATTCTCCTTGCTGTTGTCCTTCCAGAAGCTGCAAACAATGGGCTCATAGTCAGGATTATCTGGAATGTTCCTGCACAGATTTCTTGTATCTGGGGAAGCTGTTCTGTTCAGGAAACAAATCCTTGAAAACCCCTTGGGGATTGTAAAATCGACAATCTTCATTGAGCCATAATCAGAGCTCATTTCCTCGATTGTATTTGTCAGCTTTGTCCTGAAATCAACCAGCGCAAGGTCTTCGCTTCTAGTTACAAAATCCCTTATTGCCCTGTAGCCAAAGATAACCACCAGAGAGATTATCACAAGACCCATCACATAGATTAGAACCTGTCCTGCAATCTGCCCCTTCCTAGACATTGTAATAATCATCCTCCTCTTTTTTCTTCTTTGAAACTTTGCCAAGCTGACTTAATACGTCCTCGGGCTTTTTCTTCAGCTTATTTTTTTGAATCTTTTCCTTCTTCTCTTCATGCTTCTCAGCAATTTTTTTCTTTGGCTTCTCTTCTGCTTTTTGCTTTTTCTCCTTCGGCCGCTTTTTTGAAGTTGATTTCTTCAGCTCATCAAAAACATCCTTGCTCTTGATAAATCCTGAAAGCTTATCGAGCGCATCTTCTGACCTTTTCTTCCCTTCTGCTGTTTTCTTAGTATCAACAACACTCTGGGATTCCTCTGAATTCTTGCTCTCTTCCTTTCTCTCGGGCTTCTTTGTCTCGAATGCTTTTTCAATCTGTGCAGACTCCTCTGCTCTCTGCTTCCTCCTTTCCTCCAGAACATCCTTGAAACTGAAATCACTATCAGCCTTTTTTTCTGGCAAAGGAGCTTCTCCTTGAGGCGGTGCTGTTTTTCTTTTTGGCAGTGCTGCTGACTGCACTTGCCGAGGCATTTGTTTCTGCATGCTTCTTGGCTGTTGTGCTCCTTGCACAGTTTTAGGGGCGTATTTTTTCTTGTAAATCTCGGTGTAACCAAGATACCCTCCTGCAGCCAATAATGCAATAACAGCCATTATGAGCAATAATGTTGACATAATGCCTCCTCCCTTTGATGGATGAGACTCGGCATCGAGAGGGTCAAAACCCTCCTCAAGTTCGGTATAATCGTCAAACCCGTCGCTATCGCTGTCCTTTCTCGATGGGTCGGTTCCCTGCCAATACTCCTTAAGGTTTGTCAGGCCGTCACCGTCATTATCAGTATTCGCATCATCTGCACTATATGGATTAAGGTTGTTGTCGAGCTCCCATGAATCAGGCATGCCATCGCCATCAGAATCGCCGCTTCTTGCGCCTTCACATATCCCTTCCTCACAATTCTCACTTTCGCAGTCGGAGTCAAACTTACATGCTTTTCCTTCAGCACAGGGACTGCAGATTCCTCCGCAGTCTATGTCTGTCTCACCACCGTTCTTCTCTCCATCATCGCAGCTTCCTTCTTCAGAGCAGCGCTTTGTTTCAAAGTCGCAGGCGAGTGACTTGCAGTCAGCATGCTTGTTGCACATCTTTCCCACATCGCAGTTCTCGCAGTCTTTTCCTCCGCAGTCTATGTCTGATTCATCGCCATTCATCACTCCATCATCACAGCTCGGCTCTGCACACAACTTTTTCTTGCTGCAATAATCGCTCTTGCAATCGGTATTTTTCTCGCAGGATTTGTTAAGCTCGCAGTCAGGACAGCTTCCTCCGCAGTCTATGTCTGATTCATCGCTATCCTTGAGTCCGTTGGAGCATGTCTCTTTGATTGTTTCGTTTGAAACAGGAACAAGCACAAGTGTTCCTTGCTCATCCGTGCCCAGGTCACTTTCCATTCCAACACCGTTTATTGATTTTACAGACCAGAAATATCTTCTTCCGTCTTCCAGTGTTAAGCCAGTGGCGGTTATCGAAGTGTCTGTTCCGACATCTGTAAGGTTCCTGACATCTGTCCAGCCTGCAACTGTCCCGATAGCATATTCATATCTTATTATTCCTGAGATATTGTCCTCGCTCGACCAAGATGCACTCAATTCATCTAAGCTAGCAGTATGGTTCGGAACACTTATTACAGGTGTTGTTGGCTCTGACAAGTCTATTGAAAAGTCAGAGTATTTTGTTGCCTGTTCTGTTCCGTAGTTGCAGGTAACATATATCCTGTAGCTGCCTTCCCCCGAATACCCTATTTCCTGAACAAAATGGTGTATTCCTGCTGCATCACTAAAGAGCATGCTGATGTTGCTTTCGCTGAAGCCGTAGAAGCAGGGATATGTTACCTTGTTGGTGGATATGTTAAGCGGAATTGCTGTCTGGTTTGTTAAAAGACCGTTTCTCGGGCTGTGGAACAGTATATCCAAGGCCGCGTTGAGGTTTGTGTAGAAGGTTATCTCCCTCGCATCCGATAGCAGTCCCGCATAGTTCTTGCACACCACATAATATCTGTAACCTAGGTTGTCCTGAAGATCAGTAAGTAACTTTGAATTCAGTTTTTTGAAAGATGATGTTATCTCCTCGCTATTGTTATCGAAGTATCCTTCCATCTGGTCATAATTATTTGTGTTTCTGTCGTACTTGCATATGCTTTCCTCATCTGTCTCTACAAACATTGTTGTCTGCAGATTCGTGGTTCCTGACGTACCATCATCAATTTCATATAGAACCTTGTCAGGGTCAGCATAGTTCTTCAGGATTGCCGGCTTTGTCTCATCAATCCTTATATCATAGCTAGCCGCCACCTCAACAGAGGAGTTATCCCTGCACTTCACATTTAATCTGCTTTGCCTTGAGAAATCAATAATTGTTTGATTCTGCGAGCCTGTTTTGTTAAAGCCCAACATATTGTAATAGGTTCTTGGGATTCCTGCCACATCATATTTGCAAACAGCATCTACAGCCGTCCAGAACACCAGGTCAAACTTCTGTGTATTCGAAACTTGGTGCATTGGTTGTATTAACTTAAGCTCCCATGGGGGTGTTGTATTCATATTGAGTATAAGTGTGTTTGGCTGTTCCTTGTTTCCTGCATTGTCCATCGAAGCAAACCTTAAGAACAACCTCTCCCTGCCTGATGCAACAATCTCATTTTCAAAATCAACTCCAAACTCAGGTTCGCATGAAGAATCATAGCAATATCTTGTCCACGCACAACCAGAGAGCCCGCAATCAGGATATAGGACTATGCTCAGGTTTTCATTGCTCGAAACCTCTGCCTCAGGCATATTAGATGTTGTATTCGGCGGCTCCAAATCAATCATTACATGGCAGTTTCCTTCTCCTTTATTTCCTGCGCCATCATAGGCTACAAAATTAACAATGGTGTCCTGAGATGTTGTGAATGAGAGAGGGGTGCTGTATTTCATCGCCTCAGGATCGCACGATTCACCAAAACAATAAGTTATGCTGTCTATGATGCTCATGGTATCGTTTGATGCCAGGTGCACTCTTGCTGTTTTGTTGCTCCAGATTCCATTCTCTGCATAGATGCAGACTGCGGTTGGCGGAGTTCTGTCTACAGAAGCATAAACATGTCTTGCTCCTGAACTCAATCCTGCCTTGTCAAATGCCTCCACATTAAATATCCTTATGCCTTCCTCTTCTGTAAGGAAGTTAAGCATTACTTCGAAGTTGTCCTGAAACTTTATTTTGTCGGTTATGGTTGCATTGACAGGATTCAACAATGAATCTCCATAGAACGTTACATAGTTTATATTCCTTTCATCGTAGCTTCCATTCAATAAAATCGAGGAGTTTTTTGAGGCAGAACCGTTCTGAACAAATATCTCCGGCTCAGTCACATCAACCACAAAGTACTTTGAATGCCTGCCGTAGTTGGTCCATTGGTTGTCGGCATCCTTCTTTCTCGAAGTCATTTCCAGCTGGTGCCATGTTGTAATTGGCAACGGGCTCTGGGGGAAAACTTCACTCAGCAATGCATTAAATGATATGCCAAATGAATTATCGCTCAGCCTCGTGAAAGAAGGGGTGTGGGCTGTTGTTTCAAGAGGCCTTTTTGTAAGCGTTGTCAGCTCGACAAACGTAGGATCCTTATCGTACACCAAGGTCATATTAGGCATTCTGTCTGCAACATACCATATCCTGTCGTATTCAAACCCGTTCTTGACTGTTATTTTTGGCGTATGGGTTGCATTTCCATCAATGACAAAGCTCCATGTATGGTTGAATGTGTTGCCAGCCATGTCTGCAAGAGAGAATGCCGCAACGTATTCGCCTTCATCAAATATATTGTCTGCATTGTTGATGCCTGAGGATATTGCCTTGTGGGAGAATGTTGCTTCATGATCACCGTCATTGCAGCCTTCCAGCTTACACGCTGTGCAGTTTAGCTCTTCATCTGTTCCCTGCCTAATGAAATTTATTGAAAGCTTTGAGCCGGAACAGTTTATCCCTGAGCCTGTGTCTGCAGCCATTATCTTTATCTCATAAACATCGTCTGCACTGTAATAATCGTTATCCGGTTCGGTCATTAACAGCAGAGGCGGGGTTGTATCCACGATTATTTTGTATGTTGAAGTGTATTTTCCTGACACGCCGTTTCTGTCCTTTGTTCTTGACCTGAAATAGAGTATTCCTTCTTCTAGGTCGAATGTTACATTAAACCATCCTGTCGGCCTGCTTTTCTCGCATCTCTTTACCTCTGAGTCAATTACAGAATCTGACTGCAGTGGCTCTGATAATGTCAAAACTGTTCTTGTGAGCTGCGAATCATATCTGCTGGACCGAATCTGGTAAGTGGAGAAGTCGTTTTTGTGATTAGGTGATGCCGTAAAGCTAATAAATTTGCCTGCCGTATAAGCTGGCTTGTTTCCCTTGAGATAAACTGTGTTTGTGCCGGCCTTTGTTGTTGATTCTATTGACGCCGTTTCATCACAGTTGTTCTCCGTCGCGGATGTTGTTTCATGGTATAGAATAAAATTCTCTCCGTCTGCAGATTTAACTGTTCTCACTGTTGCCTGCGGCAACAATTCATTTGGAGACTGACCGGGAGTATAGCCATAGGCAATAAACAAGCCTCCTGGATGATAAAATGGCTGGTCTAAGAACTTCTGTCCTGGAAAAAAGACAGGAGGCAACGGACCCACCGTGTCGATATAGAAGCTTCTTTTGTCAAGGTTTTTCTCATCGAACGCGATTCCCCTTGTATCTTTTCCCAAGAGAATAATCTCACCCTTCTTTGTGCCATTGCGTATATTGTCATAACAGTCATACCCCAAAGGAATGTAAATCTTGGTCTTCCATATCTTTCCAGAACCAGTAAGATGTGCAGTCAAATCAGGCAGGGCATCCTCGACGCACCCTGCCAGAGAGTATGTAAGCATCGTTATCTCTGAAATATCCTTGTCTGACATAAAGACAAGGTCATAGTATTTTACATCATCCTCCCCTCTAGATATGGTTTCAACCTCTTTTCCATTGTCAAGAATCTTCATTGTTATCTTGGCTCCAGTCTTGTCGACCTTTGCAATGTAACAGCCAGAGCCGGTCGCTATTTTTCCGCCCATTCCGTTTATCCTGTTTTCCTTTGCTTCGAAGCAAAGATGTGATTGCCCTTCCACGAGATTAAGTCTTTTATTTTCTGGAAGTGGCTTATCGGGTTTGCAGTCAGCAGTTACGCTTGTGCAGTAAAGTATCGTTGAATTGCAGCCGAAGCCGTTTTCAGGCTGGTCAGTGCATTTTACATAAACTTCGGTATCGCTTCCTGTGAGCCAATTGTTAAGGTTAATGGGCTTTTTATTCTGGTTTTCAAAAATAAGAGTTGGAAGAGTAGTGTCAAGGACAAACTCTATGAAGTCATCATAAACTCCGTCTGGATATTTGCATTTTACATCAAACAGATAGGCCTTATCTCCACCACTAAGCGTAATCTGCTTTGCGTTGTGCTTCCAGTCCTGCTCTTGCTGTTTTGTTGGGGTTTCAAAAGCTGTCATCAGGTCGAATTCAAAATTTGCCTGCTGGAAGCTCGCTTCCTTGTACCTGCACTCCACTTTGTCCATCGTGTGCGCTTCCAGGGTCACTGACTTTGTGTCTACCGGGCCGAATGGCTTTGTATCGAAGATGAACATGTCGTCATCCACCCTTATCCATTTCACCACACGGTCTGCTTTATTTCCAAGCAAATCCTCACAATCAAGTATATAGGTATATGCACCGTTGTCTATGGGATCGTATTCATCCCTGAATGCAATATTCGGAACGGCAGGATTTATCTTGCTTTGACCAATGGATCCTCCTCCAAGCTTAACGAGGCTGACACTGCATTTTGAATATTCATTGAACTCGAATGTGATAATCAACATTTTCTTTCCTGCGGTAGTTTTACTTGGGGAGACAGTTGTCTTGAAATTTTTCAGCACGGGGTCTGTGTCATCTCCTCCGCCAGTACCTCCTCCACCCCCTGTGCCTCCTCCCCTGTTGGAAGGAGGGGTCGTGTCAAGAGTAAATGTCAGACTCTTCACAACCTCCAGGTTATGCGCCTCGTCCATCGCGTAATAATGGATTGTGTATTGGCCATCTGTTTCCGGAGTCGGAAAGCTTAGTTCTGTTGCTGTCTTTGAAAGAACCTCGTCAGGATAATCCTTTTCATTTTCCTTGCCAGGATAGCCGGGGTAGCAATATTCTGTTCCTGGGGCAAGGCAGGCAAAAAATTTGTTTATTCCACTGGGATTTTCTCCATAATCTGCCATGCTTATCCTGAAGTTGAGTGAGTTCATCAGTATTTTTTTAGTTTTGGGATCAATTATTGAAAGTGAAGGCGTTATTGTACTTGCTGGAGGAACCATGTCAGAATCAACAAAGTCCATGTATATGTTGGGGTCATCTGAATAAACAGAATCGCCATCTGCATCCTTGAAGCACAACTCTTCATCAGCATACCACTTGCAAAGACCGATGCCGAAATAATCATCGCTCTTCTTTGTTATGATGTTTTTTCCAATGTGCCTTGCCTCATAGCTATCCAGCGGATTATCCTTATTGTATTCATCATAAGTCAAATCAAGCCTTACTCCATCCTTGGCAGGATTATAAAAAGGATCATTTGGTTTTATTGAATAATCCGAGCCAGAAGCAATGCAATCTTCCTCACTGATGTAATCGCTGCAGCCTATGTCGTCAGAATTCTTGCAGTCACCATGAATATCCATATAGCATTTTCCGAACTTCTTGCACACATCCCTGGTGCAGGCACCGAATATGTTGTTATATGGCTCATTGCATTTTGAGCACTCTGACTTTGAATCATCCTCTGGCTTGCAGACACCTATGCCCAGCTCAGGGTATATTTCTTCCCATTTGCAATTCATTGGCAGGCATTTGTTGTTGTAGTTCCATCTGCTCGGTATCGTGGCTTTTGGAGTATCTGTACAGGCATATTTCGAATGATAATCATAACAGCTCTCGACATCCCTGCAGGAAAGGAACAAGTTGACTGATACAGCTGAATAATCATAGTAGCAGAATAAAAGATTTGTGCAGGCAACAGGAGTTTCTCTGCCCCTTATCCTTTCATACGTTGTCATGCTGCCAGTGATGTCAGCAAAAGCACCAAACGGCCCGTTGCACTTGCTGCACTGGCTTTGCCTTGCGCACATCGTGTTTCCTGAGAAAGGGCCACTGCAATAGTATTTTTCAGAATCAACCGCATCTTCGATGTCAAGAGTTGAGCAGTCTGCAGGATTGACTGCGCTTATGCTAAGATGTGGTTCAACTGATGTCATCATGTTGCTATCATCGCAGACAAATCTTTTCTGTGGCTGGTCCAAAAGGCAAAACTCTGAATCCTTTCCAACACCATAGCAAATGTCATGACCTGAATAGAAGCAGTTGTTTTCCAAAGGTGAAGAGACAGGGGTTATGCAATCTGCTCTTACGAGATAGCAGTATTCCTTTTCAGAGTCTATATTTGAATGAATGGTGTAAGGATTTTCTATTTGTGTCTTTAATTGCGTGTATTGTGTTTCGGCAGTACAGTCACCCTCTTTTTCTTTTATGCAGCTTGACAAAGTATATTTTGTGCCAGGGCATGCTGCTGTCCACAATATCCTGATTTTCTTCTCGCCTTTGAAATATTCTGCTCCTGTTATTTTCAGTTCACTCTGGGAAGTTTGACCACCTGTGCCTCCGTACTCGCAAGGGCACATCTCCCCGCAGACATCAAAAACCCCGTCATCGTTGCAATCCTTAAGCATGCTTGGTGAACTGCAGCAGGTATCCGGCACATCTGTTTCAACACTTAGCTGATTGCCCGCTGGTTGTTTGAAAGAATATTCGTTCTTGCAGGTATTTGTTCCCAAGGGATTTGTGGGCGTAGGAGCTATTTTGCATGGCTGCAGATTGCAATCCGGGTCGATGCAGTCCGCTAATTTGTCGCCATCATTATCTATGCCATCTGTGCACACTTCCTTTTTGCACCTGCAATTGGGATCACAGTTGCCTGGACAGCTTACAGCATCTGTTCCATCGCAATCTTCTCCAGTGTTGAGGATATTGTTGCCACACACTGCAGAGTATGTGCAGTCTTCAGGACAGTTTGATGTAGTTTCACCCAGAATCACATCGCAGGTTCCTAAGCCCTTGTTGCAGCATTTTGAAATAAAGTCGGTCCTGCACTCGTCACAACCAAGCTGGCAGTCTGTCTCAGGGGTACAGACATTGGGATTTCCGCAGGGTCCTTCAAATACTTGGACAGCACAGTTTCCCTCTCCGTCGCAGATACATGTTGGGTCAGTTGGCTCAACTGACCCTGCAGGAAGATTTGAAACAACACAACCATCAGAGCAGGTTACACTCTTGCATATTCCCGGACCATCACATCCTGCACTGTCTTCAAAGCAGCGCTCTCCCGGGTCGCACCTTCCATCAGGACAGTTGGCTGGATTTGGCTCACATAACCTTGTCAGGCTTTCATAAGGTGCATCGGTGCACGTATCGCAAGTATCTTCAAAGCACCTTTTTAACGAGTCGCACCAGTAGCAGTTTGTCTTGTAGGAAAGGCACAATATCGTGCTGGGGTCGGAAAGCTCATTTATGTCAGAACACCTCTTGTCAGATATCACTCCAGCAATGCATTCTTTTGTGTTTGCGTCATAGCCAAAGTTCGTTCCGCAGGAGTCACAGTTTTCAGTGCTGTAGCATTTTCCCTGAGAGCTGCACCACGCGCAGTTGTTTTGGTTGCAGATAGTCTTGCTTGCAGAATAAGATGAGCAAGCATCCTGGCATTTTGCCGCACAAGTCTGATAATCATAGCTTCCCGGATAAAAAACAGAGCTGTCTTTCAGCAGGCATTTTGCTTTTTCAAGCAAAGGGGTCGAGTCAATCACACTATCAGCAGAGTCTTTTTCGCAACAGCAGCCGCGAGCGCAGATTGCTGTATTGCTAAGCTGGTCACAGGAAGAGGGATTATAATAGTTATCCTCACAATCCTGCTGGGAGGTTGGCCTGTCAGGCAATCCTGTGCCATAGCCGCCGTTTTCTGCAGGACAGCAGGCATCTTCCATCACTCCAGCCTCTGAAACACAAACAAGGGATTCTGATGTCACTGTGCCTATATTTGCACAGCATGGAGCTTCTGCACTGTCCGAAACAAACGATAAAGCAAAAGCTAATGAAATTAGAACTACAGCTATTCTAAGACCTCTTTTTTCCATCAGGTCACCATATTACTGTCGACTATACTAACCGCTATGCTGTCTACTGCAATTTAGAACAAGGTTATTTAAAAAGCTTTCGACAAGAATTAAGGACAGTTATTATCGATGTATGCTTGGGAACCTTCTAAACAACCCTCGTTGCCACAATTGTCAGGAAAAATGTTATTCAACATACAGCAGCCATTCCCTATACAGTTCGGTGTTTCACAACGATCATCCCAAGAGTCGTAATCTGTATCACGAAGCGTATAAGTTGTGCATCGACAAATACCATTCGAACAAGCATTCGTACAATATCTGCATTCTGCACCTATAGCTTCAGGAGGGCAATAACTATCTCCCCCTTTGGTCCAAGTATTTGAAGGACCATCATAGAAATAACACCCGTCGCAATTCTCATCGAATTGTTTTGGATATACGCAATCACCATTTGAATCACAACTCCATTGAGAAACTGTGTACTTATTTAAGAGATAGCAACCCTGCTCAATTTTACATACACCGTTGTTTGTTAGTTCGAATGCCTGCTCAAATGTTTTCCTTAGTGGATAAACATTACAGTCGATGGAAGGGTCAAACGGTCGATTATCATACGGAGAGGGTAAGATTGTTGGATTGTCTTTAAACTCAATGGGCGGCCCTTTGCAATCTTCAAGGGGATTATCCGGGCACTGTAAAACATTATGTTCTGTTGGTGAAGATATGTCGCAAATGTTTCCTCTGCCGCTTCTGCAGTATCCAATGGACTTGACCTCGAAAAGGTCATTAGTCTCAGTAGATGTCTTTGGGGGGGACATTTTCGCCCCAACAACATATTCTGTTTTGTCATTGCAGCTTGTGCCGGCAGCCGCATAATCATAAATGCCGTCTGCATCTTCATCAACACAGCAAAAATGTGTCAGCAGGAAGGGATTTATCTCGGAGGGATTTGGACTTACGTGCGGCAGGCATTTCTTTAGAGTAATTGGTATTGTTGTTTCTGCTCTTGTCGCAGGATTATTTTCATTCAAGATAAGCTTGATTGTTTTTGTTTCATCAGCATGCCAGCCCATGCCACTGTATTTTTGCTGTATGTTTTCTATAGTTATCAGAACATCGGAAAGGGGAAGATATAATTTTTCTCCTGCTCCCAAAAGAGTATTTCCTTCATACCAACTATAACTTTGTATTCCGTCAAACCCTTGCGCTGAAGTGCTTGCATCAAGAATTATAGGATCCTCTATGGAGTAATCAGTTATCGGAATTCCGCTCGAATCGGCATAATGGTAAACTGTTCCTGTTGAATCCCCGATATTTACTTCTATATTTGGCTCTGGCTTTGCCTTCACCAATATCCTCACAACCTGAAAGTCATATAATCCTCCATTGTCATAAACAGATACATTAACTTCATGATAGCCAGCATCTTCCTGACTGGTTGTTATTTTTGCTGTCCTGCCGTCAAAGTTTGAGTAATGCATCCATTTTTTATCCTCAGGAAGGTTTGCTATTGGTTCTGTTTTTGAGCATTCATATTTGGGGGGGGTGCAAGCAATAGAAGAAGCATCATATATCTCATAGGTTGTCTGCCTCCAGCCACCATATCTGTAGGTTGAGTGCATCAGCTTTGAGTTTGGTTGTGTGTTATCCTCATCAGGGTCATATCCTTTTGGTTCAATTACTATTTCCTCTCCTGCAGTCACAATGATGTCAAAATCTGTTGAATCGTCTCCAACTTCAGTTTCATTAATAAGGTCAAGTGCTGGTCTCCTGTTCTCCACTGCGAAGAAGAAAGAATACGGCTGACCGTCAATGGTTGAGTTGTAGTCAGTTATATTGAAAATGTCTGCAAATGCTGAGTTGCCGGTGCATGCCGGATTGCCGGATGAGGGATTCTCAATTCTGTTGATTTCCATCCCGTCATAAAGGCATTTGACAGGCGCATAATTCCTCGGGATTGCCCAGCTCTGCTCCCTGCAGTTCTCAAGCAAGCTTCTTGAATCAGAAACCATGTCAAAGAAGATATTGTTTGATTCCTCGTAAAGGATTCTTCTTATCGAAAAATATATCTTTTTCAGCCTTACTGGAATAATGGAGTAATATGCTGCTATCTTTTTTATCTTTTCTTCATCCCTGATTGTTATGGAAAGAGGATAATTCACAATAACTGCAATATCCTCGTCGCCAAAAAGAATGTCGACTTTCGGCTCTGAGGCAGATATTCTATAGCCATACACTTCAGATATTTTGTTAAAATCGACACACTTTGTAATATTTTGCATTATGTACTCCTGAAGGAAAAACTGGATTGAGTTCGAATAGCGGTAATTGAAGATGCAGGTATTGTTTGCCTGGGAGTATCCTATTTCGTTGCCAAGTTCAAAGGCATTTGAGCCGTTTGTCGAACACAAAGGCCTAATCTCCTCAAACATCAAAGGTCTTCTGATATTTGGGTAATCTGCAACATTTGCCGTAAGATTCACTCTTTCGAAACCATATGGATAAAGCTGCGAATCATCAGAAAAAAGCCTTGGCTTATAGACCATGTAGAAAACGTCATTGGTTACTGTTGAAACAGTATGGGGAAATATGGGCATGCAGTATAAGCTTTCTGTCTTTTGAAGATTCTTAACAGGAAAATCGGTTGATTTTACCTGAGAGCTGTAGATTACACCGCCCTGTCTGCCAAGAAGCAGCAAGGCATCTTTTGCTGTCCTGTCGATGCAGCTTTTTACATATTCCTGTACTGAAACAGAATTCAGGAAATCCTTTGTGATTATTTCCTGCTCTGCATTAATTTTCTTCTTTGTGCTTTTTGAGCCGATATAGAATGCAAATGCAAACACAGCTATGATTACTATGCCAAGAAGCATAAATACTGTCAACTGTCCTCTTTTTTTAATGGGGTTTTTCATACACTTTCTTCCTTAAAGAAGAAGGATGTAATTAAAGTTTTCTATTCAAGCCTCACCATGAACGTAAGGCCTGGCCAGGTTTTTTCAATAACACTTATACTGTCTGTTGTAACATAATATGTTCCGTCATTTAAATCATATTTCAGGTTTGCTTTTATTGTGGGGTGCTCTGCCACAGAAACATAGGTTTCCAGAGCATCTTCTAAATTCATATCAGCACGATACTCAATGAAGTATTCATTCTGTTTTATGTAAATTACTCCGTTGATTGTTGTTGCGCCTTTTTTCGCCTTATAGATGACATCAAGGTCTTTTGGCGCAGGCAATGGGTCTGTTGTTTGTAACAATATGTTTTTAACCAGATTAACAATCGTATCAAAGGGGTTTTTTAACAACTTCCAGATGGTCTGCCAAACGCTATCCTCAAGAACCAAAGATAAGTCATAGTTCTCGCTGTACAGCAGAATCTTTGTCATGTTGTTATAATAGGGTGGGCTGACACTGCCCTCATAGGTGCAGGCTGTAAATGTGTCTTCTTTCTTATTGAAGGCTTCATCGCACTGAATCTTCTCTTCTTCAACGCTGCTGCTAAACAATGAGCTTAAAGCTGCCTTCAGCTCTTCCTTCTTGTTTGTGTTTTTGTTTAGAGATGTTCCAAAGATAGCAAATTCTTTATTGTCCATCCAGAATTTCAGGATGCAGACCTTGTTAATGGACTTATCATTTGTAGCAGATAGCGAAATCAGGTTATTAACAAAAAGCTCGTTCTTGTCAAGAATCACATGCTCCTCCCTCTCATCATTTGCTTTTGCTTTATCGCAGTATATGAAATATTTGTCAGGATTTAAATCGGTTGCAATTTGCTCAAGCCTTGATGCAATCAATGCTGTCCTTGTTGTCCAGTTTCCGTTCATGCAATAATGGTCTGCTATGAACGATTTATCTGTCGTACAGAATGACAAAGGGGGTTCGAGATTGTTGATTTTGCAATCTATATTTGAGTTGTCTGGTTCTGAAGGGCAGTCAGCCGGGAATTTGAGGAAGCACATATTGTCCTGCTTGCAGAAGCCGCTTTGTTCATCATTCCAGTCATACTTTTTGCCAGTTTCTATCCAAGCTGCCATTCCATCCTGGTCAATTGAGCATCTAAAGCCCCTGTCAAATAACTTGGCATATTCAGCATCTTCTGCAAAAGCATATCCTATAACCTCATCACTTTTTTCAAACGCAATACGACACATTTTGCCGTCCCAGCAGTATTCCCTTGGACAGCAATTCTCAACAAGTGTTTTTGTGAACGGGGGAACATCCTCTGTGCCTTTGATTAAGGACAATGTTGCTACGGTATAACTGCAGGATGCTTTATCGGTCTTGATTTCAACCTTCACAGTCAGCTTGTTTGCAGAAGATGAAATTCCCTTGAGAGTTAAACGAGTCACATCTTCACCTATATCTCTTTCCTCAATTGATTTTATTGAGTTACTGCCTTCCAAGACAGACAATTTTACTTCATCATTGTCTGTTGTGCAGCTTGATGTGCTAAACTCCAGTCTGGCCACATAATCCTGGGATTCTGTTGTAGACAAGTCAATGGTTTCTGCAGCTATTGTATAAGTGGCTGAATTTTTGTATTCCTTCAGGTAATCCCTCGAATCCTTTATTAGGTTCTCCCCCTTCAAAGGCATTTCCTTGAGGAAAACCTTCTCATCAAGCTCACTAAATACTTTCTTTTCTTCATCAGACAGCATAGTGTACCATGAAGCTGTTGTGTATTGCTCCCAAAATTTATTGTTGCAGTAGTGGGTGCCCTTGATAGTGCATTGGGTGTTTGGAACAGCGTCAGAAATGTATTCAACACCAAAAGTTGAATGAGATTGCCTAAACGATTCAATAGTTGTTGTTCCATCTTCCATTTTTGTTTCTGAACCATCTGCATCACCACAAACTCTGTACTTGCCGCCACCATCCCCTGCATAAAACAATACATTGTCATATTTTGAGCTTGTTGCTTCAGCCACAGTCTTGTCATTATCCACCGGGATGCTTCTCCAGCAACCCTTTCTCGAATCAGAATAGTATTCTCTCTCACTGAAAGAATAGCCTGTATCTAATTTTGTAAGCTGTGTGCCTGCTCCGCAGCATTTCTCTCCTGTCCAGCCAAAAGACAGCTGTGCATCGCAAGTATACCAATACTTTAGTTTGCAGTCCGCATCACAACTTACTGGTGCATTCAAACCAGTCACCCACTCCCTGAATGGACCAGTACAATATATTTGCGTCTCGCCTTGCTTCTTTAATGCAAAATTGTCAAAATAAAGAATGCTTCCTGTTCCATCACCATCCTTGTAAGATATGCCAAAGCTGTACATTTTAGTCAACATTGCTTCATCAATAGTGTCAAGAGGTATTATTACATGATGCCAAACGTCATTATTGGACTGCCCATCCACAGCATAGTCTCTGATAGGCAGGGATACTGCCTGAGCCGGACCATCATCTGAAAGATAATTAAGATTTAAATTGATAACTTCAGGCGTCTTCGGGCTGTTTTCAGGAACAGTGTAGACAAAATCAAAATGCAGCTCTGAGAAGCCGTGCCAGTCATTAAAATTCATAAACGTTATTCCTATTGTCCCTTCTTCTTTATTCATGGTTTCATAACGGGCTCTGTTAACGAGAGTAGGGTAGCTCACTCCTTCTCCAACTGATAAAGTTTCCTGTTGGTCAAAAGACATTATTGTGTAAAGACTTGAACCTTCTGTGAAAATATTGCCGTTATCGAAGGTAGCATAATGTTCTGGTGCCAAATTGAAATTATTGCAGTTTGTTTCAAAACAGCATTCGCCAAAAAGACTTTTGCCCTGGACGTCATGACAGATGAATGCGTTTGCTTGTGAATCAATAATCTGTACTGATCTTTCTGACCATTCCCAGTCGCCTAGACAACACTTATTGCCTTCAGCGACGTTTGCTTCAACCTCATCATTGCAGACTATAAGCGCATTGTTAGGCACTTCCTCTGCCCTTACACCCAGTCTGATGCCAACCTCCTCACAGCTTTCAGCATACTGGGCTTCTTTCAACTGACAACTGCCCTCGAAACAGCATCTTTTTGTTTCTGTACTCTGGTTTGATAGTATGTATTTTCCATTCTTGCAATACTGTGTGTCGACATCACAAAGCTGAACTGCTTCACCCGGACAGGGCAAAGTTTTATCTCCTCTATCGTCTCCCCTCAGCACTATGTTTGACCTCGGTGTTGTACCTTTAGTTCCATCACCTGCTGGTTCTGAAGTCATATCTGTCTGTTTTGTATATGCTACCCCTTCAGCATTCCAGCACATGCCGCAATAATAGTTCAGGGAACCTGGGCCGTTATTGCCGGTTGCGCCATTTTCATAATTCCAAGGATCTTCACTTGAGCAATCATAGCTGTTGTCTTTAAATTCGTAGGTATCTTTGTTAACAAAACAGCAAGCTTGGTTAGGGCATCTTTTAAGTCTCTCGGCGTCACTGATAACATCCCAGTCAGTAATCAATTTGTATTCTTCTCCAGGAGGAGAGCATACACATGATCCTTTGATTGTTGTTGATTTTAACAGATTCAGATTGGCTATCGGAATACCTCCTGTCGCATCAGTCTGAGTAGAATCAAGCTCCCATTTACCATCTCCATCATTGTCCTGTATCCGCGTATTTCCCAATAAAAATGATTGTGAAGTGCTTGCATCACAGTAGAACCAATACTTGCCTGTCGATATTGCATCATTGGTTCCTCCAATATTTTTTATCTTGAATGAAATGGTTGGCTCCTGTGCATAGAGCCACATCCAATTCAGATTATCCTTACGATAGCACATGTATTGATGAGCATTATCTCCTTGGCTGTCTTCTTTGCTGTTGATGTAACCATACTCTCGGGCATTATCTTCCAAATTTCTCAAATGAAGTTTACCTACAAAATAAGGTGATGTTGAAGGTAAAAACTGAATCACTATACTATTTGCTTCTTGAAGCCTTTCTTTAGGTATTGACACTGAACCAGTAACCCAGGTTTCATCATTTTTATTGAATGTTGTTCTTAATTCTCGCCCAACCCTTTCACCAACACCATCAAAGAAATACACCTCAACATCGAAACTAACCAGATGGTCTTCATAGCTTGTAAGAGTATCTTTAGTTGATTCGAAGTAATAATCAAAATTAATCTTTGAATTTTCAGCATTCGATATGATGGGTCTACTTATGATGTGCCTATTCCATTTATTTTCATCATCTACTTCAAAAATAATCTCATCGTTTTCAAAAGAAACAACACCTGAACCGTCACCATCAGATGAATAGTATGACATGTAATACCAATCAGATAACTCTGTTCTAACAACTGGAAAAGCAAACAGTGAAAAACCGACAAATGGATGAGCAACCCCTATCTCATCTTCAGGTGTCTTGTCAAAAAAATTAATACTCAACCCATCGTCCCCGCAGCAGCCGTCTGAGCCATCACTGACTGAAATAAACTCATCAGGAACCATTGTTTGTTTATCGCTTTCACCGGGGCCCTTGCCATAAGGTCCGTATGTTTGACTTGGACAACTACCCTCCAGAGGATCATCACCTACAATATTATAACAATCAGGATCCTTCATATCAATTAGAAAATCACCATCTTCATCCTCACCATTGTTGCAATTGATTTCTTCTTCTAGTCTTTGGGAGCTAATGTATTTGAAATAGCTGCCTATTGAGTCGTATTGATTATCACTGGATGAATCCGCCTCAGGTAAAATGTTCAAGCCCAAGCAGCCGTTATCAGTAAACTTTCCACTGGTTCCACCAAATCCATGTTTATAATCATACACTATGAAAACAAAATGATTCCAGCCTTTTCTAAATTGTACAGTTTCCTGAGCATAATCATATGTACCGAATGTTTTTCTATACCAAGAATCTTCATCATTAAGGCATTTATCCTTATCGCATACAAATATGCCTGCCTTTTCGCCTGTGTTTTTTACACCGAAAGTTATTCTCTGGTCCGATTCAGAGTAAAGCCATGTTTCTGCCTTGAACATAGGGCATTCATCCGCATAGCGCCAACAATAAGCCACTCCAGAATTTGTTTTGGAGGATGGGAAAAAAGACAGGTCGCTCAGTTCTGTTGGGTCTGTACAAATATTTGATGGATTTGCAGTGTACGTACTAAAAACTTCCTCTGTTGGCTCCAAATTAGCACCGCAGGTGGTGACAAGTGCTCTTGAAAACAGCCATTGGTTGTTCGGAAAGGAACCGCAAACCCCGTTAAAGCATTCCTCATCAGCCTGGTCAGTTTTTCCATCCTGGTCATTGTCTGCAGCGTCAAAACAATCCCATTCAGATGGATAGTATGTGTGTTCATTACATGCTCCCCCGCTACAAATATAATATTTTGTTCTGTCATTTCGATAAAAAATAGCATCATAATCGTCTGGGCAATCTTCTCTATCTACATATCCATCTCCAGATTCTTGTTTGCAACCATTATCTGACTTACAGCAACCATAAGGTGGAAGATAGTATTTATTTATGGTGATGCTGGTGCCGTCAAGAAAGTTGCTGCCTGTATTTCCGTCGCCTGAACCATCTGTATTTCCACTTCCTGAATCTTCACCACCGGAACCGCCAGTATTCCCTCCTCCTGAACCTCCTGTGGGTGTGCCGCTACTTTCTTCTTTTTTTACACATTGATTATCCTTGCATACATAACCAGCATCACATGCAATTGTTTCTGTTCTAAGGCAACCTACTCTGCAGGTATTTTGGTCTAAACAAACATCCCCAACATCGGTACCAGTGCACTCAAATGGCAAGCCTGTAGTGAATAATGTTTCAGCCTTACCGTCACTATCAAAGCAATACATAACAGATGTAAGAGTATAGCAAGAGCTATCATCTGCACAACCACATTCAGAATAAAAATTGAAACCTTCACTTTCTCTTCCTGGGCAAGGCCCCTGATGGGCAGATACATGCATAACTGCAATAGACAGAACTATCACAACAAATACTTGCATCCATCCTCTTTTTCTCATCATTTTCATCATTATTGCGAAACTTTTATATATATGATTCGGTTATTTGGGGAGTATGAAACGATTTGAAGATTTGATGAAGGAAATCAGGGAAGTCAGGAAGGATCCTGAGGTCATGCGGGGATTAGATGAATTTGTTAGATTCCACACTGGAAAATCATCTCGCTAATTCTTTTTTAAATGTGCTGTATTTTTTAAAAATAGGGTTTTTCAATCCATATCTCTTATTTATCTTATAATAGCTGCTTATTGCTTTATAAGATAGCATTGTTCTCTCGTCATCTGAAACAACAATATCGAGCTGATAGATTGTTGCTGTAGCCACAATGCTGAAATCATTTCGAATTGCCTCTTTCGATAAAGCACCATCCTTTAGCTTATATTCTTTAAAATAGTCATTTGCCAAAGCAGCCACCAACTTATTGTATTTAAGGCTGGGGTTTTCTTTTCTTACAAAGAAATCATAGGTATCTAATAATAAAATTCTAACTTTGTTTTTTCCATATTTAATGTGTTTGGGCGTATCTCTGAGTTCTTTTCGTATTATATCTGTTCCATAAACTACAAAGTCGTGGCTTTCAAATTTTAACCTGACTTTTTTAAGAACATCTTCCTCCATTATTAATTTTCCATAGACACTTGAATCAAGCAAGATTTTATGCAAACATCATCCCTCTTTTTCTCATCTTTTTATTATTCCTTATCTTTCCTATTTAAATAACTTTTCTTGTAAAAATCCTATCTGCACATTTCCCTGCTGCTGTCCTCTCATTAAAGCTCTCCTCTATACTGTTTATGAGCATCTCCTTCTCATCCTGACAGCTATTCTCTTCAGGAATGCAGGGGAAGTCACATTCATTAAGTATGATGCAGTCAGGAATATCCAGTTTTTTTCTTAAATCTGTTATTTTTTCAAGATTGAAAACAGGATAATACAGCAGCTCATCCGCCTTTTGTGAAGAATAAAGGATTTGCACCGGGTTGCTTATCCAGAGACTGCTGCAGCTGTTCTCCCTTAAAAACACCTGTGCAAGCGTCATTGAATCATCTTTCGGAGGAATATTCCTGATGTAAGTATATGAAGGGATAAGTGCTACCACGACCAAAGTCACCCATATGAAATAACTGACTTTCCTGTTCTTAACAAATGAGAACATTCCTATGATTCCGTGAGCTGAAACAAGATAAATGTAAGGAAGCACGACCAACATAAACCTCATCTCCTTATGGATGTGGGTGAAAAAATAAAGGATAAACAGCGCAGCAACAGCAGCAGGAATCTTTTTCTTCATCTCTGTGGAAAAGATTAAGATAATCAGGCCGATGGTGAAGAAAAGGATAAGATAATTATCATTGAACAAGCCGGAAAGATAATAACTGTTGCTCCTGTGAAACCAGGCAATCTCATCATTCTTTACAACAAAGTCCCCTACAAAAAAAGGTTCGAGGGGATTTTTGTATCTTATTGTGTTGAAAACAAGGTAAGGTGATATTGTAAGGAAAAAAACCATCAGCAACCAAAATATCTTTTTTATTTTTTTATTCAATAACAGCACAACAAAAAATATCGGGAGTATTAGCAGCTGAGGGAACCTTGTAAGGAAGCTTAAGCCAAGAAAAAAACCTGCACTGTTGTAGCTTTTCCTGACAAACAGGTAAACAGAAAGCAACGCAAGGAATGTTGATGGTATGCTGGACATAATCTCTCCGTTCCAGAACAGCACAAGAGGGCTGAAGGAGAACAAAAGTGCAGCAAGGGTTCCAACCTTCCTATTGTATATCTCTTTTCCCAACAAATAGGTTAGCCAGATGCAACCAACTGCAAAAAGCATGTCGATTATTCTCAGAAAAAACAACGATGAACCAAGCTTCAGGAAAAAACCGATAAGCAAGGGGTATAAGGGGGGCCTTAATGACTCGAACAAACCGCTCCTGCCAAAAGACCATATATACTTCCCCATCTCAATATAAACAGCTGAGTCCCACCTCAAGGGTGTTTTGTGGAACAAAAGAAGAATCCTGCTAACAGCGGCCAGAATAAACACTAAAGGGAAAAGGTTTTTAGTCTGTTTCATCTTTGCAGGAAGATGTCCATGGTGAGACTTCACAGATTCTGTTCATGATGAACTTCTTTGCGAGCATTCCGCAAAATTTGTTGTTTTCGAGCACAATGCAGGGATACTCATCTATCTCATAGTATTTTACAAGCAAATCTATTGCTGTTATATTGAGCTCGGTGTCAAATGAGAATATGGATATCTCCTCATCTATTTCCTTGTTTATGTCTGTCAGCACAAATGACTGGTCATCGCACTTGCTGCACACCTCGGAGTTTTTGTAAAAGAAAAGCAGCACAGTTTGGTTAAGGCTACATTTCTCCCTCACTTTGTTAAGAAGCATCAGGTAGACCACCTCATTTTCGTTAAAGAGCTTTTTTTGCTCCTTATAGTAAGGGTCTTTCTGAAACTCCTCACTTGACTGCCTGTACCTATCAATCTTTAACCCAAGGTCCCATATCTCCCTATCCATGCCGGCGAGCCTGCTCTGGAATGCAAGGCACGCCATCTCATCACCATATGTTTCTGCCATCATCATAAAAACCTGCATCTCGTTGAAGCTGTTGTACATGTTCTGCATCTCTGTATCAATATAGTCCTGTCTCTCATTATAGAAGAAGCTACTCATCAAAAGCATTGCCACAAACAAGAAAGCTGTTATGAAAAAAGCCAGCAAAAAAATACTCTTTTTTACCGCCATTTTATCTTCTTGCCTCTCATCACAGCTATTATTGATATTGTCCAGAAGTATTGATACAGGAAGAACATAAGAGGAAAGCCGATTAACCCGTATTTTTTCTTTGCTATGCTCTGTTTTGTGAGGATTACCCCTGCGAACATCACAACTAATGAAAAGATGAAGCAGCTATAGCCAACTATCGTGAGCCTGTTTATTGTTAGAAGATCTATATCGATGTCGAATAACCTGTCAAAAAAATTAAATCCTGTATATCTGAAGGGTATCAGGTTTTTTATCAGTTTTGAGATGCCAAGGTAAGTTGATACAAAGAAAAGCACCAGACCCATTGAGATGAGGAGATAATTAAATGGTGTGAAGTATGAAAAAACCCCGTATCTTTTTTTGAAGAACATGCTCCTGTGCTTGATTATGGTTTGTAGCGCGCCAGAATACCATCTTTTCCTCTGGGTGCAGATGCCTTTGAATGTCTTCGGGAGTATTGTGTGAACCCTTGCATTCATGCAGTTCTCAATTTTGTAGCCATGCTTATGGATTCTGTAGGCAATCTCTGTATCCTCTGTTATGTTATCCGGGTCAAAGCCATTTATCTCCCTCAACACACTTGTCCTGTAAACAGAAAATGGACCGGGTGTCACGAAGACGCTATCCAAAAAAGAAAGTGCTTTGAGGAACAATGACAGGCCAAGAATAAATTCCAGGTCAATCATCCTCTCAAGCAACCCTTTTGGTTTCTTCACCTCTACAGTGATTGTGACCGCACCTGTTTTTTTGTCCTTGAAATAAGGCAGGGTTTTCTGAAATACATCTGGCTCAACAACAGAATCAGCATCCATGCAAGCTATGAACTCACCTTTCGCGTTATCTATCCCTTGGTTGAGCGAAGCAGCTTTCCCCTTATTCTTCTTGTTGTCAAGGAAAAGGAATCTTCTGTCACCACCTATGCTTTTCCTAACTACATCGCTTGTGTCGTCTTTGCTTCCATCGTTCACAACAATGAACTCAATATTAGGGTAATTGAGCTTTTTAAGTGATTTTATCGTGTGCCCTATCTTCCTTTCCTCGTTGTAAGCTGGGACAATGACACTTACCTCAGGGTATTTGCCCTGGAATGACCTTTTCTCGTGTAATTTTTCAGTTCGTGTAAGAAGGACCAGAAGAAAAACCACAATATAATAGGTAGATAAAAACCAAACCACATGGACAAAAACTGCATATACTGGATTCATGGTGGGTGTTGAAGAAGGATTTTTTTATAAAGCTTTCCAAAAACCATCTATTTGGCGGTCAAAAGCTTCTCCCTTATTCCTCTCAAGGATTCGTAATGCTTTTCCTGCTCTTCATGAGGTGCAACATTGTATTTTTCAATGGCTAGAAGGTAATAGTCTTTTGCAGATGCAAGGTTCTTGTCATCAATATGTTTTTTGCAGATGTCTGCGATTTGCCCAAGCTCGAGTTGTTTTCTTTTTGTGAAGAGTTTTTTTAACAAGGATGAAAGGTTAAGATGTTTTTTGTTTGTTATAATGGAGGAAGAGAGATTGGTTTTTGTTGAAGTCAACCTATGCAAAACCCTTTCAAAACCATATTTAAAATAACTACTGTCAAAGTTTTTAGATTCTGTCTTGAACTCAAATTCTGAAAGCTCTGTTAAAAGTTTTGTTATCTCACCTAACAATTGCGCAGGGTATTTTTTCCTCATAGCTACATCTATCAACTCTTCAAACGAAACCTCGTAATTTATCCTGAAGGCATCTTTAAAGAAGTTTTTCACAAGATTTGAAAAAATAGAGGGGTTGTTTGTGTCAAGAGATGCAAGTTCTTTTATGTATTTGTCCCTCAAGGCCCAACCAACAGGTTCCTTCTGCTTTGTTTTCTTTTGCCTCTTTTTTTTCGCCATACCAATACATAATTTCTCAAGGTTTGATATAAATCTTTCGGTAATATTTTGTAAATTCTTGTTTTCTATGTTTTTGTATATTGTTTGGGGTTTTTGTTTATGACACACCCCTTCATTTCCTATGGAAAGTAGTTTTTTGCTTTGGGTGTATTTTATATTATATTTATTTTCAATATAGATAATATGAGAAAACAACACGACAACAACTACACATGATATCTCCACTGGAAATGAAGGGGTAGGTGTTTTTTTGAAAATGGAAAACTATATAAAACACGAATCTTTCAACCAGAAACTATGAAAAAGTCAATAACAAATATTTTTGAGTCGTTTCTTACAAAGGATACAAT
>JAFGPE010000155.1 GCA_016926055.1 Candidatus Woesearchaeota archaeon | reverse complement strand
TACACCTGAAATCGATGATGAAAGCTATCTTGAGCGATTCAGATATGTTCAGGAAACATTCAGTGGAGTCCCCACTTTTATTATGGGAGGTGAACCATTTTTGAAACCTAAACGGTTAGTAGAAGTCTTGAAAATTGCAGAAGAATACGCTGTTCCAGTTATCCTGGGCTCGAACTTCTCTATCGATATTGTTGAAACAGCCCGGATTAATAAATTTTATGAAGAGTTATTGCATATTTTAAAAAGCCATAAAAACAAAATTGCTGTTTGGTGCTCTCTGGAAGATACTGTTTCTGAACACCATGACCTGCTTAGGAAGCAGGGTGGGTTTGATTTATCAATCAGAAACGCAAAGAACTTGATGGAGTCAGGCATTCCTGTAACGGCTAACCTGTTCATCAATGCCCAAAACTACCCAAGGTTCCAACAAATGCTGGATTACTTAATGGGCATGGGTTTCGAGGGTGCAGCAGTGCATTTTCACACTTACGTATTTAATGCAAAAAATCCTTTTCCTCAATACACTCTTACAGAATCTCATCGGGAGAAAGCATCCAAGGTTTTGGAAAAAGTTCTCAAGGAAAAACATTATTTTGATTTTACAAGGGGCATGACATCTGAATCAGCCAGAATGTTTCATCCTGGATATTTATCAAAAGTCTTTAACGTCAAAAAATGTCCAACAGCCAATCGCATGCTGTCTTTCGACCACAGAATGTTGCCTTTGATACCTTGCTCTTTTGGTGGAGAAGTATACTGTAATTATGACCATCCTGAACATGGCAAGATTGGTTGCGGTTTGTGGCTACCGGCACTCTATGCTGCCGCGGTAAGAGGCGGAGTTGGCGCTATTCGAAGTCTAATGACTGAGGCTTTTTCTAGAAACAAATAAATATTCCTAGGATTCTTCAATTTCATGAACAAAAAACACCTTGCAGAGGATTTGAAAGACATACAGTCTGAATTAGGCGACTCAGAGCAGGAGTTTAGCAGATACAGGCAGCCTCTCATCTGGATAATCTCGCTGTTTTTGATTTTCATAATCGTTCTGATGGTTGTTCCGTATTATTCAATAAGGCTTGACCCTGAGCCGAAGAGAATTCCGAGCATAGGCGAGATAGTGTCTTCTGATTTTGTTCCTGGCAACGTTACCTGGGACAGAAATAACTTTTATCTGTTTGTCAACCCTTCATCTGTGAAGCCTTTTGCAGACAAAATCATCTCATTGTCCTGCCCGGAGGGAAACAGGATATGCTATGCAAAAGCGCTATTCTATTTCGTAAGGGACAACTTCAATTATGCCAGTGACCCGCTGAGCCACGAATACGTAAAGTCTGCAGAAGAAAGCCTGTATTACCGTGTCGGGGATTGTGACGATGCTTCAGTCCTTTTACTGAATCTCGAGGAGGCAATAGGGATTGAGTCAGATTTTGTCTTTATACCTCAGCATGTCTATGTCAGAATATATCTTCCTGAAGCGCTCTCAAGATACAAGCAGAACGACTGGATTAATCTGGATGCAACCTGCAAAGAGTGCAACTTTGGCGATATGCCTTATAAGAACAGGAAAAAATAACTATCCCTTTTTCTTGACTCTCTTTAAAATCTCCTCTTCCTCCTCCTCTGTTTCAAGAACCTTGTCCTTAATCTCGATGATGAACCAGCTTACAATCAGAACCAGGATTATCAGGATTACGGTCAGGACAAACAGAAGGACTACGGTGTATGTCTTGAATACCTCGTCCGTCACATTAAAGTTTGAGAGGTTCTTTGCAAGAAGAAACCCCATCAGGAGCATTATTGCAGAAATAATATAGATGAATGCCTTGTGCGAGCCATGAGTCTTTATGATGTAGTGTTTTGTCATAAAACCACCTCTTTTGGCATAAAATGGATGAAGTAGTATTTAAAGTTGTGTTTCTATCTCAGAATAGTCATTTCTCGCTGAAAATCTCTGCCTGAAATCTGTAGATTTTGTTGTCAAGGTTCTTCCATGAATCCCTGGACAATCCTGCTTTCTGGCAGGTCATCTCCAGCGCCTGTAACGGTGTGCAGTTGTACTCTGCGAATACCTGTGGCAGAAGAAGCCCTGAACCATAACTCCCACGAATTATTAATCCATCCTTGCCAATCCTTACAATCTTAAGATATTCATCCGGCTTCTTTACCCTGATTAATTCAGGGACTGTGAGAACAGAAACCTCGAACTTTACTTTTCTGAAGTCATCCTTTGTCAATTGCGGAAACCTGGGGTCGGAGAATGCAGCGCTTCTTGCCGCCTCCACTATTGCCTTGGTTAATGGCATGACGGGTTCAGGAAAGCCAATGCAGCCTCTCAGTTCACCATCTATTGTCAGCGTTACAAAGACACCCTGCTCTGCAGAATATTTTTTTGCCAACTCACTTTCAACATTCGGCTCCTTGCCGGAGAATGCAGAATCAACAGCCCCTCGCGCAACTTTCAGAAATCTTTTTCCATCCTCTTGTGGAATCATCTTAGCTCTTCCATGAACTGCTTCTTAAGCTTTTCATTGGATTTTTCAAGATGCTTGGCAGCATCAATAAGAACCTTCTTTGCATCCTCTCCGGATTTTACCTCAACTATTATTTCAGGAACCCCGATCAGAGGATGTCTTATTGCATAGCTCGCAACATCAACCTTTTCATTTGCCCAAAGCTGGTCTATTAGCGCATTGCAGAAAGCATGACCTATTCCATTGACCTGCAATATCAACTTCCTCTTTGTTTCCTCAACAACCTTTAATTCCATTTTACCTTTAGAGATTATGGCTTATTTAAAAAGGTTGCGGAATTCTTGCCGTGCTGAGCAAGGATGCCGGATAATTGGTTTAGTCGCATAAGGTCGCTGCACCATATACAATTTGCCGGAAATAAATGCAAAGAAATAAAAACACGAGGATTGCTTTCACTCCCGGTGATGCAGATGGGGCTATTTGGTTGGGGAAAAAACCCCGTTGACCGTATTGAACACAAGCTGAACAAAAGGATGGATGAACTGAAAGAACTGGAAGCGTATTATATTCACGCAGAGGAAGCCCTTCATGCATACTCAAAAGCTGTGCGTAAGCTTGAGAAACACCAATGGAGAGTAGCAAAGAAACTTGATAAGGCGGAGGACTCACAAGAAAAAGTCAGGCTTTCACAAGAACTGCAAAATATTGAACTGAACATTAAAAACAAACGAGCAAAAATTAAAGAGTATGTAAACAAGATAGCTGAAGGTAACGATCTTCTGACTAAAAAATGGAAAGGACCTGTTTTACCTCAAAAAGAATATACTGATTCAGATGTTCGAGGGAGATTTCAGACCTGAACTCTTTGGCTGCCGCTTAAGTTTATGATTGATTAACTATTTTTCCATCCTGAAACAACTTACCTTTATATTTACTTTCGGCTTGGTGTGGAACCTGTAGCTTCTTTTTATAGGAAAAGTGAGTTTCCATTCGTGCGTTATCCTGAAACAATTGTCTTTTGTTATCGCTTCTATAAACCGCTTGGTGGAGCTCTTGTGGATGCTGTAAATAACCTTTGCAATTGAGAATGCTTTCTCGAGGAAAACTTTGTCAGCATGCTCTTTCTTTGTGCCGAATGGCGGATTCATTATTACAGTTTCAACGTTTTCTTTGAAGTTACCGATGTCACAACTTATTATGCTGATATTTTTCATCCCTCCAGCGTTTTCTTTTGCCATCCTTAGCGCTTCTTCTTCCTTCTCAACGAGAAAAACCTTTTTGGCGCCAACCAACATCGCGCCAATGCCGAGGATTCCTGTACCTGCTCCGAGGTCAGCGATTGTTTTGCATTTTATGTCTCCTATCAGAAGCGCATTCCAGAGTACAGAAGCGGCAATCTCCGAGTCAGTGGAGTACTGCTCGAGCTTTATTTCGCCCTCTTCAAACCGCTTAAGCCTTGACAGTTCTATCGCGAGAGATGCTTTTGAGAGTTTCATTTCAGTTTTTTGACAAAATCCCTTATGTTTCCTTCAAATGGCTCCTTTGCGACCAATGCCAGTTCTGCAAGCACTTTTCCAGGTATCAGTGTTTTGCACTCTGAAAAGAACTTCTCGCTACCCGAACCGCCCATCGTGCAGAATAGTGCTGTCGTCTTGAGTTTGTTCTGTGCCAGGAATGTTCTGATCGCGGGGCAAATAGTCCACCCCCAGACTGGCCCGCCAAGAACTACAAGGTCATATCCCGCAGGCGTTTTATTTGTTTCAATCGTTGTCAGCTTTTTCTTCATCGCGTCCCTGCCGCTTGTTAAATAGCCAAAAAATCCCTTCCTTGGCTTCTTATCGATTATTTCATCAATATCTGCCTTAAGTTCTTTTGCGATTAACAGGGCAGCCTTTCTTGTCGTTCCAGTCCTCGAATAATAG
>JAFGPE010000154.1 GCA_016926055.1 Candidatus Woesearchaeota archaeon | reverse complement strand
TCTCTTCTACGGAGATTTTCTATGGAAGATTTAAGGAAATATCTTACTGTTCGTGAGGTTGCAAAAAGACTCGACATCAGCGAGGAGGCTGTTCGTGACCTGATTGCTAACAAGGAATTGAAAGCGGTAAAGGTTGGAAAATGGCGAGTAAAGCCTTCTGATTTGGAAACCTTTATAAAAAGCAGGTCTAATTTGTAACTTAATAGAGGGGTTGATAGATGCAGAATTTAATGAATGATTTAACTAAACTGTTCGAAAAAGACGAACGTATATTTTCTGATGGAAAATTGCTCAAAAACAAATTAACCGAGCTAGCCCTAAAGCTGGACAATTCACTATTAGAATTATTGCTTTCAGATAAGAGGGCGAAGGAAAATTTCTTTGTTGAGCAATCATTAAAAGAAGAAAAAGTGTTGGTGTTTGACAAGGATAAATTTATTTCTTTTGTAAACAACAAGGAGTTTCTGCCTGATTCTTTCACAAGCTTTAAGAACAAAATCGGCTTAATGACAAACGGCGACTATCTTAAAGAAAAAAGCGATGTTGTTCTGGCGTGGGCATATAAAGACTGCGTTCTTGAAGGAGGACAAGATAAGGAAGACCAAAAGAGAGATGAGATATTTTACAACGAAACACTTGCCCCTGACGAGATAGACCGTCTCTTTGAACCAAAAGTCTTAACCAATTTTAAGAAATACGACGTTAAAGGAGAACACAAAGTCAAGGATTTTAATGCTGATGATAACCTCATCATCAAGGGAAACAACCTTCTTGCACTACACAGCCTCAAAAAGAAATGCAGGGGAAAAGTAAAACTTATCTACATAGACCCGCCTTTTAATCGAGATGCAGATGCTTTTTATAATGATAAATTTCGTCACTCTACTTGGATGACTTTTATGAAAAATCGATTAGAAATAGCAAAAAATTTTATGAAAGAAGAAGGGAGTATTTGGATTAGCATTGATGACCGAGAGCTACATTATTTAAAAGTTTTATGCGATGAAATATTTGGAAAAGAAAATAAAATCTCATGTATAACCGTAAAAGTTAAGGATCCCGCCGGGGTTGGGCAGCAAAGTCCTATTTTCGATGTTTGTGAATATTTGTTAGTTTATGCAAAGAATGAAAAGGCATTCAGGGAAAGCTATAACAAAGAGTTTAAGGATTTGGTGCTTATTGATGATAAAGTCAGTAACTATAAACATTTTATTAGGGATTATGGTCAGGCAAAAAAAGTAAAGTCTATTGAAAGAGCGGGCGTTGGGAAAGTTGACTTTTATCAATGTTCAAAATATGACATTGTTTCGTGCAAGGATTTATCTTTTAATGACTATATCAAGAATAGAAAGCACATCTATGCGGATTACAATCCTAACGGTGGGATGATTCTTGCAATTAAAGGAGATATTCCAAAGAAGGGACTTTCATATATCGAATATGTTCCGACGAAAGGAAAAGCCAAAGGGAAGAAAGTTAAAACATTTTTTTATAATCAGAGGATAATGTCAAAATTAGATAATATACTGGAAGTACAAGGTGAAGATGTATTTCGCTTATCAAAAATCACAAATTCTTGGGTAATGCCAAACGCAAGTTTACATCTTGAAGGGGGGGTGGACTTCCCTAATGGAAAAAAACCAGAAGCTTTATTTGAGAAAATATTTTCTTTTGCTTCGTTTCAGGATGATTTAGTAATGGATTTTCATCTTGGGTCAGGAAGCTCTTGTGCGGTTGCTCATAAGATGAAACGTCAGTATATCGGCATTGAGCAAATTGATTACAAAGAAAATGATAGCCTTACTCGTTTGAAAAATGTAGTGAGTGGAGACAGTTCGGGTATTTCGAAGGCGGTCAATTGGCAAGGTGGTGGTTCGTTTGTTTATGCTGAGCTAATGGAGTGGAACGAGAAGTATATGCAAGATATCAAGGATGCCGACACGCCCCGCAAACTAATCAATATATATGAGAAGATGAGCAAGGAAGCTTTTTTCCGTTACGACATTGACCTTGTAGGTTTTGACGAAAAGGAATTTGCGAAACTATCTCTGAAGGAACAGAAACAGGTGTTGTGCGAGTGTCTTGACAAGAACCACCTTTATGTGAATCTTAACGAGATTGACGATGCTACATATAATGTTAGTGCGGATGATAAAAAGCTAAACAAAGAATTTTATAAGCAGGGCGTGTAAATATGTCAAATGGACAGACGTTAGTAGAAGAATTAAATTCAATATCTCGCAGGGGATTTCTAAATCAGTACAAAAAGATTCCGGGATTTGTGCTGAAAAATCTGAATCAGAAATTTCTAATGAGAGAGTATCAGACTGAAGGGTTAGCCCGACTTGTTTATTATTTATCTGGAGACAACACGGACAAAAAAGAGCCTGTGCACTTGCTTTTTCATATGGCTACAGGAAGCGGAAAAACTTTCTTGATGGCTTCAAACATTTTGTATCTTTACAGTCTAGGCTTTAGAAACTTTATCTTTTTTGTCAACAGCACTACGATTATCAAAAAGACAAAGGCGAACTTTTTAGACAAATCTTCGCCAAAATATCTTTTTTCTGAACAGTTAATGTTTGATGACAAAGAAGTCTTTATTCAGGAAGTTGATAATTTTGAAGGCGTAAATCAAGATAACATCAACATCCTGTTTACGACAATACAAGGCTTGCACTCAAGGATATGGACTCCGCAAGAAAACTCTATTACGCTTGAAGACTTTAAGAACAAAAGGATAGCATTTCTTTCTGACGAAGCGCATCACATAAACGCTTTGACAAAAAACTTTGACAAGATGTCTAAAGAAGAACGTGAAGAAAGCACAAGCTGGGAAAACACAGTCAACAAGACCTTTCTAAGCGATAACCGCAACATTATGCTTGAATATACAGCAACTATTGACCTAGAAAATAGTGCAATACGAAAAAAATATGAAGACAAAATCATCTATCAATACACCCTCAAAGAATTTCGAGAGGATAAGTACTCCAAAGATGTGGAAATTATGCAATCAGACCTCAGCATCATGGAAAGGGCCTTACAGGCAGTCATACTGAGCCAGTACCGACGTAAGATTGCCGAGAAATACAAGATTCAGCTAAAACCTGTAATCTTAATCAAGGCTCAAAAAACTATTGCTCAATCGGAAGAAGCGGAAAAAAACTTTAAGGAAATGATAAAGAAGTTAACGGCGAGCGATATAAAAAAGATTAAGAGAAGCAACACAAACGGCATCATTACGAAAGCTTTTACATTCTTTGAGGAAAGTGGTGTTACTTATGAGAACTTAGTCCGTGAGATTAAGGAAGATTTTTCAGAGGAAAAGTGTCTTTCTGTCAATTCAAAAGCTGACAGCGAAGAAAAACAGATTAAGGTAAACACCCTTGAAGCAGAGCATAACGAAATCAGGGTGATATTTACTGTTAATATGCTTAATGAGGGATGGGATGTCCTGAACCTTTTTGACATCGTTCGTCTATATGAGACGAGAGACACAAGGCATGGAAAAGCTGGAAAAACAACAGTTTCAGAAGCTCAACTCATTGGAAGAGGCGCAAGATACTACCCTTTCGTTCTAGACAAGGATGACGACAAGTTTAAGCGTAAATATGATGAAGATGTAAAGAACGAATTGAGGGTGTTGGAGGAACTGCATTATCACAGCCTTAATGACTCCCGATACATAGCAGAGATAAAAGCAGAGCTAGTAAAGAGCGGGATTGCACCACCCGACGATAAACGGAAGCAGATAACGGTTTCAGTAAAAGACGAAATCAAGAAGTCAAGGTTTTGGAAGAACGGGCTACTGTTTATTAATGAACAAAAGAAGAACAACAGGGATAAGGTTAAGCAGATGAAAGACCTTGTTTCTCAAACCATTTTTCAGCACAAACTAAAGATAGGAAAAACAGTCGAGACTGCTGTGTTCGAAGAAGAAGCACAAAATGGAAGGCAAGAGCAGGCATTAGATAAGCGCACGATAAAATTCAACGAAATTGAAAGACATATTAATCGTAAAGCTCTGGATAAGATTAACTTCTATAGGTTTTCTAATTTGAAAAAATATTTCCCATCAATGAAATCTATAGAGGAGTTTTTGACATCCGGTTCTTATCTGGGCGAAGTAGAGGTTGAGATCTATGGCTTAAGAGAGCGCATAGATAGTTTAAACAACCATGATAAATACGAAATATCTCTTGGTGTCTTTAAGGAATTAGCTGAAAAGATTGAAAATAGCACTACGGAATATATCGGTACTAAAGAATTTAAAGGCTACAATATCTGTAAAATTGTTGGCTCTCCAAAGAGCAGTGAGATTTTGTTAGGAGGAGATGATAAAGAATTTGGTATCGCAATGAGTGAAACAACAAAGGATGACCTGCGCCTCAACCTAAAAGATTTTGATTGGTATATGTATGATGAAAACTATGGCACATCCGAAGAGAAATATTTCGTTCATTTCTTCAGGCATGCAATGGAAGAAATCAAAAAGAAATATTCAGACATATATCTTTTAAGGAACGAACGAATATTCAAGCTTTATCGGTTCTCTGACGGTAGGGCGTTCGAACCTGACTTCGTCCTTTTCCTTACGGAAAAAGGAACACAAAAAGATATGTCATTACAGCTATTCATTGAGCCTAAAGGACAACATCTATTAAAGACAGACCAGTGGAAAGAAGATTTCTTAAAGGAAATTGAAAGTCAGTTTACTATTGTTACTTTATTTGAATCTGAAAAATACCGGCTTATAGGGCTACCTTTCTATAACGAAAGTTTGAAAAAACAAGAATTTAAAGAAAGCTTTGAAAGTGCTCTTGTTTTAAAAGAATGATTCTGCCCTTGAAGTAAAATTTATAAGCTATATTTGATTCTATATGTTCATTATAGGGGGTTATGTGATTGGCTAGAAGAAAATCCAAAGATAAGAAGAATCGTTTGTGTATTTATCTTTTTAATGACACTTGTTCTTGTTGGGATGATGTCTTGAAGGATTCTTCTGCTTTGGATAGCTATTCTGTTTCTGGCACTTCTGATGATGTTATGTCTTTGTTTTCAAGGAAGTCGATTTCTAATCCGCCTAAGTGGCTTTCTTTCTTTGATGGTGTTTTGGATAAGGATATTGAGGGGCTTTATAATTCGAGTAGTTCGGCTGTTCTTCTTGTAAATCATAATGGTCGTATTTTTGCTTTTACTTTTGGTTATGCGAGGGGTTTTTTGAATCTGGGTGTTGTAGAGGAGGATTTCGGGCTTAAGGTTGCTTTGAATAGTATCGAGCAGGAACGAATCAGGAGTGTTGATATTAAGAATCTTGATACGGTTGTTAGGCAGTCTAAGGTTCAGACTTTGCAGGCTGGTTCGGTTGATAATTTTGGTTTGAATCCTGAGAGGGATATTCTGAATGCTGTTACTGGTATTTCAAAGGATGAGTATTTGGGAAAGCATATTTCTGGGGCAACCGCTCTTCATATAAGTGTTCCGGTTAAGGTTGATGGGTTGCAGGAGTTGTGTGCAAGGCTTTTAGAGCGGTTTGCAGATAAGACATATCAGGAATATTTCCCTTGGGTAGACCATATTAAGGATGTGAAGAATTCTGTTCTTATAGAAGAATTGAATGGGACTCTTGTTAATGCCATTCTTGAAAAAGATAAGGATTTTGAACGAATATTTTTAGCTGCGCCTGAGCTTGTTGATTGGGAGAAGATTGAGGGCTTTAAATTCAGCGAGTCTGATGAAGAAGAGCCTCGGGAGGATATCCATATATCTGATATTTTGCCTCCTGACGCAGAGTTGAAGGATAAGGTTAATTTGTCGTGGCTTAAGAGGCAGTTTGTTTATTGTGTTGGTGCAAACAATGATGAGATTGTTGATAGCTGGCACTTGTATTCCTGTATTAATTACGAGGTTAAAAAAGGCGATTCTTCTTATATTCTTACGTCTGGGAAATGGTTTGAGGTTGATGCTAAGTATGCGGGGTCTGTTGATGATGAAATCAAGAGTATTCCGATTTATGACAGGTTTGCTTTCCCTGAGCATGAGGGTGAAAAGGAAGATGTTTATAATAAGAAAGCATACGATTCAGATACTTCTCGGTGTGTGCTGATGGATAAGAAGCTTATCCCTTATGGTGGCGGGCAGAATAAGATTGAGTTTTGTGATTTGTTGATAGATAAGAAAGATTTTATTCATGTAAAGAGGTTTAGGGGTTCGTCTGCTCTTAGTCATTTGTTTTTTCAGGGGCTGACTTCTGCTTTTCTTTTGAAGACTGAGATGCGATTCTTAAAGGAAGTTAATAAGAAACTCCCTAGTAGTTGTAAGTTTGATGAAACTGTAACTGTTGATGCTTCTCAGTATGAGGTTGTGTTTGCAGTAATCAGCAAGGTCAAGAAGCAGGTTCGAGATATTTTCCCATTCTTTAGTAGAGTTTCTCTTTTGCATGTTTATAAGCAGTTGTTGGCTTATGATTATAAAGTATCAATCGCTAAGATATCTGTTAAGAAGTAAGTTTACCTCTTCTCCAATTCTTCCCTTATTTTTTCTCCTTCTTCCGTCAGAACGTAGAGCCTGTGACCCGACCCCGATTTTAAGCCGGTTGTAAGGAGAGTTCCAGATCTTGTTGTTCTAAGAATTCTTCCGGCGTTAATCCTTGCAG
>JAFGPE010000001.1 GCA_016926055.1 Candidatus Woesearchaeota archaeon | reverse complement strand
TACATGATGAACAGGTCATTTCCTTTGCCATAATATCACCTTATGATGCCAAGAGTTAGGAGGTTGCTTAAAAATCTTTCTCTTCATGGGAAACTAGCATTTGAGATAATTTCACTATCAACTAGTGGTAAAAATAGAAAGATTTATATGCGGGTTGCCGCGCATTTTGAAAAATACGGTATTCATTCTTAAGTTATGACAAAAGTTTTTATATCCAGCTCTTGCAGTCAAATATAAAATGGGGGTGGAGCTAGAATTGCCACTGCCAGAGCCTCCTAGGCGCATGGCTAAGGATAAGGGTTTTGATAGGCTGATTAGTCTTCTAAGGAAGGAGAAGGAAAAGACATCAAAGCTTTCTGAAAAAATGCCATTGCTGGATGAAATCAACAATGCGTCCGGCCAGCCAGATGACTTTGATTTAGCTAAAGAACGCCGGGCCATTGAGGAGGAGAAGGCAGATTTTGCAAGGGAAAAAGAGGACTTACTTACCAAGAAGGCAGAGTTCGAAAATGAGAAAGCATTGTTCGAGCAGGAGAAGGGCTTAGTTGACGAACAGAAGAAAGAGCTTGACAAGTGGCACAATGAAGTCAGCACAAAGCACGAGAACCTTGAGGAGAGCCACGAGCGCATTGAAAAGAAGCAAAAGGCTCTCGACGAAAAGATTGGAAGCTTTGCCGGACAGAAGCTTGCAATTGACAAAAGGGAAGAGGATTTGATGAGGATAGCTGATGAGCTTGATGAGCACAACAAGGCTCTTGAGGAGAAGAACAGCGAGCTTGAGAAAAAAGAGAGGGCGCTTGAGAAGAGGGAAGCATGGCTTAAGAACCAGATTGAAAGGGACCAGTCGAAGCTGAACAAGCTCAAAGCTGAGCTAAAAGAAAAAACGATTCTCCTGAAAAAAGGACAGCCGCTGCCAAAAAGCGATGATGCAGAAATGAAGAAATTCCTCAAGGTCATGGATGATCTGTTGGGAAAACTTCCGCAGACGGAGATAAGGCGCTTCTCAAAATCAAAGAATTTCCAGCTTTATAAGACGACAATGGAGCGCTTCGGCGCAGGGTGAAAGAATGGGATTATTACAGAAAGCCCAAGAGATGCTTAACAAGAACAAAAATACTGTTTCTCCAGCTAGTTTAGCGCCTCCTGCATTTGAACCGCCACCCGAGCCTGAAAAATCCGAGATACCCTCTGAAACAAAAAGCGCTGAAGCGGAAAATTATGCAACGGCGATGGAACATGTTGACAAAATCAAGAGGAAGATGGATGATGAAGTGAGAGAGAGGATGGCCCATCTGAAGGGGATTGAGAACGATCTTCAGAGCAAGGCTACAGAACTTGAGCAGAAAAGCAAAGAACTTGATATCCGGCATAATGAGCTTGACAAAAAAGAAAGGACGCTTCAGGAATCAGAAAAAACAAAACAAGCTGCCTTGTCCGATGATTCTCTTAAGTCGGTGAAGGCGCTCGAGAAGCAGCTTCGCAGCAAGGATAAGCAATTAGACCAGCAGGCAAATCTCATCCAGAGGCAGAGAAAGGAGATTCTTGACAAGAAGGCTGAGCTGGAAGGAAGGGAGAAGAAGATATTGGAGAAGGAAGATGCTCTTTTGAGGAAGGAGGAGATAATTGAGAGCATAGATAAGGAGCTTTCCAAACTGAAGGAAGAGGTTGATGAAAAGCATCTCCACATAGAAGAATCAAAACTCTCGATTGACAACAGGGAAAAGAAGCTGAAGGAACTTCAGGCATTTGTCAACGAGAGGGAGACAGCGCTTTTAGACATGAAGCAGGGTGCGGCAAACGAGATTCTCTCAATGCGTACTGAAGCAGAGCATATTGATGATGAGCTGAAGACAAAGAAAGAGCTTCTCCATGAAATAACCGAGCAGTATGATGGAAAGATGAACTCAATACGGGAGGCAGAAGCCATATTGAAGGAAAAGGAGCTCAGCATAATCGAAAGGGTCAAGGATTTGGAGGAGGACGAGGAGATTTTGAAGCAGAAAGAGACAGAGCTTATCCAGAGGGTGGCTGATATCGAAGAGGATGAAAGGTTGCTTGAGGAGAAGGAAAAAGAGATTATTGACATGATGAATAAATTCGAGGAAAGGAAGAGCAATGTTGCGCTGCTTCGTGAAATCAAGAGAAACAAGAAGCTCCTTTCTGAGAAAGAAAACTCTTTGCTGAAAGCTGTAAAGAAGTTGGAGAAAACAAAACAGGATATAGACTTTGGCTTCAGGAGCAAGACCGTCTTTGAGAAGAAGATGGATGAGCTGAAGCAAAAGGAGCTCTGGCTCATAGACAGGGAGAAAAGATTTGACAGCATTGTCAACGAAGAGATTCAGAAGAGACAGCTCTACGGGGCAGACATGGAAAGAGAAATATCTCCTGAACCAATAGCGGCAGTTGTCCAGAGGCAAACTATGGAAATAGACAAGGATGTAGTTAGCGAGGCATTTATGCCTGTTGTGCCTAAAGAGGAGCTTCCTGAAAAGGGCACAAAAAAAGTCGAGTACCTTCTTAATGTTGCAAGAAATTACCTGACAACAGAGAATCTCGAGTTTGCCAGAAAAACACTGGCGATTGCAGAGGGTGAATACAGAAAGCTAAGGGATGATGATGAGAGAAGAGTTCTTGAATACTCCATCATGGAACTCAAGACAGATATTGATTTGGCAAGCTTAGGCTGATTGAATTCTTGCATTCTTCAGATTGATGCATCTTCTGAATCAATATTTGTTCAGAATTCTTTGAATATTCTTTCCAGAAGCAATGTCTGCTGGTCCCCTGAAACAAAAATCAGCCGGCATTTCTATTTTCACGCTAAGTCTTTGTAGATGTTGATATGCAGTTTTATGGCAATCTCCAGCGTAACTTCCTGGTAAGATGATTCTTTCTATTCGATGACTCCTAACAAGATTCATCAATAACTCTAAGTCGCTAGCAACGATAACCCCATCATCGATTCGTTCTGAGACCAAATACCCAAAATTCGGCAAATTTCCGGTAATTCGGTTAATGAAATCAACATAAAATTCTTTATCTGTTCTTGCAGGGGAGAATGTATTGGGCAATAACAAAAGAACATTTTTACCTTCTTCTCTGAATCCTTTAAATAAATTTAACGTTTTTGCAAGCCCCTTGTCTCTGATTGATTTAACTTTTTCACTTGGGTTTTTTTCATCAAAAAAAGGATAATAACCCAGGTGAACAAAAAAATATAAATCCGCATCGGCTGTTGGTGGCACATAATTTCTTAAATGTTTAATGCTTGGTTTTCTTTTTATGCCCTGAGCTGTTTCGATGGCATTCCATATCAGTATGTCTTCAACCGTAGCCATTCCTGTAAGAGACCATGTTCTCATATATAAAATCTGTTATTTTAACTACTGTTGAGTTGATAGTGAAAACCGTAACATCTATATATTTAGTAAGATTATTCTTACGTTGTATCACAATGATTTGCAATAAACGAATTGTACAAAGGTTGATTTAATGATATTTAAATAGTTAAGAAGATTCCCTTGAAAATATGGATGAAAACCTGGAGCAAAGAATGTTCTTGTTAGGCACGGAGCACGGCCACTTGCCTTCTGAACCTGAGCCAATCAGCAGGGAATTTTATAATATGGGGTTAGATGTACGTGCCTTTTATGATAATCTGACCTTTGCAGGAGGGATGGAGAAGGAAGTTGGTTAGGCAAATGCTAGCCTAAAAGATGGAACGATGGCGCAGTATACTTTGAGCAAGCAGATTATCGATTCCATGATGGATGGTGTTGAAAAAGGCTATCAAAACATTCTAGAGATTCAAAAGAAAAATCCCAGAGCGAAAAAGTTAATCAAGGAGTATTTTAAAGAAAAAAACTGCGACTATGTTAAAGCTTATAAAGATGTCAAAGCTCATTTTGCTAAATTAAAAAAACCTAAAGGCGGTTAGGTTAACTTTAAATAATACTTTTCTTTCTCCGGATAAAAATGGCAGAACAGCTCATTGTTGTTGGAATTGACCCAGGAACAACCACGGCAATCGCCGCTTTGGACCTTAACACGAAAAAGGTTTTGTTTCTTGACTCGGCAAGGGAGCTTACAGTTGCAAAAACAATTTCCATTCTTATTGGGATTGGGCGGCCGGTTGTTGTCGGAACAGACAAAATGAATGTCCCATCGTTCGTGCAGAAGGTCGCGACAAAGTTTGGAGCAAAGGTCGTTAAGCCACTGCTTGACTTGTCAGCGATTGAAAAAAAGGAGCTTACAAAGAATTGTCAGTTCAGGAACGACCATGAGCAGGACGCCCTTGCATGCGCAATCTATGCGTATGACAGGACGAAATTCCTCCTTGACAAGATAAACAAGAAGGTAAGGAGCGGGCAGAAGGAAGGCATATCTGAGAAGATAAAAGGCATGGTGATAAAGAAAGGCACAAGCTTTGAAAGGGCAGTTGAGATTATAGAATCAAAGCCAAGACCTAAGGAGACCAGGAAGCCAGAGCCTGTTAAGGAAGAGACAGAATATACCAAGCTGCTTCGCAGATATAACCAGCTGAAAAAGGAACTAAAAATCAAGAATTCGATAATCGAAAGACTGAATCTCGCCATGAAGAACAAGAATGACCATATTAATGGCCTGAAAATAGAAAACGAAAAGATTATGGCAAGAAAGTTAACTCCTGAACGAAGGGATAAACTGCTTAACTTCAAGGAGCAGAGAATAAGGATGATGCAGAATGAAATCTACATGCTGAAAGGCATTATCGGTTCTTTGAGAAAAGAGATGAAGAATCAGGACCTTGTTGACAAAATAGTCGCTGATTACAAGAAGTCAAGGAAGTAGGTAATAGCCTTCACAATAAACAACCTTCACATTCTCTCCGACTGAATATTTTCTTTTCAGCTCCTTGTTTTTTACTTCGCAAAATTGGTATGTATCCGGGTCGACAATTTCTGTTCTCGGATAAACCTTTCCTATTGTCGTTTTCATCACATCCAGGGTACTAATTCCTTTGTCGTCCACAGTTGTCTTTCTTCCGTCCAGTATATTGATGCCATGGATCTTCCTGTCAACCCCAGTGATTAGAATTATCTTTTTTTCAGACCTCACGACATCGCCTTTCATGTAATCAGGTGCAATATATAGTACGGTTATCCTGTAGACCAATCTGCTTGTTTCCCTGCTTCGGGAATAGAGCCTTTTGCTTATTTCGAGCTTCCCGCCAAAGTTTGCCCTGAGCTTCTTTCCAAGGTTTTGGAGAAAATGCTGGCTGCTGACATAAAGATCGTAGCCGTCCTTCAGCTTCTTTACCTGTGCGATTGTTTTTCCAGACTTGTCAATCTGGTTCTGCACAAACGAATTTATCTCCTCATCTGTATTTCTGAGTTGCAGTGTTCCTTCAAAATAGTTATTCTTAGATATTTTGAATTCCATGGCGGGACTTGGTGGTGTGTTATTTAAATAGTTTGCGAGTCTCTTTTAAAATGCAAAGCTTTTTATTTGATTAGCTTTCCCGAATCAGAAATGGAAAAGAAAAAGCCGAAAACAACGCTTGGCAAAATATGGTATTTCATCTGGGAAGATGACAGCATCTGGTCATGGATTGCCAACGTCATACTGGCTTTTGTGCTGATAAAGTTCATAATATATCCTGGATTGGGGCTGATTTTGAGCACAACACATCCCATTGTGGCTGTCGTATCCGGCTCAATGGAGCATGATGGTGGCTTTGATACATGGTGGAAATCAAGGGCAATATGCAGCATAACCAACCCGTGCAGCCAGGGAGACTATTATGCGGAATACAACATAACGCAGTCTGATTTCAAGATATTTAGATTTCCAGACGGCTTTAATACAGGGGACATAATGGTGCTATATGGCACAAAGATGGAAAATGTCAAGGTTGGAGATGTCATAGTCTTCAGGAGTTCAAGACCTGATCCCATAATACACAGGGTAATAGAGAAAAAAATAAAAAACAGCGAGATTTATTTCAGGACTAAGGGAGACCACAACACGGCTTCCATAGACGGCAGTGGCCTTAACGAGGAAGAGATAGGCAAGGAAAGATTTATTGGAAGAGCTGTTGTAAGGGTTCCGTATCTTGGCTGGATAAAGCTTGGATTTGTAAAGCTTATTGAGCTGTTTAGAACAATAATTGTTAGGTGATGTGTAATGTTTTGTCCGAAATGCGGTGCAATATTGATGCCGAAGAAAGATGGAAGCAAAAGGATAATGTCGTGCAGTTGCGGCTATTCATCGAAGGATTTGAGCGGCGCGAAGATAAGTGAGAAATTAGAAACTGCAAAGAAAGTCGAGGTCGTGGACAGGGAGGATTATGAGACCCTGCCTATAACCAAGACCGAATGTCCGAAATGCAAGTGCAAGGAAGCCTATTTCTGGACAATACAGACGAGAGCAGGAGATGAGCCTGAGACAAAATTCCTCAAGTGCAAGAAATGCAAGCACACCTGGCGGGATTATGACTGAGGATATCGATAGAATAAGAACGGCATTCAGTGAGCAGCTAAAGAGAAAGGATGAGGAGATAGAGCGCCTAAAGAAGGAGAACAGAGTTCTAATTGCCACTGCATTGAAACAGTCAGAGAAGAACAAAGAGCTGCTGGAGAAGCTCGAGAAGGCTGCGAAGATAAAATAAGAACACTGCTACAGGAATCAGATTTCTTGACCGTAAAATTTATAAACACATCCTCAATTCCCCGAAAATATGGCTAAAGATGAAGTCGATGAAGGGGAAAGTGAAGAGAACGTCTACAAAGAAAAGAAAAGGGAAGAGCTTGTTGACAACGATGAGATTAGCCCAGGGGAAGAGGGCTTCATGGAAGGCTATGACTCTGAAGAAGAGGATGAAGAGAAGGAAGAAGAGTCAGAGCACGAGAATGAGGAATAAGCCCCTCAGAACAAGCCGAAAAGCACGATATTTCTAAGGGTATATGCCAGAACAAATCCGAGGAGGAAGCTAGGCACAAATGGAATCCCTACTTTTATAAGCACTTTCCTGACCCTTAGCTTTATCAGCTGCTTTATCTGCTTTTCTTCTATCCCGAGGTCTTTTGGGCCGCAGATGTATTTTCCTTTGATTCTTATCTCTTTCTCTATCCAATCACCCTCTGTAAGCTCTTTCGGGCGTACATACTTTAGCATGCAGCTTTTCTCAACAGCCTTTACAAAAAGCCAGAGATAGCTGCCAAGAGACAGTGCAATCCCGAGGGAGAGCAGAGGTATTCTGACAAAGCTGTCCTGAACTGCAACTGAAGCAATGAGTATTGATAACAGGAGGATGAGCAGGGTTAATTTTATTGTGCGTGTTTTCCTGCTTTTGCCAATCATGTTCCATTCCAAAAGAAACCTTTTTTTGTTCCTTGCCGCCAGCAAAAAACTCCACGCTGCACCATATACTGCACCAGCTAGCAGAGAGAATATAAAGAATTTCACAAGCATCGAGTCTAGAATATTGCCGAAATCAAGGACATTCAGGCCAAGGACTGCGCCAAGGGCAATAATCATCTTTGAATCACCGCCGCCCCATTGCCCGGTGTAGAACATCAGTAAGGCAAACGCCAAAAACAAGATCGCGCCTGCAGCGCCATCAGTTATATGGCTGAAATCCCCTGTTGCAATTGAATAAATCAGCCTTATTCCGAGCGCAGACATCAGAAGGGAATAATTAAGCCAATCAGGAACCTCTCTTTTTCTCAGGTCTGCAATGGAAGCGGCAACAAGAGCGACAAGGCAGACTGCATATATCAAATCAAGCATTGTCCTTCTGAAAAAGAAAAAATATTTAAATCTTCCTATTCATCCATCTTATCAGAGTCACTGATTGATTTTATTCTACGTCTTGTCCATTCCTTAGCATCTTCAAGAGACGAGAATTCGTTCTCATCAAGGAATTCCTGAACGGATTTCTGCGGTTTGGTTGTTTTTGTATCACATAACTGATAAATCATTAAATTGAATTTTATATTTTTCTATAGATCAGTTAAATCGCTGTTAGCAGAATCGACGACTGAAAGGAGGAGAGCGCGGCGTGGTAGAGGCGAAGCCGAAGGTTTTCAGATGAGAGTTTTTTCGGAGCAAAGGTTTATATACTCCTTGAGAGTACTAAAAAATATGTTAAGTATCGAAGAAGCATTTAGTCGATTGAAGATATCAGAACTCGCCAAAGTATGGCAAAACTATCTTAAAAAAGGGGACAGCGCTCTTTTCATAGGAACCACTGAGTTTATTGCAAATATTGCAGGTTTGGTTGCATCGGGTGTGAGCATCGATTCAATAATGTTTGCCGATCCTAGGTGTTTTCAATCTTATGAAACTCTTCTTGATTACCTTAGGACGTTGGGATTTCAAGGAAAATTTAATGAAACTGTTGTAGGAAACACATTACGGATACGTGATTATGCAGAATCTGATTTATGTTTAAGACTCATAAATGGAAATGTAATTCAATTACCAAAATTAGACAACTCCAGAAATTATGATTTCATATTGGCCCCAAATGTACTGAATGATCCTGGAAATAAAAATTCAACTAATGAACTCGTCACTGCTTTATTTGAAATCTCCAATGATGGTGGCACTTGGTGTCTTAAGAATAGTATAAATCCTTTAGGAAAAAATATGAATTACCTTCCGAAGATTGAAGAAATTGCTGGAAGAATCGGTTGGAGAATTTCTTACAAACATGATGCTAATTTTGGTAATAATCGTTCTTTGGAGAACTTTAAAATTTATTCTGTGGATAAAATCTCTAACTGAGTTGAAAAAAATAAATCAAAGCCCTTCTGCTGATTAACCCTTAGGAATTATTGAAACTACACCTATTAAATGTGTATTGTTTTCGGATTAATCGAAAATAATGCGGTTTAACGAACAAAAAATATATGAATCTTCCTATTGTGTGCAGTCTGAAGAGATGACAGGGACGAGTTCAGTGGTGCGATGAAATAGTTGTTTAGTAAACAATGATCAGACAGATTTCGTTTCATTAAATATGAAGTCTGCCGCTTAAGGGCCTGAAATGATAACCATCAACGGAAAGCTAATGCGATTTCCAATAATTATGTTCTTTGTTTGTTTATTAAGCATTTTGAACTACAGTCTATGCAGATATCAGAATAATGATTTTGAAAAATACTTCTCATGTTCTCGAAGTTTTGTTTTACAAGGATTCCTAGCCGGGTTAGTCTGTACCTTTTTTCTGATTTGCTAATTATCAACAGACGTATAGCATTTTTTATAAAATCATCTAAAATTGATCTACTGATTTTTCTGTTGGTTATAAAGATAAAATCTTCAAAAGAATAGTCCTTATTGGCGTTCATGTGATAGAGTATCGGATAACTCCATTTTCTACCCAAGAAGCAATAGTATTCCAAGATTGAACAACCTTGTTTAACTCTCGTCATATTAAGTTCTAAATTCAGAACTAATATTTATAAATTTGTTTTTTCAAATATTTTCTATAAACTACGGAGGTGCATATAATGGCAGATTGTGAAAAATTGGCAACATGTGCATTCTTTAAGGAATACCAAGAAGATGAAAGTAAAAAACTAGCATTAGCCGGATTAGCAAATATGTATTGCAGGGGAGATAAGCAGGATGTATGTGTCCGGAAAAAAGTAAGCAAAGCACTAGGAGGACCTGTAAACGTACCCGTCAACATGATGCCTAATGGTCAGCCTCTGGCTGGAACGTCGAGCGATGGCTGGTCTGACGCAGTAAAGACAGCTATGAAATTATAATTTTTTATTTTAAACTACTTCTTTCTTTGTTTAATTCCTTAACGAACAAAAAATATATTAATCGAACAAAAGTCCTGCTGGTTAGAATGAAAAAGGTAATGGTCTTCGGTAGCTTTGATGGCATTCATCCTGGACATCTGTTCTTTCTTAGAAAGGCAAAGGCATTTGGCGATTTTCTTGTTGTTGTTATCGGAAGGGACGAGAATATTAAGAAAATTAAGAATAAGCTGCCCCGGAAGAATGAAAAACAAAGATTAAAAGACATCTCATTGTTGAAAATGGTTGATGATGCTGTTCTTGGCGGTTTAAACGATTATTATGAAATAATTGCTGAAAAAAAACCAGATATCATATGTCTTGGCCACGACCAGATGTCAGTGGGGGAATTAAGAAACGAGCTTGAAAAGAGAAAGTTAAACTCAGAACTCCATGTAATCGGAGCATACATGAGGCACATATACAGAAGCAGCAAGATAAGGAAATTTAAGAAAATGATTTGAATATTTCAATTATCTTCCTGCAGTTCTTTTCAGCTTCCCTCTTGCAGTCTTTCAGGGTAAGAAGTTTTTTCTTCTGGTTCATCTTCCGGAGAACATAGTTGACAGATTTCTTAAAAGGAGTTTTTCTTAGCCCCAGCTCATGCAGAAAAATAATGCAGCCTTTCACCGTGACGAACTTAAAACAATCTGCATTCTTGACAACTTCTGCAACGAGAGATTTTGTTGGAACATGGTCGTGATGAGCTTCAACAGCATTAAGGATTATTTTTTGTTTTTTCTCTGAAACCTTCCATTTGTCGAGGTATTTTCTTGCAAGAGCAGCGCTTGATCGGGTGTGCCCTCTCTGAATCCTGCCGCTGAATTCCTTGTCGAAGACAAGATGGGCCAGATAGAGCGAAGAAACAACAAGTTCTTCACTAACTTCGTATTTCCTGGAAAGTTCTTTTCCCTTCGTGACAGCAATCTCGGTAAGAAGCCATGCAGGTGACTTATTCTTCTCAGTTTGCTGTTTCATTAACCTTTTTGATTCCTTGACTAGGCTGACCATGATGATGCTTAGAAATGATTGTATATAAATATTTTGCTTAAACTCCTTTTTTTCTATGAATCACGGAGTTTATGACAAGGAGGATTCCTATCAGGACAAACATTATTGAAAACAATGCAATAAGGCTGATAGCCAGAAAAGCGATGATGATGAAAAGTATTCCGCTTGTGAACTCCCACCTGCCAGTCATAAGCAGAGCAACAATGAGGAAGATTATGAGCAGAAGATACAACAGGGATGTCCAGGAGAAGTCGGCGCTTATTCTGCGAGCGACTTTGATCACAACATAGATTATTAGCAGCACAGCAAGTATTCTTGGAAGCCAGTAGATTGATTTCTCGATTATCTTTTTCATGGCCAGGGATTTATCTGCATGATAATAAATCTTTCGTTAAACATAAATATATGTAAAACTCCTCATCTTTCATGGCAGAAAAAAGGAACGTTCTGGATGAATTTGCAATCCAGTTTGCAAAAATAGTTGATAAGTACACAGACTATATAATTGTCTTTGGATTCGTGGCAATATCCTCGGGAAGGGCAAGAGCGACTGAAGACATAGATATGTTAATTAAGCCTGTTGAAGAGGAGAAGTTCCTTTTGCTTCACACAGAATTGAACAAGAGTGGATTTTCCTGCCTCCAGTCTAAAAAGCCGGCAGAAGTTTACGAGTATCTGAAGAGTTTTGTTTCGGTGAGGTATGTGAAGGATGACGAGCTCCTCCCTCAGATGGAGCTGAAGTTCGCAAAGGACGAGTTGGATGAATATCAGTTCAAAACAAGAACAAAGCTAAAGCTGACCGGTCTTGATTTGTGGTTTTCAAACGTGAATGTGAACCTTGCTTTTAAGGAGCACTTGCTTAAATCCCAAAAAGATCTCGAAGATGCAAAACATTTAAGAATTGTATATGCTGAACTATTATCTGAGGAGGAAATAAAGAAAGTCAAGGAGATGATTGACAGATGCAGATTGAAAGGCAAAGAGAAGTTGAGATAGAGAGATGGGCTAACTTTGTGAGAGATAGTTCTTATTGGAAAGAGCAGCACACAGCATTCATTAATGCGCAATTCGAGAAGGCAAATAACTTCAATAGACGACTTCTGAAAACTGCCGGCGGCAAGAAAAAGCTCAAAGCACTAATTAACAGATAGATTTTTATATCAACAACGTTTTTATTTCCTCATGGAGCAGCTTCACAAGTCACTGGTGGGAGAAACAAGAAAATTTTTCAGGAAATCTGGGTTCAAGAAAGCTGTTGTAGGTGTGAGTGGAGGCATAGATTCTGTCCTGTGTGCAAGGCTTTTGGTCGATGCACTGGGCAAGGAGAATGTTGCTGCGCTGATAATGCCTGAAAGGGGAGTTAGCCTGAAGGATAATATCGATGATGCTGTCAGTTACTGCAAAAAGCTGAGGATAAAATATTTTCTTGTTCCAGTTAATGAGTTTGTCAAGGAGTTTGATAATCCCAAATGGAAGCAAAACAACATTTCGAAAATAAATGTCCGTTCGAGAATAAGAGCAGTGCTACTTTACAACTACGCGAATGCCAATAATGCTCTCGTGTGCGGCACATCGAACAAGACAGAGCTTTTGCTTGGCTATTTCACGAAGTATGGTGATGGCGCTTGCGATTTTGAATTGATTGGTTCGCTGCATAAGTCTGAGGTTTACCTTCTTTCAGAGCATCTTGGGCTGCCGCAGAAGATAATAGACAAGATTCCCTCTGCGGACCTGTATCCAGGTCAGGAGGATGAAAATGAGCTTGGCGGGAGCTACGAGGAGATTGAAATGGTATTGAACGGCAGTTCAAAAAACAAGAAGCTTGCTTTGAGAGTGAAGGAATTGATGGAGAAGAACAGGCACAAGCTTTGTATGCCTCCAACTATACAACCATGACAACAGCACTATTTATTGGAAGATTCCAGCCATTGCACAAAGGGCACCTTAGAATAATAAGAAAGGCTGCGAAAGAAAATAAAAAAGTAATTATTGTGATTGGCAGTGCCCAGTATTCAGGAACAAGGGACAACCCCTTTTCAGCGAAACAAAGGAAGGAGATGATTATAGAAACTTTAAAAGGTGAAAAAATAAAGAATTACAAAATAATTCTTATTAAGGATATCCACTGCGATGGTTCATGGGTTTCTCATGTCATAAATCATACAGGAAACTTTGATAAGGTATATGCGGCAGAGAGCAAAAAGACAAATGAACTGTTCAAGAAGGCAGGGTACAAGGTAATTTCGACGAAGAGACTGTACGGGATAAGCAGCACAAAGATAAGGAAGAGGATGAGGGATGGAAAGGACTGGGAAAGGTCGGTGCCTGAGGCAGTGAGAGAGTATCTGAAGAAAAAAAGAATAAAATATTAGAAATCGACTTTCGGTGCTGTTTCTGCTCCAGACTCGGCTTCAAACATTTCCCTTTTCTCGAAGCTGAACATTCCAGCAATTATGTTTGTAGGGAACCTTCTTACCTTCACGTTATAGCCCCTGACCGCATTATTGTATAAATCCCTTTCGGTCTTTATCCGGTTTTCTGTTCCTGCAAGTTCATCCTGCAGAGAAAGGAAGTTTTCATTCGCTTTCAGGTTAGGGTAGTTCTCAACAACGACAAGCAGCCTGCTCAGGGCTGAGCTGAGTTCAGCATCAGCATCAGCATATTCTGATGGTGTTTGTGCAGAGCCAATCTTGCTTCTTGCATTTGTTATTGCCGTCAATACCTCCTCCTCATGGCTTGCATATCCCTTCACAGTCTCCACGAGATTCGGAATCAAATCAGCTCTTCGCTGGTAGGCACTTTGAACATTGGCCCATTTGTTGTTGACATCCTCGTCAGACCTTACTAAACCGTTGTATGAACCAGCTACCCATAATACTGATAACACAATTACTGAAGCAATAACTATCAGCACAATGGCAACCGTTCCTAGCTTTCCTTGTTTCATTTTTTCACCTCTGAGTTTCATAATGGCATTCCATAAATCTATGATTTTTTAGGATCTCCAAGGTTGGCTAATTTCTCCAATTCACCGGCGTCAACCCACATTCCGCCGCACTTTCTGCAGATATCTATCACAACATCCTTTCTTTTCAATTTTTTCATGTCAATCCTGCATCTTGGACACAGTAATAATTCCTCGCCGGTTTTCCTGTCAATTCTTTTACCAGCCGCCACTAGCACCACCTCCTCCAAAACCGCCTCCTCCAAAACCGCCAAAGCCCCCAGTGCCTCCGAAGCCGCCTTTGCCGCCCCTTGGACCAAACAACCAGAGTGCTGTCATCGCAGCCCCAAAATAGCGGTCTTTCTTCTTTTTTGAGTGCAAAAGCCTCATTATGATTGAGAATAACCAGAAAAACATAATCAGTGAAATTATGGTTCCGAGAGGACTCTGCTTTGGCTCGTCCTTGACATAAAACTCTGATTCTGTTTTGCCAAGCAGGACACTCTCAACCGCAAGGGATGCTTCGAGGATTCCCTTTCCATATTCATTGTTCCTGAAATTCTCAACCATGTACTGTCTTCCAATCCTGCCGACCTTTGCATCGTTAAGTGTCGCTTCCAAGCCTCTTCCAACCTCAAATCGGTACAGTCTGTCATCCACAGCAACAAGCAAAAGCAGTCCGTTGTTCTTTTCCTTGTCTCCAAGATTTCCCTGTGCAAGACCTATTGAATAGCTTTCAATATCCTTTCCGTCGAGGCTTTTGACAGTCACGATAGAATATTCTGCAACCTCACTATCGTAAATTGCTTTAAGCACCTGCTCAAGCTTTTCCTCATCAACAGGCGGGATTATATTCGCATAGTCATTCACAAATCCATTTATCTTAATAGTATCTGCATAGGCTGAACTAAGCAGAATAATTGCAATGACAAAAAATATCCACCTCTTCATACTTATGTCGGCGAGAATGAATCTTTTTATAGTTTACTAATTAGACTGCTTTTATTTTTCCTTTGGTCACGATTTGAATATGGGGATAGGCAATCTCTACATCCTTTGTCTTTATCAGTTTAATGAGGCTGTATGCATGGCTAAACTCTGAACTTTTGCCTGCGAGCCGAAAGTATTTCTTAAAAACCATGCATCTTCTGTCGCTTACTAAGCAACATGCCACTAGTCTTTGACCGGTGCTTTTTGACAGCATAAAGTAGCTTTTTATATTTTTCTTTTCTAGAAGGCATCCCTTAGTTTGCTGAAAAATGACTTTTCCTTATCTGGAGAAATTTTTGCAAACTTCTCGATTAATTCCTTCTGCTCCTTGTTCAATCGCTCTGGAATCTGGACCTTCACTTTCACAAGTTGGTCTCCCGAGCCAAACCCTCTCATTCCATGAATGCCCTTTCCCCTCATCCTGAATGTTGTTTCAGGTTGTGTGCCTGCAGGAATCTTCAGCTTTGCTTTTCCATCGATTGTGGGAATTTCGACTTCATCACCAAGCATCGCCTGCACTAATGATATTGGAATTTCTAGGTAAATGTCATCTCCTCTTCTTTCAAAGTATTCGTGGGGCTTTATTCTTACGACAACGTATAAATCTCCGGTTCTACCATTCTTCTCTCCTGCTTCTCCTTGTCCTGCAACCCTCAACGAGGTTCCATCTTCAATTCCCCGAGGAATATCAATAGAGAGCTTTCTCTCTACACTCACGACACCCTTGCCATTGCACTCCTTGCATTTGTGCTTTATCACTTCTCCAGAGCCATTGCAGTTGGAGCATGTCGTAACTGTTGAGAAAATACCAAAAGGAGTCCTTCTTGTCTGCCTCATCTGGCCTGAGCCACGGCATTCTGAGCACTCCGCAACGTCATCCTCATCCTCTGCGCCTGTACCATTGCACTTAGGACAAGTATCTTTTTTTGGAATCACGATATGCTTTGTCACACCTGTAGAAGCTTCCTCGAGCGTTATTTGCATATCGTACCTAAGGTCAGAGCCGCGAGAAGAGCCCCTTCTGCTCTGCCTCGAGGAAAATCCTGAAAATCCTCCCCCGAAGAACCTGTCAAAGATATCATCAAAATCAAAGTTTGCAAAATCCTCAAACCCGAAACCGCCGAAGTTCTGCCCTGAGAAGTCGTAGCCGAACTGCTGGGCACTTGTTCCATAATGGTCATACTGTTCGCGCTTCTTGTCGTCACCAAGAACAGCAGCCGCCTCATTTATTTCCTTGAATTTCTCTGCAGCTCCCGCTTCCTTGCTGACATCAGGATGATATTTCTTAGCGAGCCTTTTGTAAGCTGATTTAATCTCATCTTTTGTGGCGTTCTTCTCAACACCCAGTATCTTGTAGTAGTCTTTTTCAGCCATAATGACCCGAATTTGGTATATCTTTAATAATGTTTCTAATTAAAATAAAATAATAAAAATTTATTTCTCCTCCTTGTAGTCGGCGTCAACAACCTTGCCCTTCTTGCCTTTCTTTTTTGGCTTCTCTTCTTCCTTTTCACCACCCTCTTCCTGGGTTTGCTGCTGCTCCTGTCCGCCTTGCGCTTTGCTGTGTTCCTGTGAAGCCTTTTGGTAGAGCTCGGTCGAAAGTGCCTGCATCTTTTGGTTGATTTCATCGAGCTTCTGCTTTATCTTCTCAGCATCCTTTTGCTGAGGTTCAAGCAGCTTTTTCAAGTCAGAAATCTCGTCTTTTACTTCCTTAAGCTTCGACTCATCAACCTTTCCTTCCATATCCTTGAATATTTTTTCAGAGGTGTAGACCAGCGTATCTGCTTGGTTGACTGTGTCAATCTCTTCCTTCCTTTTTTTGTCTTCGTCCGCATGGGCTTCTGCCTCTTTCTTCATCCTTTCAATCTCTGCCTCGTTTAATTTGTTTGGCGCAGTAATCTTTATGGACTGCTGCTTTCCTGTTCCAAGGTCCTTTGCAGATACGTGCAGAATACCGTTAGCATCGATGTCGAAAGTCACCTCTATCTGGGGAATACCTCTTGGTGCAGGCGGGATTCCAACAAGGTCAAACCTTCCAAGGGTTTTGTTGTCTGCTGCCATGGGCCTTTCGCCCTGCAGAACATTTATCGTTACTGCCGTCTGGTTGTCTGATGCAGTGGAAAATATCTGACTCTTTTTTGTCGGGATAGTTGTGTTCCTGTCAATTAGCTTGGTGCATACTCCCCCGAGGGTTTCGATTCCTAGGCTTAGCGGCGTTACATCCAGAAGAAGAACGTCCTTGACGTCCCCTGCAAGGACTCCGCCCTGAATTGCTGCCCCCATCGCGACGCATTCCATCGGGTCAACTCCTCTTTCAACCTTCTTGCCGAGAATCTCTTCGACAAATGTCTGGACAATCGGCATCCTTGTGGGCCCTCCGACAAGGATTACTTTTCCGATGTCATTCGGAGTGAGCTTTGCGTCCTTTAGCGCCTGGTCAACTGAATTCTTTGTCTTCTCGACAATAGGCCTCACAATCCTCTCAAGCTCTGCCCTTCTCATCTTGGTGACAAAGTGCTTCGGGCCCGAGCTGTCTGCCGTCAGGAATGGAAGGTTTATGTCTGTCTCCATTGTGGTGGATAATTCAATCTTTGCCTTCTCGGCAGCTTCCCTCAAGCGCTGAACTGCCATGTCATCACTCATTACATCAAAGCCGTGTTGCTTTTTGAACTCTGCTGCGAGGTGCTTCAGCACAGCGGCATCCATGTCTGTACCTCCTAGCTGAGTGTCTCCTGATGTGGATTTTACCTCAAAAACACCATCGCCGAATTCCATTATCGTTACATCTAATGTACCTCCTCCGAAATCATAGACAAGAATTTTTGTGTCTTTCTTTTCTTTCTTGTCAAGACCGTATGCAAGCGATGCTGCTGTCGGCTCGTTGATTATTCTTACAACTTCAAGCCCTGCAATTTCTCCTGCGTCTTTTGTTGCCTGCCTCTGGTTGTCGTCAAAATAAGCTGGAACAGTTATTACTGCCTTTGCTACCGGCTCTCCCAGGAATTCTTCTGCATCCTTCTTTATCTTCTGCAGGATGTAGGCAGAAATCTGCTGTGGAGTGTATTCCTTGCCCCTTATTTTATACTTGTATGTTGTTCCCATCTTTCTTTTAGCAGCCATTACTGTGCCGTCGGGGTTAGTGGCAGCCTGCCTTCTTGCCGGTTCCCCTACCAGGAGCTGACCGTCCTTTGTAAACGCAACGACACTAGGAAATGCTTTTCCGTAGAGCGATGCACCTTCTGCACTAGGCACAATCTTTGGCCTTCCTGCCTCTAAAACAGCGGCAGCCGAGTTGCTTGTTCCCAAATCAATTCCTATTATTTTTGCCATTTTATATTCACCTCAAATGTTCAAATTTCATTATTTTTTTCAGTTTCTTCTTGTCCGGAACAAAATCCGATAATTTTGCTCCCTCAATTGTCTTGTTGTTCCTGAGGAAAATCTCATACTGGCGTATGGATTCAGGATCATCCTTGTTGATGAAGTAATTTACTGTAAACCAGAGACTCAATTGCTCACCAAGCTCTCCGCAGTTTGCAACCCTGCAATGTAGAGGCTTTACTTCGTGGATTTTGCATCTTTTATTTTTCAAAAAAATGCATTTGCCGTAAGGCTTGTTGTTTTTTATTTGCTTGAACCGGAGCAGCTTCGTGTTGAACTTCTCCTGCTCCTCTGTAAATTTATTTTTAAATTCCTCTTCTGTCATCCTGAGGAATTTTGCGATTCTTTTTACATCCTCATCCAATAACGTGCCGCTTGTGAAGCTGCAGCAATGACCACAGCATTTGCAGCTTTTCCCAAGCTTAAGCACTTTTTTCAGAGGTGTTTTCCTGCTTATCATTACGGTTTACCTTGACTTTTGAATGCCTGAGCACCATGTCCTGAAATTTGTAGCCCTTCTGAAGCTCTTCTGTGATAAGGTTGTCCTGCTTTTCTGATTTTTCCACCATCAGCGCTTCATGAAGATACGGATCGAAGCACTTCTCCTTGCATTCTATTGAACAAAGGCCATGCTTCTGGAGACTTTGGATTAGGTTGTTGTATACTAATCTGATTCCCTCGATTTGCTCCTTTGGCATGTGCTTGAGCGCATTCTCGAAATCATCAAGTACTGGCAGGATATCCTTCACCAGTTCCGCCTGAAAGAGCTTTCTTAACTGAAGCCGCTCCTTTAGCTCTCTTTTTTTGTAGTTTTCAAACTCTGCCTGCAGGCGCTTTAGTGTATCTGTCAGTTCATCTAGTTCCTTTGCCTTGTTATCATCTGCTTTTTTTTCAGGGGATTCCTGTTTTTTCTGCTGCTCCTTTTTTTCTTTCATGTTGCACCTCTTGAAGATAATAAATTAAAAAATAAAATTTACTTTATCAATATCTTCTTTTTCTTTTCTCCGAGCTGCTTCATTTTCGGGAGTTCTATCTTTAAGATTCCGTTCTTGAACTCTGCTTCTGCTTTATCAGCCTTTACATTGGCAGGCAATGGAACCCTTCTGAAGAATTGCTGGCTCCTGCTCTCATAGCGGTAAAAGCCTTTCTTCTTGTCTTCCTGCTTCTGCTCTGCTTTGTGTCGGACCTTTACTTCCACAAAGTCATCTGTCACGTTCAGGTCTATATCTGCTTTATCAACACCTGGAAGCTCAAACTTTGCTATAACTGCATTTTCTGTCTCGTACATGTCGCAGACAGGGCTCCTGAATGCATTCCACTGCTGAAGTTCTTTTCCCTTGCTTCCATGGCCATGCTGTGCCAGAACAGGCGTCGTGTTGTTGAAGACAGCCCTGTTCAAAAGCTCTCTCATTCGTCTTATATCCTCGCTCCAATCTTCGTCGAACCAATACATGTTATTCACCTCGCATTGTTCTTTGTTGACCTTAAATCAACAAAGTTGATATCAGGTAGACATAACTAGTATATAAATGTTTCGGTACTTTTGTTGCTATCAAAAAGTGATTAAGAAACAGAAAGATTTAAATATGAGGCCCGGTTGATTAATAAAATATGCCGGCAGACTCCCTGGATAAAAAACTTGATGAGATTGGAAAACCCAGTTTGTTTAGTTCCTTGGCCGGGTTGGGGTTGGCTGCCGTTGGCACATATTTCCTAGGACCAATTTATTCTTCATTGTATGTGAACCTCGGTTTAGCAAGCTCATTTACAGGATTGGTAGGCTACCTCTCTGCTGCAATATTGCCTGGATTCTTTTTGTATGATATTCCGCGTCAATTGTCACGCGGCTTGAAATATGGAAGAACACATAGCGCGTTAAAGGCCAGCGAAGCAAAAACATAAGATTTCTGATTAATGTTGAATCAAAATTTGATTTCCTCTTTTTAACCCTTGTGAATTTAAGACATTACCAAAAAATGAATTAAAATCTGATATCTACTGTGAAGTTGTAATAACGGAAAGATTTATATACCATCTCGAATTGCTACATTCAGAATGCAATCAAGAAGGAAATTTATTCGAAACAGTGGACTTGCTGCATTGGGCTTTCTGACAGAAATGGGTAATGCGTCATCCTTTCGAGATGGAGCAGATAGCGAAACTGGAATGCAAGCGACAAGTGTAAATAACACTATTGAGACTAAAGTTATTGACATCTCAGACAAGCTCCCAAAAACAGCAAAAATAGAAAAAGTTAACGGCGTCCAAATATCGAACCTTACTGACACAATTAAGGGTTTCTCAGACTATCGACATTTAAGCACAGATTCAACAGGAAATAGAATCCTTTTCCATGCAGGGAATCACTCAAACATGAGAACTGCAGGAATGCTTGAACTTACTGGAAACACCCTCAACTTATTAAAACTTGCCCAATCAACACCAACACAGCCCATTGTTTACACTGAGCTTTCACACGATGGTAGCCACGCATTGTATGTAAAGAAAAACGGCAGGGGGCTGAACGACATCTACTTAATAGACCTTAAAAGCGGAATAACACTAGACATCACAAACTTTGGACCCGAATCAAGAATCAGAAGTATGCGCGTATACCTAATTACCGGTAAAAACAGCTTACCCTCATTCATATCCCCATCAAAAGACCTTCCAAAAGGCGGAGTCGCATATATAGTAGGAACAAAAGCCGAATTTGGCAACAACATATTTATCTACGACATCAGCACAGGAAAAACACATAACCTGACTCAAACGGAAGACATAGAATACTCTTCAGTCCGGGCAGCTAACCAAGGAAAAATTAGCTATAATCAGACTGAGAACGGAAATTTATTATTTGGACTTGGAGCTGAACGTCTTTACAAGTTACAACGAAAGAGAGGGGCTTTTTCAAATCAAACAACAAGCAACACTATAGGAAATTCTCAATTTCTAAATCAATTCGTAGAGCTTGGCAATGGAGAACTCGTGACCAGAGATGAGGATGGACAGTTAAGTATAGATAATTATAATGGGGGAGTGGTAGTATCAAGCGATCCCGAAACAGCCTATTCGGTCTCTCCAGATAGAAATCTTATTGTATTCTCTGAGTGTCGGGGGTATCCAAAAAGAAATTATATTTCTGTTTTTGAAGTAG
>JAFGPE010000153.1 GCA_016926055.1 Candidatus Woesearchaeota archaeon | reverse complement strand
TTATTTTTTGAGTATTTGCGTTTCATGTTATTTACAGCAATTTTGTGTTGGTGAGCAGTCTATCCAGTTTCCAGGTGGTGGAGTAAATGCATCGCTCCCGCAGTTGCCGCAGTAGCCACCCCTCGCGGTGCAAACCTTGCTCTGCTCATTCTCAGATGTCGAGCTATATCCTCTTGAAAAGATGTTTATCTTTCCTGAGAATATTGCAACTAGAACAATAAGAATGATGAGAGCAATGGCAGCTATGATTATCACGTTGACAGGCATGCCCTGTCCTTTTTTCAGCATCATGTCACTGCTCCTGTTGCTGTGCAGCACACATCTCCTTCATTCGAGCATTTCAGCGGTATCACTGAATATCCTTCCTCGCATCCAGAGCTCATGCATTTCCCACCTTGCGAGGTGCAGCTGTTGGACTGCCTTCCGAAGATATCCATCCTTCCGAGAAAGACCACTGCAAGGATTACAAGAACCAATAACGCCAGTGCTGCTATTATGATGACATTGACAGACATTCCCTGTGCTTTCTTCTTCATAAAATCACCTCTTGGGTGTTTCTTGGTTTAAGATATATATATAGTTTACGAATTTCCTTCACACAAAAACTTTAAAAACAAACGACTTTTCACCCTCTTTAACGGGGTGTTTTTAATGGAAGAAAAGAAAGGAATAACATCAGTTTCAGTTGAATCAAGAAGGTTTCCTCCTTCAAAGGCTTTTTCTGAAAAGGCTCACATAAAATCAATGGCTGAGTACCAGAAGGTTCATGAGGAGTCAATAAAGAATCCGGAGGCATTCTGGGCGAAAAAGGCAGAAGGCCTTCACTGGTTCAAGAAGTGGGACAAGATATTCTCATGGGATCCAACGACTGTGAAGTGCGAATGGTTCAAGGGAGGAACAACTAATGTAAGCTATAACTGCCTTGACAGGCACCTTGCAAAGTACAAAGACAGAATAGCAATACTCTGGCAGGGCGAGCCTGAAAATGACGTAAGAAAGATTACCTATGGTGAGCTTCACAGGGAAGTGTGCAAGTTTGCGAATGTTCTTAAGAACCACGGAATAAAAAAAGGAGACAGGATTTGCATCTATATGCCGATGATTCCAGAACTTGCAATTGCTATGCTTGCCTGCACAAGAATTGGTGCAATACACTCTATTGTGTTTGGCGGCTTTTCTGCAGAGTCATTGAAGGACAGGATTAACGACAGCAAGTGCAGGATCCTGATAACATCAGATGGCAGCTTCAGGGCAGGAAAAACACTTCCTGTAAAGGCTAATGCTGACAAGGCTTTAAATGACGCACCTTCGATAGAGAAGGTTATTGTCGTGCAGAGAACAAAATCAGAAGTGGACATGAAATCCGGCAGGGATGTCTGGTGGCACGATGAGATGAAGAATGCAAACGAGGAATGCAAACCAGAGGAGATGGATGCAGAGGACACATTATTTATACTGTATACAAGCGGAACAACAGGAAAGCCAAAGGGGGTTCTTCACACTACAGGGGGATACCTTCTTTATGTCACAGAAACATTCAAGTACATATTTGACTACAGGCCGGAAGATATATATTGGTGCACTGCTGACATTGGCTGGGTAACAGGGCATAGCTATATAGTCTACGGGCCATTGTCAAACGCCGCAACAAGCATGATGTTCGAGGGTGTCCCAACATACCCCGAGCCCGATAGATTTTGGCACATATGTGAAAAGTTCAAGGTTAACATATTCTATACTGCACCGACTGCAATACGGGCAATTGCAAGTTATGGAAATGACTGGGTGAAGAAGCACGACTTGAGCAGCTTAAGGCTTCTTGGCTCAGTTGGCGAACCAATTAATCCTGAGGCATGGATGTGGTATTATGAGGTTGTCGGTGAGAAGAGATGCCCGATTGTCGACACATGGTGGCAGACAGAGACAGGAGGTGTTTTGATAACGCCCTTGCCTGGAGCAATGACATTAAAGCCGGGCTCTGCATCCAGGCCTTTCTTTGGAGTGGATCCTGTTGTATTGAGGGAGGATGGAACTCCTGCCAATAAGAATGAAGGCGGCTATCTTGTGATAAAAAAGCCATGGCCCGGGATGATGAGAACGGTTTATGGCCACCATGAGAGGTTTGTGCAGACTTACTTCTCAAGAGTCAAGGGAATGTACTTCACAGGAGACGGCGCAAAAATTGACGAGGATGGGGACTATTGGCTTATGGGAAGGATTGATGATGTAATCAACATATCTGGTCATCGTCTTGGAACTGCAGAGGTTGAGAGCGCACTGGTAAGCCACCCGAATGTTGCCGAGGCGGCAGTTGTACCGATGCCCCACCAGATAAAGGGCCAAGCATTGTATGCTTTCGTCACATTGAAAAAAGGCATTGAGAAAAGTGATGCATTAAAGGACGAGTTGAGGAAGCATGTCGCAAAAGAGATTGGCCCAATAGCAAAGCCTGATAAGCTGCAGTTTGCAGATGGATTGCCAAAGACGAGGAGCGGCAAGATAATGAGAAGAATCCTTAAGGTAATTGCAGAGGGCGGCTTAGATGTTGGCAATATTACAACCTTGTCAAATCCAGAGGTCGTGGAGACTTTACTAAAAGAAAGACAATAATTGATGATTTTATTTTTTGTTATTAATTTTTTTCAACTATAATTTTATTTCGCTGTTTCCATGTCGCAAGTGTACTCTGATTTACAGACGAATCTATGCCAAAAGCACAGGAATAATCCAGAATTGTTCCATCGCTTTTAAAAAGAATTCTGCATAGCCAACTTCCTTATACCACATAAATCCCAATATTCGCCCAGCTCTTCTGCTCTTTTCAGGAGAATATTGTTTATCGCTATAATGATATTTGCTGCATCCAAAAACAAAAATGCTTA
>JAFGPE010000152.1 GCA_016926055.1 Candidatus Woesearchaeota archaeon | reverse complement strand
TGTAAACTGTGTTTGAACATACTGTTTATCGACGAGAACTACTATAAATAACTATCGAAAATTCTCAGAGGGTTTCATAAGAGCCGATAAAATTTAAATACTAGGATACCAATTCTCCTTTAATAAAGAGGTGTTTATGGAACAGACAGATCCAGCTTATGTTATGAAACTCTTGCAGATGAGGGAGTGGATTGACAAGAATTTTCCAGACTTCTATGGTCCATATGAGAAGAAATTCTTTGATAAGGCAGAGGAGATAGGCCTTGACCCTCATACGCTTCATGCATTGAAAAGAGAATTCGAGCTTCGTTTTGGAGTAAGTCAGCTGGAATGGCAATACATCTTTTTGTTGCTGTCTTTCTCTGCAATGAGGCAGGCAGGCGTGAAGAGCAGGTACACCAAGCTCAGGGATGGCTTGAGGAAAGAAATAGTTGTCAGGGCAGGGACGCTGCATGAGCATCACCAGCCTTTGATAGACAGATTTATTGCGCTGTTGTGGGATACAATTGAGAAGCAGCAGGAATATTAGACTAAACCGGATACACTTATTTCCACAGGACCACTGACAATCCCTTCAAGATGTCTTTTTGCGGTCTTTGGTGTTGTGTCGGTAGCACTATGCCACTTGCCTTCATTATCAGAGCCTGATGCAATGTATTCCTTTCCGTTCCATCCATATGGCTTGAACATTTTGCTCAGGTGGTTGATGCAATTTATAAAAATCTTTCGGTAAAAACACTTAAATACAAGCTCTGAAGTACATCATTTTATGTATAGAACTTATCGAAGCAAAACATTTCCCTGGCTCACAACCTCAGAGTTCGAGATAAAGGACTTGTTGAAGTCATGGATATTCATATCATTGGCTTTCACAATGGCCAGTGCAGGGATTAGTTTCACGAAAAGCTTCGCTGTAGTTTTCCTCATGTCTGCATTTACAGTCGGTCTTGGATTCCTGCTGCATGAAATGGGACACAAAATCCTTGCCCAGAAGTACGGCTGCCTTGCAGAGTTTCGCTCTGATGACAGGATGCTTTTCATGGCTGTGATAATATCCTTATTCGGCTTTGTCTTTGTAGCACCTGGCGCTGTTCTCATCCATGGCCATCTGACAAAGAAAAGATACGGAATAATATCTATGATGGGTCCATCGATAAATTTCTTATTGGCAATCATTTTTCTAATCTTCAAGCTTCTTAATGTTAATTCTGCAATAACGACGATATCGGGATACGGCTTCATGATAAATGCATGGATTGGACTATTTAATATGATTCCGTTTGGAAATTTTGACGGCATAAAGATTCTCAGCTGGAATAAGCTCGTGTATGGGGGAATGGTTGCGGCAGGGGTGGCGTTGATGGGAGTGAATTATTTAACTTAAGAAAAATGCGCCGCGGCCCAGTTGGAGCGTTTGTAATTATTAAACATCACTTGAACTCGTCAGGTGAGAGTATTCTGATATTCCTGAATTGCTTTATTCGCAGCAAATGTTTGTCTTTTGTGATTATATAGTCAGAATTAGAAGCAATTGCGCACTCAATTATTTTGTTATCGTCAGGATCTTCCTCAACGAGGTCTACCTTCTCCGAGGATTTCACCATCTTCGCGATTGATAGTATGGTGTTTTCAATCTCCTCAATGTCATTCTCTTTTAATTCAAAGTCTCTCTTTAGCACTCGTTTCAATTCCTCAATGATTTCAGTGGAGACAAAAACACAAATATCGCCATCTGCAGCCCTTTCGAGTATCTGATTTGAGCTGCCTCTCCAGAAGACTCCTGAAACATAAATATTCGTATCAAGCACAACCCTAAGCATCAGCTATGCCTCTGCCTTGATGTATTTTTTTCATAATATCTTTCTCTTTCCAGCCCTTTTCTTTTGCAAGCTTTTGCCCCCATTTGCTCAGCTTATCAAATGCTTCCTTTGCGTTTGGCATGTTGATTTTCTTAAAAATAAGTGCGTCATCCTGACCAAAGACTGCAAAAGTCGTGCCGGCATCTATTCCAAGTTCATCTCTGAGGCTTTTTGGTACAACAATCTGCCCTTTTGAAGACATTACCGCTATATCGCTCATTTGCATCACCTGAGATAAGGTAAGTAATGCTTACTTATATGCATTTTGGTTTGATTAAGAAAAATGCGCCGCGGCCCAGATTTGAACTGGGAGACCCCGAAGGGAACTGGCTCTCAAGGCCAGCGCATTGTCCTGTAGGCGAGCGCCGTAAGCTCGGCATAAACCAGGTTGTGCCACCGCGGCATATGTTATTCGAGTTCTAGATTCGTTTATAAATATTATTGTTATATCTTTTCATATATCAGGCTAAACCACTTCCTGAATGAATCAGCTATGTCCTTGTTATCTATCATGAAGCCGGTGGGATACATCTCCTTCCATAGCACAATTGCAACCTTGTTTCCGAATATGTTGACAACACCTCTTGAGTCAAATCCTTTTGGCAGCAGCTTTCCTTCTACAAGTTTCCTGTTTGCATTGCTCTCTTTTGCCTTTTCGTTGTCCCACAGGGGAATCCATTTCATCTTCCTCCTTACTCTTTTCTTTTCAAAATTTGGGATGAAATATTCCAGCTCGGAAAAGATCAACCCCTTGCCGCCAAGAACACGGATATCTTTTCCCTCCTTCAGCATCTCCGAATGGATTGTTTTTAACCCTTCCTTGCCCTTGTAGATTGAGGCGTTAATTTCCTCTTTTTTCATTCCCTCAAGCTTCTTCAGTTCAGGCAGTATCTTCCGGATAGCCTCCTTCTTCTCATCGATAAAATCAAGCAGCTTTTCCGGTTCAACTGCCTGAAAATATTTTCTGAAGTCCTTCACGACGCTGCTGACAAGACCCATCTCCTGCAGTCTTTCCAGTCCATCGTACACTCTTGAGCGATGGAGGCCGGACTCTTTTATAACGTTCTGGGCGCTTGTTATTCCCAGTTTCAGAAGGGCAACATAGATGGTTGTTTGATTCTTTGTCAGCCCTATTTTTTCCAAAACACCATACATAAGCTGGAGTAATCATTCAGGGTATTTATTTTTTTCTATTGTAATCCTTAAGAGGAGGACAACAATTTAAAAATGAAACCATTATGCAGTGGCAAGTATGGGATTAAAACGGGCTCTAAAGAAGACAGGGCTTGCAGCGATACTTGCAACAACCCTTACTTTCGGTACAGCAAATTTCGGCCTTAACGGGTTTTTAAATGGCATTGCATACCCTCTCGGAGGAGCCATTGTTAACAGGATCCAGGGCAGGAAAACTACTTTGGAGGATATAACCAGGAATGCTGTTGCAGGGACAGCTATGACTCCTGTGCTCCAGTATGGCTGGAAGGAGATGGAGAGGTATGTGCCAGTAAAAAGGCTGCCTGCAGTCTATGCGAGTACTGGTTCCCTCGAGAAGACAGTATCCTATGTCTCAGACAATGCAGGCGACTATGCTGCAAGGGCAGCGATTATAGGGGGTTGTTTTGTGCCATATAACATTGCTGCACAAACAATTATCGAGAATACAGTTGACAGGAAAGGGCTTGTGAGTCTGTACAAGAAGTTTAGGCACGAATGGTGGGGTAAGACGAAACGCGCAATATATCGTATAGGACCGATGATACTTGCCAATACCTTGGCGATACCTGTGGGCTATAACGTGGCTTTCGGAGCACTTGTTTTCATGACAAACAAGATTATCTTTTCTTTGGGTAGAATGAAAAAAAATGAAAAGTACGGTAAATCAGATGATTATTAACCAGGCAGTCATTAATCTGTTTTTGCGAAAAAT
>JAFGPE010000151.1 GCA_016926055.1 Candidatus Woesearchaeota archaeon | reverse complement strand
TCCTCCGGCATGCATCAGCTCCTTGAGCCACTTTGCAATCTCAACAGGATTTTTCTTCATTGTTTTGGCGAGAGCAAAACATGGAAAGGCATAGTCACCCATCCTTGAATCGGGAGGAATCTCTAGCCTAACATCATCTATTTGAACTGCTTCCTTTATCTTAGCTTTTACTTCTTCCTCGAAATAATCCATGCTCTTGAAGGAACACAAGGAGTTTTTAAATCTTTGGTTAAAATTGTTGGCTGTGAAAATATTTATAAATAAACAATATAACCGTTCAGGAAGGTGATGATTATGAATATGGCTGACATGATTCTTGACAAGATTGATGAGAAGAAGAATGCTACTGTTATGGGCCTTGACCCGAGATTTGAATCAATACCAAGATTCATTACTGAGCCAATTAAAAAACAGCACACTGGTTTAAGAGCGGTTGCCTGCTCATACCTTGAATTTAACAAGAGGATAATTGACCTAGCGTCAGGGATAATAGGAATTGTAAAGCCGCAGTCAGCCTTTTACGAACAGGCAGGAATAGAGGGAATAAAGGCCCTGATAGAAACAATAAACTATGCAAAGTCAAAGGGAATGATTGTAATTGTTGACGGCAAGAGAAATGATATCGGCACAACAGCGCAAGCTTACTCAGGAGGATATCTTGCAGAAAACAGCATCTCAGGAATCAGCGAGAGGGCGTTTAATGCTGACCTTCTTACAGTGACGCCGTACCTTGGCAGCGACGGAATAAAGCCATTCATCGAGGACTGCAAAAAGAGCAACAAGGGGATATTTGTCTTAGTCAAGACATCCAACAGGTCATCAGGAGAGCTGCAGGACCTGATGGCAGGAGGGAAGAAAGTGTACGAGATTGTGGCAGAGAACGTGGCGGAATTGGGTAAGGGGTTAGAAGGAGAAAGAGGATACTCCCCTGTCGGTGCAGTGGTTGGCGCAACATACCCGAAAGAGGCGGAAGTCCTGAGAAGAATTATGCCAAAAAACATCTTTCTCGTGCCTGGATTCGGGGCGCAGGGCGGAACAGCTAAAGACATATTGCCTTGCTTCAATAAGGACGGATATGGTGCAATAATAAACTCTTCCCGTGGATTAATTTTCCCGTACAAGGACGACAGCGTATCAGAATCAGAATTCGAGAAAGCAATCATAGGTGCTGCAACAAAGATGAAGAACGAAATTACTGCAGCATTAAAAGAAAAAGGAATCTGCCCCTGGTGAGCTTCAATTCTCAAGCAACTTGATTAGAATGGCCTTCTCTGTGTGCAATCTATTCTCTGCCTGGTCGAAGACAACGCTCTGTTTGCCATCTATTACCTCTGCTGTCTGCTCCATTCCGCGAAGTGCAGGCAAGCAGTTCATGAAGATTGCGTCATTCTTCGCGTGTTTCATTAGTTTTGAATTGACTTGGAACGGCATTAAAAGCTTTATTCTTTCTTTCTTCTGTTCTTCAGCAATATGATATGACATCCATGAATCTGTGTAAACAACGTCAGCCCCTTTTACTGCAGCCTCGGCTGTCTTTTCCACACTGACTCCTGAGTCTTTCGCATATTTTTTTGCTCTTTTAAAAACATTCTCATTTATCATTGTTTCAGAACTGTCCGGACCTGCTACTGAAATATCCATTCCTGTCATTGCACAACCTAGCATCAGCGAATTAGTCACATTATTGTTGCAGTCCCCGACGTAAGCAAGCTTCAATCCCTTTAATTTTCCTTTCTTTTCCTTTATCGTGAGAAGGTCAGCAATTATCTGGCAGGGATGCTCCAGGTTGTCAAGGGCGTTGATGCAGGGAACATCCGACGCTTCAGCAAACGCCTTCATATCTGAGCTCTTCAGGAGGCGAGCCATTATGATGTTGACATACCTCGAAGCGCACTTTGCAGTGTCCCCTATTGTTTCCTTCTTTCCCAACGGAGAATCCTTTATTGAGTAGAAGATCGCATGGCCACCCAGCTGGGTCATTGCAACCTCGAAAGAAAGCCTTGTTCTCAAAGAGGGCTTTTCAAAAAACATAAGGAGTGTTTTTCCCTTCAAAGCGTTACTGTATCTGGCTGGATTCTTCTTTATATCTGCAGATAATATCAACACATCATTCAATACCTTCGGCCCGAAGTCCTCAAGCGATAATAGATGCATGGACGGCTAGAATAGGAGGTTGTTTATAAATATTTAGGGAAACTCAGCCACTATATTGTTTTCCACTTACAATCTGAACCAGTTGGCTTCAGAGGCGTTATGCAAACGCCATTATATCTAAACTGGCCATATGAACAGGTTTCTCCTGCTTTGCCTGAGCTGCAGGCAGTAAAACACAAAAGAATGATGCAAATGATTATCAGCCAATACCTCATTGAAACCATCTTAAATGTCTTTGTTTTTATTGTATAAATATTTTTTGGTTTTACAATTAAAGAATGCTATATTCCCTCGCACTTCGTAACCAAGCCTGCAGCCCAAGAAGTGAACTTGCATTCTCCAAGCGCCCTGCATTCCTCCAGAGTACATGGCTTGAACGGCCACATCCTTGTGCCGCATATGGAGCAGGGGTCATATGATGACTCTGCAGGGAGGCCTATGGCGCAACCGCCAGTGTTTGATTTGCACCAACACTTAGTTCTGCAAGCCGCAGCACAATATGGGTCAGACACACAAGCTGAACTCTCTGGCTGGTTGCTTGAACACACAGACGTTCCTTCAGGACATCCATCTGCACAGGTGGCAAATTCACAGATAAAATCGCCATTGTCAGCATAGAAGCTAGTACCAGGAATGTTACATCTATAACACCAGTACTCAAACTCGCAAGCAGAATCTTCAGCCTCAACATGCGTGACATCACCCATAGCTGCTGGGCCGTCTTCTGGACCCAAGGCATCGAAATCAGGTTCAAAGCAGAATTCTCCTTCTCCATTGCATCCATCTGTTGCATACTCACTCCATGCACATGTTGTTCCAGAGCAGCTGCACTTGAAGCTCTTGCCGGCAATATTGTAAACCACCTGATTGTTACCAGCTGAATTGCACAAATATTCTGTGGACGAATATTTCACGCCCTGTAAACCACCGGAAACACAGAGAATTGAAGGGTCAGATGGTTTAAGAGTCCCTACATTGAAAGGTACTCCGTTTGCATTGAAACATTTTTGGGGGCTCAAGGTTTGCCCAAAACAATAATAACCATTACTATTAAGAGATCCCCAACCATCATTCATATAATATTGCATTACCCTAGATTCAGCCAGATTTCCATCTACAACTCCATTTATATTCCTGCAAACATTACCTGCACATTTACCTGCAGTATTAGTAGAAGTAACAAGACAGGGCGCGCAATTGGTGCTTCCATCAGGCCTACAAGTGAATACACATGTATTGAGCATTCCATACCATGTTGAGCCAGACGGACACTGTCCGGGTCCCGAAAGAACACAATTATTATTAACCCAATGATAACCTGGTTTGCACTTCATGCATACGTAATTATATCCTCGGGGATCATTACAATACTTAGTCAATACTGCTTCATACTTCTCTGCCTCATAAGTTAGTGCCTGGCTGTCCTTGCATTTGGCATCTCCACTGCAGTCATCATAAACACAAGCCACTCTGTTGTCAGTAAAGCCATTCCACTCACCTCCCTCACAACGATAACACTTCTTGCCAGAGCTACCAGAGCCGCTCTTGGAATCGCACCATGCATTCTTAGCTTTGTCTCTGGATACGAAGCTACCAGGTATGGCTGAAGCAGAACAAAAGTCTGGA